>NZ_MBST01000011.1:0-149652 GCF_001695865.1 Ensifer sp. LC384
GCGATCGAGGTCAGCACCGTCTCGACGCGCCTGTAGGAGTCTTCCGTGCCGCCGACCATGATCGACGGGCCGTGGCGCGCGCCCTCTTCACCGCCGGAAACGCCCATGCCGATGAAGGTAAGGCCGCTGTCCTTCAGCGCGTCGAAGCGGCGCATCGTGTCGCGGAAGTTGGCATTGCCGGCATCGATCATGATGTCGCCCTTGGCGAGGTAGGGCTTGAGGATTTCCATCTGCTGGTCGACCGGCTCGCCGGCCTTGATCATGATGATGATCGGGCGCGGCGGGCGGATGGCGGCGACGAACTCCTCGATCGTGTCGCAGGGCACGATCTGGCCCTGAAGCGCGCCGGCTTCCGCGTAGAATTTGTGCGTCGCCTCGACGGTGCGGTTGAACACCGCGATCTTGTTGCCTTTTTCAGCGATGTTGAGCGCCAGGTTCGAGCCCATGACGCCGAGACCGATAAGGCCGATTTCCGCCTGTGACACGTGATTGCCTCCATTGGACAGGAGAGCCGGACGCGATCGGGATAAACGCGTGGGAGCCGGCCCCTCGAATTGAACTTCGCCCCCTCGCTTTACCCCTCGGGAAAGGGGCGGACGCGAGATGCGACGGCGGAGGCTGTTTTGGCATTCAAATCGATTAACGACAAGCCATTCCTAAGAAAATCACTCCTTTTCGGGCTTGCCGTCGCCATCGTCGAGCACGCGCCACGAGGCTCCGTCGAGGTCTTCGTACTGGCCGCTCTTCAGCGCCCAGAGGAAGGCGACGAGACCAAGCCCGCCTAAGAACAATGCGATCGGAATAAGATAGATCAGCGTGTTCATGAAGCGGTTCCGATCGCGTCCAGCGCTGTCGGTGTCTGTCGCACGGCCGGTGCCGCCTCCGTCTTGGCCATCCTCGTGCGCAGCCGCAGCGCATTGGCGACGACGATCACCGACGATGTCGACATGGCGACCGCTGCAATCAGCGGCGTGGCGTAGCCCAGAATGGCGATCGGAACGGCGATGATGTTGTAGCCGATCGCCAGCGCGAAGTTCTGGCGGATCAGCCGGCCGGCCCGGCGCGCCGTGTCGATCGCCATCGGCACGGCGGAAAGCCCCTGATGCAGGAAGACGAAGTCGGCGGCCTGCCGGCCGACATCGGCGGCTGTCGCCGGCGCCATCGACACATGGGCCGCACGCAAGGCCGGCGCGTCGTTGATGCCATCGCCGACCATCAGCACGCGGTGGCCGCCTTCGGCCGCCGCCGCGCATTCGTCAACCTTGCCGCGCGGCGACAACTCGGAACGCCAGCTGGCAATGCCGAGCCTGCCGGCAAGTGCTGACACCACCGGCTCGCGGTCGCCCGAGAGAATACCGGTCGCAAACCCCATGCGGGTCAGGCTCTCAACGCTTTCGTGCGCTAGCGGCCGCAGCCGGTCTTCAAAGCGGAAGCAGGCAAGCTCGCGTCCGTCGAGAGAAAGAATCGCCTCCGACTGGCCGCTCGCCTCACCGGCGTCCCCGCAGGCAAAGGCGCGACTGCCAAGGCGGTAGACACCGTCTGCCGTCGCCGCCTCAATGCCGGCGCCCGGGATTTCGCGGATATCACCGGAGAGTACCGGCGCGATCGCAGCGGCATCGTGGATCGCGATCGCCAGCGGGTGGCGTGAATGCACGGCAAGGCCCGCGGCCGTTGCCAGCACATCCGGCCTGATCTCCGCACCATTGGTAAGGCGCGGCTCGCCGACCGTCAGGGTGCCCGTCTTGTCGAACAGCACCGTGTCGATCTCGGCCAACCGCTCCATGGCCGAGCCGTCCTTGACCATAACGCCGTTCTGGAAGAGCCGTCCGGCGGCGATCACCTGCACGACCGGCACCGCCAGCCCAAGCGCACAGGGGCAGGTGATGATCAGCACGGCGACGGCAACCAGCATCGCATGATGGAAATCGCCGTCAACGAACATCCAGCCGATGAAGCTCAAGAACGCCAGTAGGTGAACCGCCGGCGAGTAATACTGCGCCGCGCGATCGGCGATGCGGCGATAGCGCGCCCTGCCCCCTTCGGCGGCCTCCATCAGGCCCATGATTTCGGCGAGCAGCGAGTCGCGGGCAGCGGCCGTCGCCTCGATCGTCAAAGGACCGGTGAGATTGAGCGTGCCCGCCTCGACCGTATCGCCGATATGTACCGGCGCGGGCGCGCTTTCGCCGTTGACGATCGAGCGGTCGAGGTCGCTGGAACCGATGAGGACCCGCCCGTCGACCGGGATGCGCTCGCCAGCCGCGATCGCCAGCCGTTCGCCCGGCTTGATCTCGTCGACCGGCCGGTATTCACGGGCGCCATCCGCATCGACCACCATCGCTCCGCGTGGCGACAGGCGCGCCAGGCTGCTGATCGCCGAGCGGGCGCGGCCACGCATCATGTGATCGAGCGTGCGGCCGATCAGCAGGAAGAACAGAAGCATCACCGTGCCGTCGAACCAGGCATGGGTGCCGTGGGTGATCGTCTCATAGAGCGAGATGCCGTAGGACAGCGTGATCGCCAGAGCGATCGGCACGTCCATGTTGGTGCGGCCATGCTTCAGCGCATTCCAGGCGGACGCGTAGAAGAACCGGCCGGCATAGATCAGCGTCGGCGCGGCGATCAGCGCCGAAATCCAATGGAAGAGATCGCGTGTCGCCGCCTCGGCACCGGACCAGACCGAGACCGAGAGCAGCATGATGTTGGTGGAGGCAAAGCCGGCGACGGCAACGGCGCGCACCAGCTGCTTCAGCAGCGTGTCGCCTTCCTCCTCGCCGGGGGCGAACAGATGCGTCTCGTAGCCGCGCTCGCGGATCGCGCGCGCCAGTTGGCGCGGGTCGGTGCGCTGGCCAGCGACATCTTCCTTCCAGACGATCGACACCCGGCGCGAGGAAAGGTTGACGCGGGCACGCTCCACCTCCGGCCTCGTCTTCAGCGCTGCCTCGATCGTGGTGATGCAGGCGCCGCAGTGGATGCCGGGCACGCTGAGGTCGGTCTGGCGAAGGCCGCCGCCGAGCGCGCGGCTGGTCAGCCACAGCTCCTCCGAACTCGGCAGGCCCTGGCCACTTCTCTCGATCTCCAGCGCGGTCTCGGCGCCGGCAGCGCAGCAGCTCATGGACGCTCTCCCGGCGCAATGAAGCGGATGGCCTGGCGATAGACGACCTTGTCGCCCGACGTCGCGGTGATATCGGCGATCCATTGGCCGCGCTTGAGGTCAGTCGCGGCCACGAAGACGCCGTCGCCCTGCTGCGCCATCTCGACCCGCACGTCCTCGTGCTCCTCGACCGGACGCTTGAACACGGCAACGACCTTGTCGGCCGAGGTTTCGGCCTTCCCCTGCCGTGTCAGCGTGTAACGCACCGCGCCCGGCTCCAGGTCGAGCTTGCCGTCGAGACCGCTTGCCGCAAAGGCGCGCGCCTCCTTCACCTTGCCGTTGAACTGTTGGCTGGCGACATAGGTGTTCTGGACGACGAGGCCGCTCCAGCTATGGCTGGCGTTCCAGGCCATGATCAGGTTGACGGTGATGATGGTGCCGAAGAACAGCACCATCACGCCGAGCATGTGCCATCCGGTGAAGACACGGGGTTGTCTGCCCTGGTCAGCGGTCATTTCGCGGCTCCCGGTGCGTTGAAGTTGGCCTTGTAGACGTCGCGCTCATGGCTCGATGGGTCCTCCGCAATCAGGCTAAAGCCGTCCTCCGCCTCGCCGAGTTTTTCCTTCGGCAGCGTCACGAACACCTTCAGCGCCGTCACCTTGTCCGGATCGACGCCGACGGCGAAGCTGCGGCCGTCGCCCGGCGCCTGACCGGCGATGCGCATCATCGCCGACGGCAGGCCGTCAATGGTCAGCATAACCGTGCGTTGTTCAGGGATCATGTTCAAGAGCTTGACCATGTAGCCGTTGCGCACCGATCCATCAGATTCGAGCACGAATTGCGGGTTGCGGTCATGCAGCACGTTAAGCTCGAGCCGGTCGCGCGCCAAAAGCGCATAGAGCAGGCCGATGCCGACCAGGGTCCAGACGCCGAGATAGACGAGCACGCGCGGACGGAAGACGATCTTCCAGTTGAAATGCCTGACCTTGTCGACGAACGTGCCATCGGCATCGCGCACCCGGGCCGGGTCGATCGCCTTCGTGCCGCCGTCGGTGGCAAGCGCCATGTTGGCGGCATAGTCGCTGAGTGTCGCATAGGCGATCAGCCCGCGCTCGCGGCCGAGCTTGTCCATGACGTTGTCGCAGGCGTCGATACAGAGCGCACAGGTAATGCATTCGAGCTGCTGACCGTCGCGGATGTCGATGCCCATCGGACAGACGACGACGCAGGCATTGCAATCGACGCAATCGCCAACGGTCTCCCCGGCCGCTGCGGCCTTCTTCTGGTGGCGCGAACGCGGCTCGCCGCGCCAGTCGTTATAGGTGACGACGAGCGAATTCTCGTCGAGCATCGCCGCCTGGATGCGCGGCCACGGGCACATATAGGTGCAGGCCTGTTCGCGCATCAGCCCGCCGAAGACATAGGTCGTGGCTGTCAGGATCGCGACGGTCATATAGGCGATCGCCGGAGCCTCGAGCGATATGAAGCTCTTCAGCAATGCCGGCGCGTCGGCAAAATAGAAGATCCAGGCGCCGCCGGTGGCAATGCCGATCAGGATCCAGATCGAGTGCTTGACGACCCTCTTGCCCACCTTGTTCAGTGTCCACGGCCCGGCGTCCAGCTTCATGCGCGCGTTGCGGTCACCCTCGATGAAGCGTTCGACGACGAGGAAGAGATCGACCCAGACGGTCTGCGGACAGGTGTAGCCGCACCAGGCGCGCCCGACGGCGGATGTGACGAGGAAAAGCCCGAAGCCCGCCATGACCAGAAGCCCGGCCACGAAGAAGAATTCCTGCGGCCAGATCTCGATGAAGAAGAAATAGAACCGGCGGGCGGCGATATCGACGAGCACGGCCTGGTCGGGCGCATGTTCGCCGCGGTCCCAGCGGATCCATGGCGTGAGATAATAGATGCCGAGCGTCACCAGCATCACCAGCCATTTGAACTGGCGGAATCGTCCCTCGGCCCGCTTCGGGAAGATCTTCTTGCGCTTTTCGTAAAGCGGCTTGCGCACATGTGCCGCGTTGACCGCCTCGGCCTCGTGGCGTTCGACGATGGGGGCGTTTGTGGCGGATTGAGGCTGCATGTGTGGGAAGTCCCCGAATGTATCGCGTATTGGCCGATGTTTTGCCCGATTTGGCCGCGGGAAACGTTGATCTGTGTCAAGTTTGCGCGCTAATGCCGCCGCATGCGTCGAAACGCCCGGGCCTCGTGCCGCACGACCCCGATGACGATCGCAGTTTCTGGGAATCCAGGGCCCTGCGGAGATGCCGCCGCCCCCGTCGCGGCGCCTTCGAGGAACCGTGACAGCGGCCAGCCCCTTTGCCATCCTCCTCCGGTCCAGTACCGTGAGGAAACGGGCGAACGGCAGTCTTGCCATGGCAAACCGGCCGTCTACAGCGCCGCGCGTCTTATCAGACGCGCAAAGGTCGCTGTAGCACTTTGAATTGCTGCATGTTTTTATCCTTAAATCGAATGCGATTTAAGGAAACATGCAGTAGGCGACGAAGGAAAAAACATGCACGGCTCGCTTGAACCTCTGACGCTCGCCAAGCGGCGCGGCACCTATCGTGAGCGGCCGGCTCCAGCGTCGCTTGCGGCCCATGTGGAGTGCCTTTGGAGCCATGTCATGCCCGAGGGGCAAGCGTCGCGCATGGCCGTGGTCCCGGATGGCTGCGTCGACATCATCTGGTCGCACAGTGGACTTGCAGTTGCCGGACCGGACCGAGTGGCCGCCTTCCCCGTGATCGGCTCCGGCGAAACCCTGATCGGGCTGAGATTTCGACCCGGCATCGCCGCCTGCTGGCTGCGCACGCGGCTTTCACAGATAACCGGTACGATCGTCCCTCTCGACGACCTATGGGGACGGGACGCTCGGGATCTCGACGCACGGATGACCGAGGCTGCGGATACTTCAGCGCGCAGCGCCATCCTCGCCGAAGTGGTGAAACGCCGGATCCCGATGGTAGCAGCCCCGCCAGGCGAGATCGCCGCGTGCCTCGACCTTCTCCGACACGGCCGCTCCGCGTCGGACAACCCAATCCGCTCGCTCGCTCAGACCACCGACACAAGCGAACGAACGCTTCGCCGCCGTTGCCACGAGCACTTCGGCTATGGCGCCAAGACGCTCGATCGCGTCCTTCGCCTGCAGCGTTTTCTCGCTGCCTGCCATGCGCAGGCCGGGGCAAGCCTGACGGCACTGGCGCTCGAGTGCGGATACGCCGATCAGGCGCATCTCACACGCGAGACTAGAGCGCTGACCTCGCTCTCGCCGCGCGAAATCCAGCGTCAACTCGCGGGCTAGCTGGCCGTTTCGTTCAAGACGGCGACGCCGTGCAGTGCTATCCCGTTGACTTCAACAGCAAACGCAAAGCGATGGAACGCATGACGACACTAGCAGCGAAAATCGTCCACATCTCGATCGAGCGCGACTGGCACGAAGTCTATGCCTTCACGGCCAAGCCGGAAAACATGCCGCTCTGGGCATCGGGCCTGTCGTCCGGCCTGACGCGCGACGGCGAGGAATGGATCGCTCCCGGACCGCTCGGCAATGCGCGTGTGCGCTTTGCCCCTGACAATGCCTTCGGCGTCGTCGACCATCTGGTGACGCTCGAAAACGGCGCGAAGGTGCAAAACGCCTTGCGCGTCGTGCCGAACGGCGATGGCGCCGAGGTGATGTTCACGTTGCTGCGGCAACCCGACGTGAGCGACGGGCAATTCGCCGGCGATGCCGAATGGGTGGCAAAGGATCTCGCCACACTGAAATCAATCTTGGAATCGGAAAGCGACAGGACACATCATGGGTAACAAGGGCAACGATCGCCGCATCGACTATGTCGAGTTCAACGTCTCCGACATCGCCGCCAGCAAGGCGTTCTATGGCGCCGCCTTCGGCTGGACCTTCACGGATTACGGTCCTGAATACTGCGAGTTCCAGGACGGAAGGCTGACCGGCGGCTTCACCACAACGGGCCCGGTCAGAACTGGCGGGCCGTTGATCATCATCTATGCCGACAACCTGGAAGATACACAGGCCCGCGTCGAAAAGGCGGGCGGCAAGATCGTCAAGCCGATCTTCTCCTTCCCCGGCGGCCGCCGTTTTCACTTCGCAGACCCTGACGGATACGAGCTGGCGGCCTGGTCGGCACAGTAACGAAACAAGGCTGGAATGACAAAGGCCGCGTCTTTCGACGCGGCTCCATGACTCAACCAGAAATTCGCAATTAACGCGTTTCGCGGGCGCGCCCGTCACCGTCCTGCCGGACATCTCTCCCCGTAAGCGGGGAGAGAGACGCTGGGCGCAACGCCATCGTCCGGCATCTCCCTTGATGATTGGCGGGGCGGGTCGAGCTTGCGGCCTTCTCCCCGCCCTGCGGGGAGAAGGTGCCGGCAGGCGGATGAGGGGCAGCCCTCGGTGCCCACCCACCCCTTGAGTGTTACTCGCCGCCACCGAGCGAATGCACGAATACGGCCAGTTGCTTGACCGTGGTGTCGCCGAGGCGTGGCAGCCAGGCCGGCATGACGCCGTGCTTGGGCGCCTTCATCTGCGCGATGATCGCCTGCTCGCTGTCGCCGTTGAGCCAGAGCGCGTCCGCCAGGTCAGGCGAGCCGAACTCGCGATTACCCTTGGCATCGGCGCCGTGGCACGAGGCGCAATTGGTCTCGAACAGCGCCTTGCCCGGCTCGACCAGCGCCGCATCCGAAGGCGTGCCGGCCAGGCTGACGACGTAAGCCGCCGTCTGCTTGATCTCTTCCGGCTTCAGGATCTCGGCAAAGGACGGCATTTCGGAGACGCGCGTGTCGTCGTCGCCGGTGTAACGGATGCCGTGCGCCACCGTCTGGTAGATCTCCTCAGGCTTGCCGCCCCAGAGCCAGTCGTCGTCATTGAGGTTGGGGAAGCCGGCCGAACCGGCAGCACCCGAACCGTGGCACTGGGCACAGTTGACCTTGAAGGCAGAAGCGCCTGCCGCAACCGCGAACTGGTGAAGCTGCGGATCGGCGATGATCTGGTCGAGCGAGCTCGCGGCGATCTTCTCCAGATTGCCGGCCTGCGTCGTCTTCGCATCGGCAAGCTCCGCGCTAAGCTCAGCGCGGCTGGAGTAGCCGATCACGCCCTTGGTCGCATCCGTCAACAACGGCACGGCGGGATAGACGACCATATAGCCGATCGCCCAGACGATGGTGGCGTAGAAGGTATAGACCCACCAGCGCGGCATCGGGTTGTTGAGCTCGCGGATCCCGTCCCATTCGTGGCCGGTTGTTTCGACGCCGCTGATCTCGTCGACATGTTTGTCCGCCATGGATCAATCCTCCTTACGAACGGCATGAGGGAAAGTGTGCAGCGGTTTTCCGCCCGCATGCCGCTCTGATTTCTGAGTGTCGATCACGTCGTGATCGAAGGGGATGGCTGCGGCCCGATCGGCGGCCTTCTTGGCGCCGGGCCGGAAGATGAAGGCGACGACGCCCAGGAAGAAAAGCACCATGCCGAGCAGCGCCCAGCTGTCGGCGAACTGGCGCATGGCCGTGTAGGTTTCCATGTCCGTGCCCTCCTTTAGCGATAGCCCGTGGTGTCGTCATAGGTGGAGAAGTCGACCAGCGTGCCGAGCATCTGGAGATAGGCGACGAGCGCATCCATCTCCGTCAGCTTCTGCGGATCGCCGTCGAAATCGCCGAGCTTGGCCTTGGGATAGCGGCCTTCGACGCCCGACGTGTCCGCATTCGGATCGGCCTGTGCCTTGATGTCGGCGGCGGCGTTCTCGACCATCTCGTCCGAATAGGGCACGCCGACGGCCCTGTTGGCCTTCAGCAATGCCGCAACGTTCCTGACGTCGAGCGGCGTCGACTTGAGGAACGCATAGCTCGGCATCACCGATTCCGGCACCACCGAGCGCGGCTCGATCATGTGCTGCACGTGCCACTCGTTGGAGTAGCGGTCGCCGACGCGGGCGAGATCCGGCCCGGTGCGCTTCGAGCCCCACTGGAACGGATGGTCGTACATGGATTCCGCCGCCAGCGAATAGTGACCGTAGCGCTCCACCTCGTCGCGGAACGGCCGGATCATCTGGCTGTGACAGACGTAGCAACCTTCACGCACGTAGATGTCGCGGCCGGCGAGTTCCAGCGGCGAATAGGGCCGCATGCCTTCGACCTTCTCGATGGTGTTTTCGAGATAGAACAGCGGCGCGATTTCGACGATGCCGCCGATCGAGACGACGAGGAGCGAGCCGACGAGCAGCAGCGTTGCGTTGCGTTCCAGGGTGGCGTGTTTGTCGAGAATGGACATGGTCTATGCCCTCCTATTCCGCAGCCTTGAGCGCGGGCGTCGCACCGAAGATCGGAGCTTCGTCACGCACGCGGCCGAGGATGGTCATTGTTACGTTGAAGGCCATGAGCAGGGCGCCGGCGAGGAACAGGGCACCGCCCAGTGCACGCAGCACGTAGTAGGGCAGCATGGCCGCGACCGATTCCGCGAAGGAATAGACGAGGAAACCCTGGTCGTCGTATTCGCGCCACATCAGGCCCTGCTGGATACCGGCAACCCACATGACGGCGGCGTAGACGACGATGCCGAGCGTGGCGAGCCAGAAGTGCCAGTTGACCATACGCACGCTATAGAGCCGCTCGCGGTTCCACAGCTTCGGCGTGAGGTAGTAGATGGCGCCGAAGGTGATCAGGCCGTTCCAGCCGAGCGCACCCGAATGCACGTGGCCGATCGTCCAGTCCGTGTAGTGGCTGAGCGAGTTGACCGTCTTGATCGACATCATCGGGCCTTCGAAGGTCGCCATGCCGTAGAAGGCGACGGCCATGACCATCATGCGGATGATCGGGTCGGTACGGATCTTGTCCCAGGCGCCCGAGAGCGTCATGAGGCCGTTGATCATGCCGCCCCAGGACGGCATCCACAGCATGATGGAGAAGACCATGCCGAGCGTCTGCGCCCAGTCAGGCAGCGCCGTATAGTGCAGGTGGTGCGGACCGGCCCAGATATACATGAAGATCAGCGACCAGAAGTGGATGATCGACAGGCGGTAGGAATAGACCGGGCGGTTGGCCTGCTTGGGAATGAAGTAATACATCATGCCGAGGAAGCCAGCCGTCAGGAAGAAGCCGACGGCGTTATGGCCGTACCACCATTGCGTCAGCGCGTCCTGGACGCCGGCGAAGGCCGAGTAGCTCTTGGAGCCCAGGAACGACACCGGGACCGCCAGGTTGTTGACGATGTGCAGCATCGCGATGGTGACGATGAAGGCCAGATAGAACCAGTTCGCCACGTAGATGTGCGGCTCCTTGCGCACGAGCAGCGTGCCGAGGAACACGGCGAGATAGGCGACCCAGACGATCGTCAGCCACAGGTCGACATACCACTCAGGCTCCGCATATTCCTTCGACTGGGTGATCCCGAGGAGATAGCCGGTGGCGGCCATGACGATGAAGAGCTGGTAGCCCCAGAACACGAACCAGGCGAGATTGCCGCCGAACAGGCGGGCACGGCTGGTGCGCTGGACGATGTAGAACGAGGTCGCGATCAGGGCGTTGCCACCGAAGGCGAAGATCACCGCCGAGGTGTGCAGCGGCCGCATGCGGCCAAAGTTGAACCAAGGCTCGATGTTGAGGTCCGGAAAGGCCAGTTGGAGCGCAACCACGACGCCCACGAGGAAGCCGACAACGCCCCAGAAGACGGTGGCGATGACGCCATACTTCACCACGTCGTCGGAGTATTCCGACCTCGGTGCGGCCGCCTTGCCGGCGGATGCCGGGCTGAAATCGAGGCGCCGCAACAAAACGATGGTGCCGCCGAGCAGCACGAAGAACAGCACCCACATATGGGCTTCGAACTGCCGGTCCTGTGCAAATCCGGCGCCTAGAAGCGCCAGGAAAGCACCGACCCCGAGCAGGATCGTCTCGAAAGTGTATTTCATGGTTGGGTCCCCAACTTTGTCCTGATGCAGACGTGTGCACACGCCTAAAGGCGGCATGCCAGCGCAGCTTGGCGGAACCTGTCAGAATCGGGATGCCCTCACCTTGATTCAGATCAAGGCCGGCGGCGCCGACTTGCGTCACCCTCAGGAAACAATGAGGGAGCGCCATAGGAGCTGGCGTCGGAACAGC
Source organism: Ensifer sp. LC384 (assembly GCF_001695865.1). Taxonomy (NCBI): domain Bacteria; kingdom Pseudomonadati; phylum Pseudomonadota; class Alphaproteobacteria; order Hyphomicrobiales; family Rhizobiaceae; genus Ensifer; species Ensifer sp. LC384. The sequence goes on from NZ_MBST01000011.1 coordinate 11,201, forward strand.
ATGAAGAGAACAAATGATAGTGGAATGATCCGGGTCTGGACGGGTTTGCGATCTCGCCCTGCCCCGATCGGCGAGCCGCGGGCCTGGCTGGCGCGCGCGCATCAGGAACAGCTCGCCCTCTGCAACAGCCTGGAGGAAATCGCCGACAGCCTGCCGGCGGAAATCGACCGGCAGAAATGCGCCTATGCCGCCAAGATGCTGGAGCCGCTGATACGCGAACTGCATTCGGGCGAAGAGAGCGCGGTGTTCCGTTGGGTCGAGCAGAACTTCGGCGACGACCCGTCGATCGAAGCCACGCTCGCGCGTCTCAAATACGAGCATTGCGAGGACGAGTGCTTCGCCGAGGAGCTGACGGAGTTGCTGGTGAAGCTCGGCGCCGCCGACGAGAGCGTCAATGCGGAGACCGCCGGCTACATGCTGCGCGGCTTCTTCACCAATCTGCGGCGGCACATCGGCTTCGAGCAGGAATGTCTTCGCACGTTGCTTCCGGCCAGTCCGGACATCACCGGCGCGGACATCAATTGAACCAACGGCGGCTCGAAAGGGCCGCCGTTTCGGTATTGCGATGCAAGCGACAGAGGTTCAGGCGGCGATGGCCCGGCGCCTGTCCGCATGCTCCTGGATCACCAGGATCGCGCCGATGAGCTTGCCGCTGCTCGACATGCAGGGCGTCAGCCGGCAGCGCACCACGACGGTTCGTCCGTCAACGGTCTTGGCGAAGGTATAGTCGACCACCTCGCCGGCAAAACAGCGGTCGAGATAGCTCTTCACGCGCAGTTCGAAGCGCTGGATGCCGATGAACTCGACGATATGCCGGCCGATGAGGTCCATCGGGCGGCTTTCGAGATGGTTGGCATTGAGCGGATTGGTATAGAGATACCGATAGTCCGGCGTGATCACGGCGATGCGGTCCGGGAAACTGTCGAGGATCGCCTCGTTGAGCAGGCCCTCATCCGCCCGTCCCTTATGCGGCAAGGCAGGCGTACGCTCCAATCGCAACTCGGCAGCGTTGACCGCGCCCGTAGCTGCGAAATAGCGATTGATCAGCGACTGCAAAAGCTGTGAATGGCGCAGCACGCAGGAAATGTCGTCGGCCTCGACGCGCAGAATATCGATCAGAAACTGGAACTGAAGGCGGGCATCTTCGACACTGACGGCCTTCTCGTCATAGACCGACTTCAGAATAGGATCGAGTTCACGATCCAGAAGTCCGATCAGATGCTCGTCTGCTGTACGGACAGCATACTGCAATTGTGAATACTTGAACCAGAACAGCTCAATCAGTGCGTTCAATTCGAAACCCCAATTCCCCCACGGCCGAGGCCGCGCCGATGCACTTAAATGACAGGCTTTGATGGTGTAGACGCTGATCCAGGTTTTGACGGCTCCCCCCACATCTCTCGCGAAAACCACGTGACTTTGGTCACCCAAAGCGCTTGCAGTTTGCCCCCACGATACAACGATGAGTTTACACTCATTGCCGCCCCGTTCAACATCAGAAAGGGAAGCTTGCGGTTTCGAAGCGCTTTCAGCCGCGCAAAGGCGACGATTTTCTCAGGGAAATGCGGGAGGAAAGCACAAAAAGGGCGCTGCCGCTCTATGGCGGCAACGCCCTTTTCGGGTCCGAAGAGAATCAGTCTTTCAGGTGGCGCTTGATGTGCCAGCGGTCGTGATACCACAGCCACTGCCCGGGATATTCCCTGACCCAGCTCTCGACCTTGTCGTTGAGAACCTGGGCGGTAGCATTGACGTCGACGGCGCCATCGGGCTTGCGCGGGATGTCGATCGCCGGCTCCAGCTCCAGCCGGAAACGGCCACCGGGCAGCCGGATGCAGCGGGCGGGATAGACCTCGCAATTAAACTGGCGCACGAGTTTGGCGAGCAGCGGATTGGTCTGCACGTCCTGCCCGAAGAACTTGGTCTTCAGGCCCTTGCGGAACTTCTGGTCGACCAGGACGCCGACGCCGTTGCCGCGCTCGAGCTGGCGCGCGAGAGCAAAGGACGAACCCGCATGCGACGGCACGAGGTTGCCCATGCGCTCCTTGCGGAACTCGAAGACCTTCTCGGCGACGTAAGGGTTGTTCGGCGGGCGGAAGAGCACCGTTACCTCAAGCCCGAAGGCGGAGCCTGCGACCGGCAGCATCTCGAAATTGCCGCTATGGGCGGTAAAGACGATGAAGGGCCGTGGATTGTCGCGCAGCTCGAGAAAGAGCGGGACGCCCGAAACTTCGACGCGACCGGGCGCGGTCGCCTCGGGATCGAAATCGAACAGCCGGTCGAGAAAGACATATTCGGCCGCCATGCGGCCCATATTGCCCCAGCTCTCCATGGCGATCGCTTCGATCTCGGCCTCGCTCTTTTCGGGAAAGGCGTTGCGCAGATTGGTCAGCGTCAGCTTGTGTCGGCCGGTCTTCGGGCCGATGAAGCGCGCGACGCGATCCATGAAGCGGATGGCGCCATCGGCCGGAAACAGTTTCAGGATCGTCAGAAGCAGGAAGACGAGTTGCGCTATCAGCCACTGCCGGAAATGATCCGCCGCCAGAACCAGCCGTGTGATCAGCATGCGCACCTGGATCAATCCATCTTCAGGATGATCTTGCCGAAGATCTGGCGCGATTCCATCCGCTCCAGAGCCCTGTCAATCTCGTCGAAGCCGACTTCAGTGTCGATCACCGGATGCACCAGGCCCCGCGCCATCTTCTGCATGGCGTTGGCCATGTTCTCCATGCGGCAGCCGAAGGAGCCGAGCAGCTTCAGCTGCTGCTGGAACAGCATCATCAGGTTCATGTCGGTCGACACGCCGGAGGTCGAGCCGCAGGTGACCAGGCGGCCTCCCCGCTTCATGCAGAGCATGGAACCGGCCCAGGTGTCCTTGCCGACGTGCTCGAACACGACGTCGACGCCCTTCTTCTTGGTGAGCTTGCGCACGACGCCTTCGAAGCGGTCGGTGCGGTAGTTGATGACGTGGTCGGCGCCAAGCGCCTTCGCCTTCTCGATCTTGTCGTCCGAGCCGACGGTGGTGATGACCGTGCAGCCGATCTTCTTGGCAAGCTGGATCGCCGCCGAGCCGATGCCGGAACCGCCGGCATGAACGAGAATGGTTTCGCCGGGTTCGAGCTTGGCGTTGTCGAACAGCATGTGCTCGACCGTTCCGAAGGTGACGGGCGCAAGCGCCGCTGCGACGGCATCGATACCGGGGGGGGCCGGAACCAGCAGGCGGGCGGGAAGATTGATCTTCTCCTGCGCGAAGCCGTCGAGGTGGAAGCCGTGCACGCCGCCGACATGTTCGCAGAGATTGTCGCGGCCTTCGCGGCACGGGCGGCAGAGGCCGCAGGTGCGCGCACCGTAGATCGACACGAGCTGGCCCGGAAGGACGCTCGCCACACCAGGACCGATGCTTTCGACGACACCGGCCGCCTCGGCGCCGATGACAAGCGGCATCTTGCGCTTGGCGAAGGCCATGCCGCGCCAACCCCACACATCGATGTGGTTGAGTGCCACGGCCTTGACCCGGAGCGTCACTTCACCCGGGCCGGGCGCTTCCGGCTCGGGAACGTCGGTGATTTCGAGCTTGCGGTCATCGAGCAGTTGCAGGGCGCGCATGATCTTTCCTCTGCCTTGTCGGCATCATTTCGTCTGAAGTTTCGGACCGCCGGCTTAGGCCGGCTCGGCGGTCATGACAAGGCTGGCGTTCTGTCCGCCGAAGCCGAAGGAGTTCGACAGCACGGCAGAAACCTGCTGGCTGCGCTTCACGTTCGGCACGACGTCGAGCACGATGGCCGGGTCGGGATTCTGGTAGTTGATCGTCGGCGGCAAGGTGCCGGTGAGCATCGTCTGGATCGAGAACACCGCCTCGACCGCGCCTGCGGCCGTCAGGGTGTGGCCGATCATCGACTTGTTCGACGAGACCGGGATCGACGGCAGATGCTCGCCGAAGACGGCCGACATCGACAGATATTCCATCTTGTCGTTTTCCGGCGTCGAGGTGCCATGAGCGTTGATATAGCCGATGCCGCCTTCGTCGATGCCGGCGTCGGCAAGCGCCGCGCGGATCGTCGCGATCGCCGGGCCGCCATCGGGCGAGGACCGGGTGCGATGGAAGAGATCGGCCTTCTCGCCGCAACCCTTCAGGATGCCGTAGACGCGGGCGCCACGGGCAACAGCGGCCTCAAGCGACTCCAGCACCAGAGTTGCTGCACCTTCGGCGATGACGAAGCCGTCACGGTCCTTGGTGAAGGGCTTGGAAGCCTTCTCCGGCGGGTCGTTCTGGGTCGACAGTGCCGACAGGAGCGCAAAGCGGATGAGCGCTTCGGCGCTGACCGAACCGTCGGTCGCAACCGTCAGGGCGCGATCGGTGCGGCCCTGGCGAATGGCCTCGACGCCGAGCTGGATCGCGGTTGCGCCCGAGGCGCAGGCCGTCGACAGCGTCACCGGCAGGCCGCGGGTGCCGAAGCGATCGGCAAGCCGTTCGGAGATCGCGCCGAAGAGCACGGCTTCATGGAACACCGGATCGGCCTTCTCGCGCATCGCGGCAAGAAAGCGATTGTAGGCGTCGCCCGGCTGGGTGGACGGCGGCGACCGATCGGCAAGTTCGAAGCGCGCGCTCCATTCCGGCTCGATCGGCGGGGCTGCGAGAAACAGCGGGCCGTTGAAATCGCCGGAGAGGCCCGCCTGCGCCAGCGCCTCGAGCGTCGTCTCGCGCGCCATGGCATAGGAACGCTCGACAGAGTTCGCCGCCGGGATCTCGATGAAATCGACCATGCCTGAAATGCGCGTGTTCAGGCCTTCGGTCGGGAAACGGGTGATCTTGTGGATGCCGGAGACGCCGCCGGTCAGCGCTGCCCAGTTGTCTTCGAGACCCTGGCCGAGCGAGGTGATGACGCCCATGCCGGTGACGGCGACAATCGGACGGCCGAGATGATCCTTGTAAGCGTTGCTCATCAATCGTTCCTCTTATTCGGCCGAAAGGACCGCGACGCCTTCGCCGCGTGAATGACCGATGGTCGTCACGACCGCCGTCCTGGCGGCAGCCGTCATCGGCTTTTCGAAGCTTGCATCAAAGGCGGGAACCTTGGCGCCGTGGCCGAGCGTGAGCGCGGCAAGCGCCAGGCCCGCCGGAAACTGTGCTTCGATGCTGTGGCCGACGAGGCCACCATAGGCGCGAACCGGCGCGTTCGCGAGCTTTGCGTCCAGAAACGCCTTTTCGCTGCCGACGAGGTCATGGAGACCTGACGTACCGGAGAAGACCACCGTCTGTGCCGGATCGAGCTTTTCGGCCGGTTTTGCCAGGTCCGCAAGGCGCGCTTCCAGCTTGCCGTCGGTGCGGCTGCCGCGGTCGCTGCCGATCGCGTCGATGGTCGCATAGATACGGGCGCCGCGCGCTTCGGCATATTCACGCGATTCCAGCACCAGGAAGGCGCCGACCGAACCAAGGATCATGCCGCCGCCGTCCTGCCGCTTGCGCGACCAGATCGGGTGCCAGTCGCCGGTTGCCTGCCCCTGGATCGCCTCGATCATAAGCATGATGTCCAGGCGCTCGGCCGAAAACGCGCCGCCCACCAGCGTGTGTGTCGATTGTCCCGCCTTGATGCGGAAGAAAGCCGTCTCGATCGCCGAGATGCCGGCCGCCTCTTCGCCCATGAAGGTGCGCGAAGACCCCGTAACCTTGTGCACGATCGAGATATTGCCGGCGAGAAGGTTGGAAAGCTGGGCCAGGAACAGCGTCGGGCGCAGTTCGGTGGTCAGCTTCTCGTTCAGCACCTGCTCGCGGTCGTTGCGCTTCAGCGCCTCGTCGACGATCAGCGAATCGACATTGATGTCGCGCTCGCCGCCGCCGGCCGCCACGATCATGTCCATGCTGCCGCAGGCGTCGAGATTGTCCTTGAGGCCGGCATCATCGAGCGCCAGGCCGGCTGCGAACACACCGAGGCGCTGCCAGTTTTCCATCTGGCGCTGGTCGCCACGCTTGGCGATCTGCTGCGACCAGTCGATCTCCGGCAGCGGATGCACCGGATAGGGCTTGAACTTTTCGGTCTCGACGCGCGTCGCCGGCGTCTCGGCCGCGCTCAAAAGCACGACATGCGGCTCGACACCGACACCCTGGCTCGTGACGATACCGACGCCGGTGATGACCACGTCGTTTGCGGATTTGCTCATCTTCACTTCTCCGAAGCGGCGTCCGCCGCAAGTGCCGCCATCAGGCCCACCTCGTCGGCGCGCTTGCGCACGATATCGCCGAGCGGCACCTGATCGAACGGCATCGTTCTGAGTTTCAATTGTGCGTCGCAGACCTTCTTGCCCGCAGACGTGATCTTCGCCTTGGTGACGGCGAAACCGGAGCCATCGTGTTCGAGAAAGGCTTCGATATCGAGTTCCGCCGAAGGCTCGACGAAGGTCCGCATCTTGGCGCCATCGACCGACATCAGAAATGGCATCGCCGCGAAATTGGTCGCGGCCAGCACGAGAAATCCCGAAGCCTGCGCCATCGTCTCGATCAGAAGCACGCCCGGCACCAGCGGATAACCTGGGAAGTGGCCCTCGAATACCGGGCTCTTTTCGGGAACGACGGATCGCGCCGTCAGCCGGCCAGCCGAAAGATCGACCGTTTCGACACGATCGATCATCTGGAAGTATTCAAGGAGCATGGAGGCTCACCCCGTTGGTTTCGGGCTCAAGTAAAAACGCCAATGCCGCCTGTCAAGCGCGGGGCGCGACCGGCGGCATTGGAAATCGAGTGAAAAGGCTTGAACCTTGGCCTCAATCAGGCCTTGGCAGCCCGCAGCTCATCGATCTTGGCACAGAGGTTCTTGAGAACGAAGTATTCTTCGGTCGAAACCTTGCCTTCGTTGACCTGCTGCGTCCACTGTTCCAGCGGAATCTTGATGCCGAATTCCTTGTCGATCGCAAAGACGATGTCGAGGAAGTCCAGGCTGTCGATGCCGAGATCGTCGATCGTGTGGCTTTCCTGCGTAATCGTCTCGCGATCGATCTCGCTCGTTTCCGCGATGATGTCGGCAACCTTGTCGAATGTAGCTGTCACGCGCATACCTCTTTATTATTTTATTCCGAGTCTCGGCGATCCTATAGGTAAATGCGCCGCAAAAGCCAATGGCCTTGATAGCAACCACTGCGATTTGAAAAGCGGTGTTGCTAAACGGCGACCGAATGGCGCCCGCGTCCCGATTGAAGATGAGCGTCGAAAATCGCCGCCACCGACCGGGCAAATGGCCGGCCGCGTTCGGTAAGGCTGAAGACGCCATCCTCGATCGTCGTCAGCCCGTCGACATCCCGTGCACGCAAGAGCTTTGCCTCCTCGACGACGGCCCCGGCGAGATCCGGAAACTCCGCCTTGATTCGTGAGAAGGAGAAAGCGAAGTCGCACATGATCGACGCGATCACCCGCGCCCGCAGACGATCGTCGGGCGTCAGCCTATAGCCGCGCACCGCCGCCAGACCCGCGTTCTCCACCTGGCGCAGATATTCGCCGGTTGCCGGCATGTTCTGGACGTAGCCTTGACGGAACTGGCCGATCGCCGAAGCGCCGAGGCCGATCAGGGTTTCGGCGGCATCGCTGGTATAGCCCTGGAAATTCCGGCGCAGGCGCCCTTCCCGGCTGGCAATGGCCAGACTGTCGCCGGGCTTGGCGAAATGGTCGATGCCGATCGCCTCGTATCCGGCGGCAACAAGCATTTCGGCCGCGCGGCTCATCTGGGCAAAGCGTTCGACGATGCCGGGCAGGCTTTCGCCTGATATCATCGACTGGTGTTTCTTCATCCACGGCACATGAGCATAGCCGAAGAGCGCGATACGATCGGGCGAAAGCGACAGCACGGCGTCGATGGTGGCCTCCAGCGACGACAGGCTCTGATAGGGCAAGCCGTAGAGCACATCGCAATTGACCGAACGCACGCCGCGCGCCCGCGAAGCCTCGATCGCGTCGCGCGTCTGCTCGTAGGTCTGGATGCGGTTGATCGCCTTCTGCACGACGGGGTCAAAATCCTGGACGCCGAAACTCGCCCGCGTCATGCCGATCGCTGCCAGCGCATCGTGCCGCGCCTCGTCGAGGTCATTCGGATCCATCTCGACGCTGATTTCGCAGTCACCGGAAAACTCGAAATGACTGCTGAAGGCCCGCTTGAGCGCAATCAGATCATCCGGCCTGAGCAATGTCGGCGATCCGCCACCCAGATGCAGCGCCGTGACCTTCGCTTGGCCGTTCACCCGCCCGCCGATCGACGCGATCTCGCGATGCAGCCCGTTCAGGTAGCTCGCCACCGGCTCGTAGCGCAGCGTCTGCTTGGTGTGACAGGCACAGAACCAGCACAGCCGGTCGCAATAGGGCACATGGGCGTAAAGCGACAGCGCCTCACCCGGTCCGATGGCCTCAAGCCAGGACTGGTATTCGGCACGGCCGACCGCTTCCGAGAAATGCGGCGCGGTGGGATAGCTGGTATAGCGCGGCACGGGGCTCGCATATTTCAGGATCAGAGCGTCGTTCATCGGTCTCTCCGTCACGATGGCCAAGGCATAGGACGGATGGCAAAGGACGCCTTTGATTTTGATCAAGTCGCCGAATTAACACGTCAGAGTCTCGGATGGTTGTTCGCATCCATCCTGTTGGCTCAAACCGGCCGCTCCACGCGAAGGGTGGCGCAGAGCGATGCCCACGCATCGGTCAAGCCATCCGACAAAGTGGGCGGCCGGTTTCAGCCAACCCTTTAGGGCCGGATGCTTTTTGATCCTGGCTGCGATTTCCGTCTCGACCGTATCGTCGGATATGCTCTTCGACGAAAATCGCAGCCAGGGTCAAAAATCCTTCCGGCAGAATGGATACGAACAACCATCCGAGGCTCTGAAATTGACAATGCTCAATTCAACATGAGACATTGTTTCGCGCTTCCGGAATTAGCACCTGTCAACTCTTGATTTAACCGCCCGCATCCTCTTTGGTCCCCAAGACAAACCCGATGCAGGGAAGAAAGATTTGCAGATCGTGACCGAACAACGCCGCAAGGATATCCACAATTCGGACGTTCCGGCCGTCTGCGCTGCCTGCGAAGCGCGCCATGGCGGCGTTTGCGGCACGCTGACCCCCGACCAGCTTCTCGACCTTAGCCGACATTCGACCCGCCGCCGCGTCGAGCCCGGCCGCGAGGTCGTCGGACAGGGCGAAATTTCGGACAGCTATGCCAACATCATCAGCGGCGTCGTCAAGCTCAGCAAGGTTCTTGCCGACGGGCGCCAGCAGATCGTCGGCCTGCAGTTCGCGCCCGATTTCATGGGGCGGCCCTTCACGCGCGAAAGCGCGCTGACCGCGGAAGCGGCGATCGACACCGACATCTGTTCGTTCCCACGCAATGTCATCGAGCGGCTCGTCGCCGAGGCGCCGGGGCTTGAACACCGCCTGCACGAACAGGCGCTGAAGGAACTGGACGAAGCGCGCGACTGGATGCTGACGCTCGGCCGCAAGACCGCGCAGGAAAAGGTGGCGAGTTTTCTCTATATCATCGCCACCCACATCGATCCGGAAAACGGCACGGCGACGGAGTTCGACCTGCCGCTGTCGCGCGCCGACATCGCCGATTATCTCGGCCTGACGATCGAGACCGTCAGCAGGCAGATCACCAAGCTGCGCAAGGACAATGTCATCCGCATCGAAAGCAGCCGCCGCGTCACCGTGCCCAGCATGGACCGGCTGATCCACGTCGCCGGCATCGATTGAGCCCCAGCGTTCGGGGCCTCAACGTTCGGGGCCTCAGCGCGTTTCCGGTTTAACGCAGTCGCAGAAACGCTCTATCTCTTTGTTTTTACGCATTCCCTGACGGAAAACCGCCTCGCACTTTTCCTGGAAATGCTCTAACGCGTGATGACGATCCGCGTGTTGCTCAACCCGTACTCGCGAGCAAGCGCGAAGAATTCCGCCGCATTGTTGGGATGCAGCCGCACGCAGCCGTGCGAGGCCGGTCGGCCGAGTCGCTTCACGTCATAGGTCGCGTGAACGGCATAGCCACCGTTGAAGAATACCGCGTAAGGCATTGGCGCATTATCATATTTTCGCGAACGATGATTTCGCGAGAGCCACTTCGCCTTCCAGCTTCCCCTTGGAGTGACATAGCCCTTGCGCGCCGTGGAGACCTTCCAGCGATACATCACGACGCCGTTCTGCTTCACGACCATTGTCTGGGAGGATAAGCTGATATTGGCAACGAGGTTGGCGGCGCTCACCGGCTGAACGGGAAACTGCATCAGAGCGGTAATCAGCACAGTCAGGAATGCATGTCGCATGCTTCACTCCCCGCGCGCGAAACCTCGACTGCATGTCTCCGAGCCACCGAGAAGATTGTGCAGCAGGTTTCAGGCATTGCAGGGCTGCTTGTGTGTCATGCCTGACGAGCAGCGCTGCAATCGGTGGAACCAAACGCCCGCAGAGAATAACCGGTCCGTAACGATACAAGTGTAATACACATGGAAAGAAAAGTCTTAGCACCAAGATCAACTTGCCGTGGATACGCGGCAGCAGCGGATCAAATCATGGCGATCAGAAGAACAACCAAAGTCATCGCCGAACAGGCGCCATAGAATACAGCGATGCCAGCATCGATGTCTTCGCTCCCGGCAACCGAACGACCGGGAGCATTGATCATCGGCTCGCTGACTTTAACGCCGCCATAAACCCGGGGGCCTGCAAGCTGCAGGTCCAGCGCACCGGCCATCGCCGCTTCCGGCCAGCCGGAATTGGGTGAGCGGTGCAGCCCATGGTCGCGCCGCGCCACGCCGATCGCATCGGCCGCGGCACGGCGGCCACGGTGCAGCAAGGCGCCGGCGGCGATGAGGAGAATGGATAGCCTTGCCGCCGGCAGGTTGGCGACGTCGTCGAGCCGGGCTGAGGCCCAGCCGAAATTGAGGTACTTCGGCGATTTGTGGCCGATCATCGAATCGGCGGTATTCAGCATCTTGTAGGCGAGCACGCCTGGAAGACCGGCAACCGCATACCAGAAGGCAGGGGCCACCACCCCGTCGGAAAAGTTCTCGGCAAGGCTCTCGATCGCGGCGCGGCAGACAGCAGGCGCATCGAGCGTCTTCGGATCGCGCCCGACGATCATCGACACGGCGGTGCGCCCACCTTCCAGTCCACCCCGCTGCAAGCCTTCGGCGACACGCCGGACGTGATCGCCAAGGCTCTTTTGTGCGAGGAACACCGCCACGACGATAGCCTCGAGCAGATAGCCGAGCAGCCCCATCACGCCGAACAATCGATGCAGGACGAACCCGACAACCACACCTGCAAGCAGCAGCAAGCCGATCGTCGCCACGCCACGAAGCTTCAATGCCTTTGCATCGAAGGTGTCATGCTTGTTGAGCGCCCCATCCAAGAACGCAATCGCCTTGCCGAAGAACACCACGGGATGCGGTAGCCGCGACCAGAGCCAGTCCGGATCACCGACGAGGCGATCAAGCAGCAGGGCGGCCACAAGAATGAGAAGGATCTCGCTCGACACTCAGCACTCCCCAGGGCGTAACACGTCCCCGGGGTGCCAGGCATCCCCGCGGCGCAATGCATCCGCCTGGTGCAGCGCATCCGCCAGCCGCCGGTCGCCTTCTGCGTCGGGCGCAAGCCCGATCCGCAGCCAGCGGGGCTCGTAGTCGAATTTGCGCGTCAGGATCTGTGCCTCGCAGAGATGACGGTGCAAGGCGCCGGCATCGGGATGTTCCACCAGCACGAACAGGCCGGTTCCACCGATGCGTTTGAGACCGGCATGGTCAAGAACCGCATCGAGGCCCGCGCGACGATCGAGAATGCCCGCGGCAATGGCCCCGGTATCAGCGGACATCAATGCCCTGGAAATGACCAGCGCCGGCCCGGACACCGCCCAGGGGCCGAGCCATTCGCGCAATGCCTCGAGCACGGCGTCGCTTGCAATGACGAAGCCGAGCCGCAGGCCAGCCAGACCGAAGAATTTCCCGAAGGAGCGGAAAACGATGAGATTGCCGTCGGCACCCACATGGCCGGCGACGCTGAAGTCCGGCTCCAGATCGCCGAAGGCCTCGTCGACGACAAGCACGCCGCCATTCGCCTTCATCGTCGCCGCCACTGCCAGGATTTCTGCTGGCTGGAAGGCGCGGCCGGTCGGATTGTTCGGATTGACCACCACACAGAGGCCGTGATTGGGCCCAAGATCCTCGGCGCGCTCCACCCGATCGACGGCAAAGCCGGCCGCCGTCAGCACCCGCGCATATTCGCCATAGGTCGGGCCGAAGACGGCAATGCCGCGTCCGGACGGAACCAGCCGCGGCAACAGCTGGATCACCGACTGGGTGCCGGGAACAGGCAAGGGCTGGATGCCGTTGGTCCTGTAGTAGCTGGCGGCAGCCGCGCGCGCGCCATCGATCGTCAGCTTGTCGGGCAACCTGTGCCAGGCCTGCTGCGGCACCGGCGGCAGTTCGACCGGACGCGGATTGATGCCGGTCGACAGGTCGAGCCAGTCCTCGAAGCGACCGCCGAAGCGGGCGGCGGCCTCGGTGATCCCGCCGCCGTGCACGATCGGGGCGCTCATGGCCGACCCGCGATGTCGATGAGATGCATGAAGGAGCCGGCGACATTGCCGCGCCGCAAACCCGCCTGCCCCAGATCGACGCCGGCGGCATCGCTGACCGAAAACAGCCGGTCGGCAGCACCTTCCGAGACGATGGTCGCGTAGTGGAATTCGTGCGCCGTCATGGGTCCATCGAAGAACGTGTTGTCGAGGGGCACGACACGGCGGTAGCCGAGGTGCCGCCTGCGCTCGGCAAAACTTGACGTGAGCGGCAGCAGGCCGAGCATTTCGTAGCGCGCACCATCGGCCGCGACAAGTCCCTCGCCCAGCACCATGTAGCCGCCGCACTCGCCGAAGATCCGCGCGCGCCGCTTCACCGCCGCTCCCATGCCCGATCGGAAGCCCCCAGCCGCCCCCAGCCGCCCGGCGTGAAGCTCGGGATAGCCCCCCGGCAGATAGACCGCATCGGCCGCCGCGTCGGGGCCTTCGTCGGCAAGCGGCGAAAAGAAGGAGATTTCCGCCCCGGCGCGGCGCCAGCCGAACAGCAGGTGTTCGTAGCAGAAGGCGAAGGCCACATCGCGCGCCACGGCGATATGCTGGCCGAGCGGCTTGAACCGCGTGACCTCGGCGATCGCCCGCTCACTCGGCGAAAGCGTCGAGGCAGCGCGGATCGCGTCGAGATCGCAGGTCGCCTCGACACGGTCCGCCGCGTAGTCGATGAAAGTCTCGAGCGTGCCATGTTCGCCGGCCTGCACCAGGCCGAGGTGCCGCTCGGGCAGCTTCAGGGCACTATCCTGCCGCAACACGCCGAATACGGGCATGCCGACACGCGTCAGCGCATCGCGCAGCATCATCTCGTGGCGGTCGCTTCCGACCTTGTTGAGAATGACGCCGGCTACCCGGATATCCCCGCGGTGATCGGCATAACCGCGCACGAGTGCCGCCACCGAATGGGACATGCGGGCACAGTCGACCACCAGGATCACGGCAAGATCGAGGGCCGCGGCGAGATCGGCCGGCGTTCCGCTGCCATCGGCAGCTCCATCATGCAAGCCCATCATCGCCTCGACGATGAGCGTACGCCGATCGGCGGCGTGCGCTGCGTTTGCCGCCAGCAGCGCGGGGCGCATGGCCCACGGGTCATAGTTGAGGCAAGGCTCACCGCTTGCGGCGGTATGAAAAGCCGGATCGATATAGTCCGGCCCCGCCTTGCCCGGCGCGATCGCCATGCCGCGCCGCCGCATGGCGCGCATCAGGCCGAGTGTCACCGTGGTCTTGCCGGAGCCCGAACAGGGCGCGGCGATCAGCAATCCGCTCATGCGGGATCCTTGAGCTCGCGGCTTGCGAAGGGATCGGCCACAAGCTGCCGCCCGCCGAGCGCCCCGATCCAGTCGAGCGACGCCCGCAGCCGCACGACCTCACCGACGACGACGATCGCCGGCGGCTCCAGGCCGGAGGCGATGAGATCGGCTTCGGCGCGTGCCAGCGTCGTTTCGAGCACTGTCTGCTTCGCCGTCGCCGCGTTGCAGACAAAGGCGACCGGCTCCTCCGGCGAACGTCCGCCGGCAATCAGATGGGCGGCAATAGTGCCGATATGCTTCATCGCCATGTACATGACGATCACGGACGAGCCCGAGGCAATACCCTGCCAATTGATCCGATCGGGCACCAGGCCGGAGGAATCGTGACCGGTCAGGAAGGTGACGGCATGATTGACCTCGCGATGGGTGACCGGAATGCCGGCATAGGCAAGCCCGCCGATACCGGCGGTAATGCCCGGCACGATGCGGAACGGAATGCGGTTTTCGACCAGCGTCAGCGCCTCCTCCCCGCCCCGCCCGAAGACGAAGGGATCGCCACCCTTGAGACGCAGCACCCGCTGGCCGGCGCGCGCCAGTTCCACGAGCCTGAGCGAAATATCGCGTTGCTTCGGCGAAGGCTTGCCGCCGCGCTTTCCCGCAAACTCCAGCGCAGCTCCAGGCCGGGCGAGCTTCAGGCAATCCTCGTTGACCAGCGCGTCGTGCACGATGACGTCGGCCTGCCGCAACGCATTGGCGGCATGGAGCGTCAGCAGGCCGGGGTCGCCGGGACCCGCGCCGACAAGCCACACGTGGCCGGGCTCAAGCTCAGGCAGGCCGGAAAAGATCGTGTCGCTCATGCCGTGTCTCCCGCCATTCTCTCAACGGCCATCGCTGAATGGCGTTGGCAACAAGCGGATTCAGATTCGCAGCAATTCCGCATAGGCATTTGAAATAGTTGGCACATTTTTGCCATATCGTGATCCAGTGCATCGCTCATGGCGCAACCGTCGCCAAGGTTGCCGGGCGCTGTTCGGCTGGTCCGGCAATTGCCACTGTTGCATGCGACGAGGTGATCTTGGCAACGAGGAGCACGCTTGCCGACCCCGCGCCGACGAGAGCGGCGCCCTCGGCAACGCCGTGGCAACCGGTATGGGCAAAGACGATCGCCGACGGGTTCTGCAGCCGGGGCGCCTCGGCCTCGAGCGTCGCTGCATCGAAGAAGCGCGCCTCGACGGAAAAATGGTCGGCGGCAGCATGGATCGCCGGCTCGCCGCGCCTTGCGTCGAGCGAGGCGACGAAGCCGATATCGGCTTTGTCAGCGCCCGCCTGCACCAACGCCTTCTCGGCAAGGGTGATCACCTCTTCGGCCGGCGTGCCGCGCTCGCAGCCAAGACCAAGGACGAGCGGCCCCGGCGGTCGCTCCGCTATGCTGGATGATGTCATCGTCGACCTCGGCCCCCTCGCGCCAATCCACACGAAGCGCCGCCCTGGCTCGAATATCCCGGGTCGGTCTGGACAGCACCGGCTGAAGGCCCCCTGAATGGGTCGGCCGCACCGGACGCTCTTTCAGTCCGCCTGAAGCGGACGCCGTCGCACATCGGTCATTTTTACCGGAGGCAACTGCAAGGGTCAAACCGGATTGCGGCGTCGCCGTGTCGCTATTCGCCAAATCATCCGGATCGACCGACCGGGCGACCGATGCGCCTGGAAACGCCGCGACACGCCGAAAACAAGGGCTTTGCATTTCCCCTTATGCTCTGACACAAGGCGATGACGCTCTCCCACAATCATTCCCTCCCGAGTCCTCCCGTGCCAGATCTCGCCCTTCACCTGCTCGCCTTCCTGTTCTTTGCCGCCTTCCTTGCCGGATTCATCGATTCGATTGCCGGCGGCGGCGGTATGGTGACCATTCCGGCGATGCTGTTGGCCGGCATTCCGCCGCTGCAAACGCTCGGCACGAACAAGCTGCAGTCGCTGTTCGGCTCGGCTTCCGCCAGCCTGACCTATGCCCGCCACGGTCACGTGAACCTGAAGGCGCAGCTGCCGATGGCGCTGATGTCGGCGCTCGGCTCCGTCTTCGGAGCGCTGCTGGCGACTGTCGTGCCGGGTGACGTGCTGAAGGCCGTCCTGCCCTTTCTGCTGATCGCCATCGCGCTCTACTTCGCGCTGAAGCCGAATATCGGCGACATCGACCTGCATCGCCGGATCACGCCTTTCATGTTCGGCCTGACCTTCGTGCCGGTCATCGGCTTTTACGATGGCGTTTTCGGTCCCGGCACCGGCTCGTTCTTCATGCTCGGCTTCGTCACGCTGGCCGGCTTCGGCATCCTCAAGGCGACGGCGCATACCAAGTTCCTGAACTTCGGCTCGAATGTCGGCGCCTTCGCCGTTTTCCTGTTCTTCGGCGCCGTTCTGTGGAAAATCGGCCTGATGATGGGCGTCGGCCAGTTTCTCGGCGCCCAGCTCGGCTCGCGCTACGCGATGGCGAAAGGCGCCAAGATCATCAAGCCGCTGCTGGTCATCGTCTCGATCGCGCTCGCCCTGCGCCTGCTGGCCGACCCGACGCATCCGCTGAGGATTTGGCTCGGGCTTTGAGGCGGGCCGCAGCGTCGCGGAAACATGGAGGCTGCCGCTCATTTGCCCGTCGCATGAGGACTCAGAGTGGAACAGCTGCTAACAATAAGACAGTTGATCTCGGAGAAACCAATGGCTGAGAAGGCTAGCGATGAACCGGCCGAGCCAAAGAAGGGCCCTCGTTACGCGTATGGAGAGCCGTTGCCTCGGGGACACGATATGATTGTCCTGTTCTATAGGTTTTTGATCGCCCTCAAGTCAGCCTTCCCAAAACGATAACTGACAACTGGTTCAGGCTCCACGGTTCGAACGTGGATGTCAGTACCGAATACCCGATGCCTTACCGCCTGGCTGCGCCTGAAATCTAATGCATGGTGACATGCATCAGAGATGACACCTTGAGCGAACTATAGGCGACCAAAAGAACCGTGAAACCAGATCCCCGGCGCGGGACAAGCAATTGTAGTATGACACAAGTTGAGACATCGGGGGAACCGGGCCAGTGGTCCGGCTCCCTATTCAGGCATGCGGGCTCAGCAACGCATTCGCCCGGGATCGAGACTGAGGCCGTGGATCAACAGCGCACGTAAGCGTCTGTCCGGTGAGGACTTTACTTTATCGAAACGGCTCACGCGATAACTTGGAGTCTGATCACGTCAGAACATCAGCCAACATCGACGAATGCCTAGAACAAGGAAACAGCTGCTGGATAGACTCCGACAGGTCGAAGCTCTCGGAGGCGTCGATCGCCCACCATCTCCTGGGATGCTGTCAAGATTCGGAAAGGGTATGGTGGCCTTTTTGCGGGATTATGTCCGTATTCTCGCGTATTGTCTCTCAGCCGGGCCATTTCCCCGCCTCACTCAAATTATTGTTGCAATCGGTCTAGCTGTGTCTGGTCCCGGAATCCTCTACACGGCTATCGAGGCGATGATTACCGGCGAAGTCCGCAGTCGCGGGGCGGTCATAGCAACCGCCAAAGAACAACCTTTCGAATTCTACACCGTGGCGCTCATTCATGGATTGGGCGCTGCCTTCCTTACCGTCTTGTTTGGTGCCGCCTTCCTGTTCCTGCTGTTCAAAGGCCGCGCTTCGCGACGCGGGTGATCTATTGCCGGATTCATCCACCTCTCCGGCCGGAGGCAAAGGTCGCCACGACCAATGTCGCTGGATCTGAAACTGTCGGCAATTTATCGCTAGGCAGGAGGCCGTGACGTCCTCGCCAAGGTCGCGCGGGTGTCACCTTTCACCAGCAACTCGCTGGTCAAGTTCTGGTAACCAGGACGTAAGTCGATTGAGCCAGCCCCTTGAACCTCTAGTCGCTAGAGATCGTAACCTGCGAAAAATGCGTCGCGGATAGTGGGTGGAGATCAGACAGGCCGCCTGACCACAAGCGCCGTCCTGTCATCCCGCTCACCCGGAGGTTCCGATGTTCACCACCCTTCCCGCCATCCTGATGCTCGTCGTCGGCCTGTTTACCCTGGCGCTCGCAATCCTGCGCCGCCTGCAATCCGGCCGCTCGCCCGTGGTTTTGACCTATGGCGACGATGCGGAAGGGTTTGCCGGCAAACTCTTTCGCGTGATCGTCGCGGCGCTGGTGGTCCATCTGCTGGCAATTGCCGCCTTTCCGGAAGCTGTCAGCGCCTCGCTAGGCCGAATCCCGGCGCTCGACGCGCCAATTCTCCACACTGTCGGCCTCGTGCTGATGGCGCTTGGCGGCGGGCTGACGATGCTGTAGCAATGGGCGATGCGCCACTCCTGGAAGATCGGCATACCCGAGGAGCAGGACGCGCCGCTCGTCACATCGGGCCTCTACGCTTTTTCCCGCAATCCGATCTATGTCGGCATGGTCGCGGCGATGATCGGCACCGTGCTCGCCGTTCCCAACGTCGTCTCGGTGGCACTGGCGCTTTCCGCCTGGATCTCGATCTCCTATCAGATCCGCATGGAGGAAGCGCATCTCTCCCGCGCCTTCGGCGAAGCTTATAGCGCCTATTGCAAGCGCGTCCGCCGGTGGATCTGAAATCACACGGCTGGATCCGCGGTCAGGCGTCAAAACACCGCCAGCAGCAGCGCCCCGACAGCAATGAACGCAACCCCGAGCCAGTTCAGCAGGTTGAGCTTCTCGCCGAGGAACAGCACGCCGAAGATGGCGACCATGACGATCGACAGCTTGTCGATCGGCGCCACCCGCGCCGCATCGCCGAGCTTCAACGCGCGGAAGTAGGCCAGCCAGGAGGCGCCGGTGGCAAGGCCGGAGAGCGCCAGGAACAGCCATGTCCGGCCCGGGATTTCCGAGGGCTTCTGCCATTGGCCGGTTGCCGCGACGATGCCGGCGAGCACGAAGAGGATGACGACGGTGCGGATGAGCGTCGCGAAGTCGGAGTTGATCTGTGCAACCCCGACCTTGGCGAACACCGCCGTCAAGGCCGCGAAAGCGGCCGAAAGCAGCGCCCACTGCATGATTCCTTAAATCGGCATCGATTTAAGGACAAAATCATGCAGAACTCTAAGTGCTACAGCGACCTTTGCGCGTCCAAGGGACGCGCGGCGCTGTAGAGCTGCCAGCTCTGGCTCATCAGAACTCGACGCCCTTCTGCGCCTTGATGCCGGAGCGGAACGGATGCTTGATCAGTTCCATTTCCGTCACCAGATCGGCGGCCTCGATCAGGTCTTCCTTGGCGTTGCGGCCGGTCAACACCACATGGGTCATGTGCGGCTTTTCTTCCTTCAGGAAGCGCACGACCTCGGCCACGTCGATATAGTCGTAGCGCAGCGCGATATTGATTTCGTCGAGCAGCACCATCGAGTTGCGTTCGTCGCGGATCAGTTCCTTGGCCTTTTCCCAGGCCCTTTCCGCCATCGCCACGTCGCGGGCGCGGTCCTGCGTTTCCCAGGTAAAACCTTCGCCAAGGGTATAGAACTGGCAGACGTCGCCGAAATGCTTCTCGATCAGGTCGCGCTCGCCGGTCTCCCAGGCGCCCTTGATGAACTGCACGACGGCGCAAGGCATGCCATGGGCGATATGGCGGAAGATCATACCGAAGCCGGCGGTCGACTTGCCCTTGCCCTTGCCGGTGTTGACGATGATCAGACCTTTCTCGTCGGTCTTGGTCGCCATGATCTTTTCGCGCGCCGTCTTCTTCTTCGCCATCTTCATGGCATGGCGCGCATCGTCCTTCTCGGCGACGCCCTCACCCGTGTTGGCCACATCTTCGCTCATGACGCTCTCCTGGATCCGTATGTTTCTATCGCGGGATGCGGACGTAATACCGCCCGCGCTCTCATTCTTTGCAATTGCGCAACTCCGGACGGAAAACGGTCTCACGCCTTTCCGGGAACTGCTCTATTCGTTTCCGGCGCGAAGCCGCATTGCAGCCGTCGTGTGGCCGCTCAGTTCGAATCGCGCCGAGTTCGAGCGCGGGGTCCAGAGATTGCGGTCGATCGCCTCCAGCAGGCGCTCCGAAAGCTCGACGAGTGCCGCCGGGTTCTTCTCGCGCAGGAAGCTCGACACGCGCTCATCGACGATGAAGGCCTGGTAGGCGGCCTCGAAATGGTGGTCGCGCACGGCACCGGTGGTCGCGGCAAAGGCAAACATGTAGTCGACCGTGGCGGCGATCTCGAAGGCGCCCTTGTAGCCGTGGCGCATGACGCCGTCGATCCACTTCGGATTGACGACGCGGGCCCGGACCACACGGCCGATCTCCTCTTCCAGCGAGCGGATAACCGGCTTTTCCGGCCGCGAATGGTCGTTGTGGTAGATCGCCGGCCGGGCGCCGCTGAGGTGCTCGGCGGCAAGGCTCATGCCGCCTTCGAACTGGTAGTAGTCATCACTGTCGAGCAAATCATGTTCGCGATTGTCCTGGTTCTGCACCACCGCCTCGATCGTGCGCAACCGCTCCTCGAACAGATCGCGCTCGGCCTTGCCCTCCTCGCCGGCGCCATAGGCATAGGCGCCCCAGGTGAGATAGGCGTCGGCGAGATCGGCTTGGCTGTCCCAACCCTTTTCGTCGATCAGCGCCTGCAGTCCGGCGCCGTAGGCTCCGGGCTTCGCACCGAAGACGCGGTAGGAGGCGCGGCGGGCGGCTTCTGGCGGTTCGACGCCGGTAGCCTCCAGCCGTTGCATCTCGGCGCGCATGCGCGCGGCGATCATGTTGTCGGCGTCGTCTTCCTCAAGCGCGCCGACGGCGCGGATCGCCTTGTCGAACAGCGCGATCTGGTCCGGGAAGGCATCGCGGAAGAAGCCGGAAATCCGCAGCGTCACGTCCACACGCGGTCGCCCAAGCACGGCGAGAGGTATGATTTCGTAGCCCATCACCCGGCGCGAGACCATGTCCCAAACGGGCTTGGTGCCGATCAGCGCCAGGGCCTGGGCAATGTCGTCGCCGCCGGTGCGCATGTTCGCCGTGCCCCAGGCCGTCAGGCCGAAGGACGACGGCCATTCGCCGTGATCCTGCAAATAGCGGCGGATCAGGAGCTCGGCGGATTTCTTGCCGAGCTCGTAGGCCGCCGGCGTCGGCACGGAACGGCTGTCGACGGAGTAGAAATTGCGCCCCGTCGGCAGCACGTCCGGACGGCCGCGGGTCGGCGCGCCTGAAGGTCCCGGCGCCACGAAGCGGCCATCAAGGCCGGTGAGAAAGCCGGTCATTTCGGCAGCGCCGGAATTGACGATCGACGGTTTCAGCCGCGCCTCGATCTCGCCGAGCACGGCGCAGGTGGCGGACCAGCCCTCGGGCGCGGGCGTCTCGCCGGAAACGAACGCCGCCGCCAGCAGCTCGATGCGCTCGACCGTATCGCCGGCCGTGCGCCACGGCGCATCGGAAATGTCGGCAAGAACCTCCGGCCGCAAACCGGCCCAGGCATCGGACATCACACAATCGAGCGGATCGAAGTCGAGCCCGGCATCGATAGCGATTGCACGCTGCAGGCTCTGGTCGCCGCCTTCGCCGAGGCTGCGCGGCACCCGCGCCAGCGCCACTGTCAGGTCGGTGAGCAACCGCCCCTCCGGCGCCACGCCGAAGATGTGCAAGCCGTCGCGGATCTGCATTTCCTTGAGGTCACAGAGATAGGCGTCTAGCTTTTCCAGTGCCTTGTCGTCGCTGTCGCCCTTGTCGATACCGGCGTCGTGATCAAGCCCTATGTCGTGCACGAGGTCGAGGATCTGCCGGCTCAAGAGCCTGAGCCGGCGCGGATCGCCGCCGGCGGCGTCGTAATATTCGTCGACCAGCGCCTCGAGGTCCTTCAGCGGCCCATAGGATTCCGCCCGCGTCAGCGGCGGCGTCAGATGGTCGATGATAACGGCGCTGGTGCGGCGCTTGGCCTGCGTTCCCTCGCCGGGATCGTTGACGATGAAGGGATAGACATGCGGCAGCGGCCCGAAGATCGCCTCGGGATAACAGGTCTCCGACAGCGCTAAGGCCTTGCCCGGCAGCCATTCCAGATTGCCGTGTTTGCCCATATGCACGATGGCCTGCGCCCCGAACGTGTTGCGCAGGAAGGCATAGAAGGCGAGGTAGCCATGCGGTGGCACCAGATCCGGCGAGTGATAGCTTTCCTTCGGATCGATGTTGTAGCCGCGCGCCGGCTGGATACCGACGACAACCTCGCCGAAGCGGGCGAGCGGCAGCGCGAAAGCGCCATCGAGGAAGAACGGATCGGTTTCGGGCGCGCCCCAGCGGCCGCCGACCTCATCCTGAATCTGTTTCGGAAGCGAATCGAAGAACGCCTTGTAATCGCTGAGTGAAATGACTTCGCGGATCTCGCGGTCGCGGCTCGCCGCATTGGTCGGCCCGGCCATCAGATAGCGGATCAATGCGTCGCCGTCCTCCGGCACGCCGGCAACCGGGTAGCCTTCGCCCGCCATGGCGCGCAGCACCTCGACGGTGCCCGCCGGCGTATCGAGCCCGACGCCGTTGCCGAGCCTGCCGTCGCGGTTCGGGTAGTTGGCCATGACGATGGCGATGCGCCGCTCCGCCGGCCTGGCGCGGCGCAGCTTTGCCCAGTTGACGGCGAGCCTGGCGGCAAAACGCACCCGGTCGGAAAGCGGCTCATGGCCGACGATATTGGCTTCCACCTTGGGATCGTAGATCGAAGCCGCCTTGAACGAGACGGCGCGCGCAAGGACGCGGCCATCAACCTCGGGCAAGGCGACGTTCATCGCCAGGTCGCGTGCCATCAGCCCCTGCGGCGAGGCCTGCCATTGGGCGCGCGACGAGGCGGAGAAGATCACCTGCAACACCGGCGCGCCGGTCGATTCCAGCACGGTCGGCTGCCTGTCGGCGCCGGGGGACGAGACGGCAAAGCCGGTGGCGTTCATCACCACGTCGGGTGCGACCTCGGAAAAAATCGATTGCAGCGTGCCGACCGAAACGGCATCCTTGAGGCTGGCCACGAACAGCGGCAGCACGCGCATGCCTTCTGCGGCAAGCGCATCGATCAGCGCCTCGACCGGCCGCGTCTCGCCGCTCTGAACGAGGGCACGGTAAAAGCAGATCGCGACGGTCGGGGGTTCGAATCCCTCCTCCGCTACCACGCCCCCTTGAACGCACCCCAGCCATTCCCGGACGCCGATGACGCCCGCACCCGGCCACCAGATACCGGCCTTTAGGAGCGGCTTTGCCGGTTGTGGCTTCTCTGCGCCCGAGATCAGCGCCTCGGCATAGTCGAGGAACAACCCGGCATTGTCGGCGCCGCCCTCGGTGAAATAGGCCCAGAGGCGCTGCCGGTCGTCGGGCTCGACGGTCGAAAACGGCTCGAGGCCAGGGTCCGGCTTGTCGTCGCCGGGCAGCACCGCGATCTGGAAACGGTGGGTGACGGCGGCGGCATGCAATGCTTCCAGCACATAACGGAAATAGCTGGCGCCACCGAGCGGCCTGACCACGATGAGCTTCGCATGCCTTGCCGTGCGTTCGACATAGGTGTCGACCGACATCGGATGCATCAGGTTCATCAGGCTGGCGATGCGCAGGCCCCGATCTCCGTCGCGCCGGCCATGGGCCGCTGCGATCGACGAAAGCTCGGTGTCGGCGGCCGACAGGAAAAGGATGTCCGCCGGCGTTTGCCCCAGGTCGATCGCCTCGTTGCCGTCGGCGATCGTTCCTTTCTGGGCGAGAAGCAGATGCATTGTTCTGTCCGTTCAAGCAATTCCAGGAAACGTGTGAAACGCTTTCCTGGAATTGCGTTGCTTCAAAGAGTTAGGCGAGCGCGGTGATGGCGGCGCGCACCGCTGCTTCGTCCATATCGTGCAGGCCGATGACGACGAGGCGCGTGCCGCGCTTTTCGCCGGTCGCCCAGGCACGGTCGTAATACTGGTCGATACGCGCGCCAACGGCCTGGATCAGGAGCCGCATCGGCTTGCCGGGCACATCGGCAAAGCCCTTCAGGCGCAGCACGTCATGCTCGGCGATCACGCCCTTGAGGCGATCGATGAAGGCTGCCGGATCGGCGATCGCGCCGAGCTCGACGACGAAGCTGTCGAACTCATCGTGGTCATGCTCCTCGCCGGCCTCATGCTCCATCTCGTGGTGAGACTTGCGGTTGGCGATATCGCTTTCCGTGCCGACACCGAGGCCGAGCAGGATGGCAACGGCCACTTCGCCGTTCTTCGCCTCGATCATCGTTGGCTTGCGGCTGGTGCGCGAAGACACCTCGTCGCGCACGGCTTTGAGGCCGGATGCGTCGATCAGATCGGTCTTGTTGAGCACGATCAGATCGGCAGCGGTCAGCTGGTCCTCGAACAGTTCCTCGATCGGACTTTCGTGGTCGAGATTGTCGTCCTCGACGCGCAGCGCATCGACCTTGTCGTGGTCATCGGCAAAGCGCCCGGCGGCAACTGCGGCGCTGTCGACCACGGTGACGACGCCATCGACGGTCACTTCGCTGCGAATGTCCGGCCAGTTGAAGGCGGCGATCAGCGGTTGCGGCAGCGCCAGACCCGAGGTTTCGATGATGATGTGATCCGGACGCTTTTCGCGCTCGAGCAGCTTGGTCATGGTCGGGATGAAATCATCGGCAACCGTGCAGCAGATGCAGCCATTGGTGAGCTCGATGATGTCGTCCTCCGAGCAGGCCTCCGCGCCGCAGCCCTTCAGCACGTCGCCGTCAACGCCGAGATCGCCGAACTCGTTGATGATCAGCGCGATGCGCTTGCCGTCAGCGTTCTGCAGCAGGTTGCGGATCATCGTCGTCTTGCCGGCGCCAAGGAAGCCGGTGATGACGGTCGCCGGGATCTTGCCCTGGTTGGCTCTCGCAGTGGTCATGGATCAACCCTTCATTTTCAGCGGCAAACCGGCCGCGACAAAGTAAACTTCCGCAGATTTCTCCGCAACGATCTGGTGAAGCCGGCCGGCATGGTCGCGGAAGTCGCGGGCCATGCGGTTCTCGGGCACGATGCCGAGGCCGACTTCGTTGGAAACAAGGATCAGGCGCGCCCGCGCCTCAGGCAGAAAGGCGGCCAGGGCGGCGAACTCCGCCGCCATGTCGCGTCCTTCCATCATCAGGTTGGTAACCCACAGCGTCAGGCAGTCGACGAGAACCACGCGGTTTCCGTCATCGATGCGTGTCAGCAGCGAAACGAGATCGAGCGGCTCCTCATGCGTCGTCCAGCCATCGCCGCGCCTTGCCCGGTGATGGTCGATGCGCTCGCGCATCTCGTCGTCCCAGGCACGGCCGGTCGCGACATAGTGCATGTTTAGCCCCGAGGCTTCGACGAGCCTTTCGGAAAAGCTGGATTTGCCGGAACGGGCGCCGCCGAGGACGAGAACCGGCCCGGCACTGGAATTGCTCATGTGCGTTGCGGCCTCATGTGCTTGGTAGCGAATTCGTGCGGCAACAGGATTTCACCGCGCCTAAGGCGCGTTCGGGAAACGATCTATGAGCCAAGACAACCTCCGTGATGGCGTGGGAAGCGGGCTTCCCTTCGGGCGGAATGCCCCTGTCGGACGGCAGGTCTCCTGGCTCACGGCGTCACGGGTCCACTGCATCGTGCCCCGTTATGACGCGAACACCGATGCCTGGGCCCGAACGGCCCGCCTCACCTTCCCGGCGCTTTCCGGTGCCACAGCGAACCTTTGCGCGTCGTCTCCGACGCGCGGCGCTGTGGGCGGTTTCGTGAAAGGCGGACGATTCGTAGAAGAAGAGGCGTCCAACCCGGCTGATCACGAAGCCACGCCAGTGGCTTTTCCGACTGATTTCCAAACCACCTGCGATTGCCCCATGCAATCGAACGGAAGCCGGCCTTCAGCCCGATGGCGAACCCTGACCGTTCTACAGTCGCGGGGTCGGCTGCGATAAGGATGCCCGATTTGGGTCCATCCGTCACATTCCCAATTATTCCCCCGCATCGCCACGATCCGGGGAAACCATCCAACATCCGATGATTAGGAAGCGGGCGCACCAAAGTCAATCGACGCGTGCGACACGCCACCCATCGAGATGCGGCACGCGACAATTCGCCAGCATTCAGTCGCACATGCCACCAATCAAGGCCGGGGCGCAAAGACACCCTGGCTCCGAATGCGGTCGCGAAAGTTGTGCGGGCGCGGAGAGGTTTCCCGCGATACGAACTCGATCTCAGGAAACGGAGGATATTCCGCAGCAAATGAAGTATATTTTAGCAATACAAGATATTTCGACAAAGTAATCGACAAAGCGACTTCGTTTATCCGGAAGGCAAATGGAACGCAGGCTTGCTGCCGTGATGATTGCCGACGTTTCCGGCTATGGGCTACTCAGCCAAGCCGACGAGGAGGGCACTTGCGCGCGCTTTCAGGCCGATCTGCACGAACTGTTCGAACAAAGGATTGCCGCGCATCGCGGGCGGTTGATCAAGACCATGGGCGACGGCTTGCTGGTCGAGTTCCACAGTGTCGTCGAGGCGGTCCGCTGTGCGGTGGAGGTGCAGCGGGCGAAGTCCGAGAGCCGCGGCGTCGATGAGCGCCGGCTGGAATTCCGTATCGGCATCAATCTCGGCGACGTTATCGTTGAGGGCGACGACATCCAAGGCGATGGCGTCATCATCGCCGAGCGGCTGCAGAGCCTGGCCGAACCCGGCGGAATAGTCATCTCCGGCACCGCTTACGACCAAGTTGAGAAGCACCTGGACGTCGGCTTCGTCTTTCTCGGCGAACAGCGCCTGAAGCATATCGAAAAGCCGGTGCGGACCTACCGCCTCTGGCTGGGCGAAGCTCGCCCCAGCGGTGCAACCGTCACGGGACGCCGCATAAGACGCTGGGCAACGCTCGTAACGCTTGCTGTGGTGCTCGGCGTCGCTGGCGGTGTGGCTTGGTGGCGGTCGTGGGAGCCGGCCATGGAAGCAGCCTCGAGCCAACGCTCGGACCTGAGCCCGCCGGATAAGCCGTCGATCGCAGTGCTCCCGTTTGCTAATGTGAGCGATGATCCCAAGCAGGAATATTTCGCCGACGGCATGACCGACGGCCTCGTTACCGAGCTGGCCCAGGTGTCCGGTTTGTTTGTCATCGCGCGCAACTCGACCTTCACCTACAAGGGTAAGGCGGTGACGCCCAGGCAGGTGTCCGAGGAACTCGGTGTCAGATATGTCCTCGAAGGCAGTGTGCAGCGCGCCGGAGAACAACTCCGCATCAATGCCCAGCTCATCGACTCACTCAGCGGAGGACACGTTTGGGCCGGAAAGTTCGACGGTTCACTCGCCGATGTCTTTGCGCTGCAAGACGAAGTGACGCGCGGGATTGCGGATGCTCTTGCACTTCGGCTGAATCCCGACGAGCAGATGGCCTTTGGGCGCAAGGAAACGACGGTCCCGGCGGCGTTCGATGCGTTCCTGCGCGGCTGGGAGCATCACCGACGCACGACTCCCGAAGACTTCGCAAAGGCGGTGCCCTATTTCGAGCAGGCGATTGCGCTCGATCCTGCGTATGGTCGCGCTTACGCAGCGGCGGCCATGGTCTACGCACGCATCTACCTGTGGCGTTGGCATTATCGTTTGGGCATCTCGCGGTTCGAAGCGCGAGCCAAGGCGACGCAGTATCTCCGGACCGCGCCGAAGCAAAAAACGGCGCTGGCCTATCAGGCGGCCGGTGTCCTGTCCGAAGCCGACTGGCAGCACGCCGCAGCGCTTGCCGAGCTCAAGGAAGCCATCACGCTCGAACCCGGCGATTCCTGGAGCTACGCGTTGATGGCATTCGTCCTTACCTCCGCCGGACGGCCGGCAGAGGCCCTGCCTTATATCCGCACTGCAATCCGCCTCGACCCGCATTCCCCGTCGTTTTTCATCTACGTCCTCGGATTGACGGAGTTCAGCCTGGAGAATTTCGAGGCGGCGGCGGTGGCAGCCAAGAGCAGCACCGAACTCAATCCTCAGGATGACGGCTCCTTCCTTCTTCTCGCCGCCGCATCCGGGCATCTGGGTCACCGAGCGGAAGCCGAGGCTGCAGTCGCCCGTTTCAACGCGCTTCGCGTCGGACGCGGTGGAGTTGCCGCCACCATCTCAACCTGCCCGCCACTGGACCTGGCGCGGCCGGAGGACAGCGCTCGGCTCTACCAGGGACTTCGCCTGGCGGGCGTGCCTGAGACCCTGACGAGCAGCGACTTCAGCGGCAGGAACGGGCTGACGGCCGGCGAAATCCGTTCGCTGTTCCTGGGACATCGACTGCGTGGACGCGTGTTGGACTCTGGCGAGGGACATGAGGCAATCATTTCAACTGGCGGCATAGCCACCCTGTCGGGAGGCTGGGCTTCCATGGGCGGTGGTCGCATGGCCGACGTCGAAGTCCGATTTGAGGGAGGCGAGGTTTGCTTCCTGTGGCGCAAAACCACGAACCTATGCGGCGTCGTGCTGCAAAACCCCGGAGGACTAAGCACCAAAGAGAACGAGTTTATCTGGCACCACGGGGACAGGGCCTTCACGTTCTCACCGGTGCGGCAAGCTCCTTGAGCCTTGCCCCTTTCCAACGCCTGCAGCCGCTTCGGGCGGCCCAAAGCTGGCACTGGTCGCATTTGGCGCCGAGTGGCGCAATTTGCCCGCTTTCATTTGCTCCGCCGACCGCAGGCGCAGAACCCGTGAGCGACACCGGCGCTACCGCGTCACCCGCTGCAGCACGCTGAACTGAAAGGCCTGGGTAGAGCCCGAGGGGGTCGCGTGGATATGCCGGCGCTCCTCCACAAGCCGGAAGGACGGCCCGATGAGGCCGGCGAGTGTCGCCGGGTCATAGCGCACGACCGGCAATCCGCTGCAACGTTCAGGGCCATCAAGCGCGAAGGTGGCGATGATGGCATGGCCGCCCGGCTTTACTGCGGCGTGAAGCCGGTCGATATAGGCGGCGCGATCATCCGGCTCGGTCAGGAAATGAAAAGCCGCTCGATCATGCCAGACGTCATACGATCGGGCGGGTCGCCACTCGGTCACGTCAGCAGCAATCCACTCCACATCATCGCCGCGCGTGCCAAGCCTTGCTTTTGCGGCGCTGAGAGCGGCGGGCGACAGATCGAGCACTGTAATTGCACGCATGCCTTCGCCAAGGAGTTTGTCGACCAGACGTGATGCGCCGCCGCCGATGTCGATCAAGGAGGCATCCGCAATCGCCACGCATTGCCGGATGAGATCGAACGAGACTGCCGGCGCATCCTCGAACCAGCTTACGCCCGCCTCGCCCTTGGACGCGTACGCATTGTCCCAATGGGTCCGTCTGTCTTCGTCGCTCATCAAAACGCCTTCTTTCCGGAGCCGGACAGCCAAATCGCCTTCGAACTCGATTTCAGCGCGCCGGCGTCCCGCCGCTGCTGCATTCTACGGCGCATGGCGCCCTTGGTTCAACGGCGCAACATCCCGACCCTACTGCATAATTCCTTAAGTCGGATCCGATTTAAGGATAAAATTATGCAGCAAGTTTAAAGCGTTACAGCGTCCTTTGCGCGTCATATATGACGCGCGGCGCTGTAGCCGCCGAGCAGTCCCTCCAGCCAAGCACGGTCGAGAACCGCCTCGAGCTCGGCAGCGACATCATCGAGCGCCGTGTCGACCGACTGGCGGTAATTGCCGATACCGCCTTCGATGCCAAAGCTTTTAAGCAGGGCAGCGCGATAGGCGTCGCTGGAAAACAGCCCGTGCAGGTATGTTCCCATCACCCGGCCATCGGCCGAAAGGGCGCCGTCGGCGCGACCGTCGATGCGGATCGACGGCCGGTCGCAATCGGCACCGGTGGTGCAGCCAAGATGGATCTCGTAGCCTTCAAGCGCCACATCGTGTTCCAGCGACCAGGCCCGGCTGTTGCGCAGGGTCTTTTCCGGCGCCATCTCGGTTTCGACGTCGAGCAGTCCGAGCCCCGCGATTTCCCGTTCGCCGCCCTCGATGCCGAGCGGATCGGTGACGCGGACGCCAAGCATCTGGTAGCCGCCGCAGATACCGATCACCCGACCGCCGCGCCGCACGTGGCGCTTGAGATCCTCGTCCCAACCCTGGCCCTTGAAATCCTTGAGATCGCCGATGGTCGATTTCGAGCCGGGGATGACGACGAGCGCGGCGTCCGCCGGGATCGGGCTGCCTGGCTTGACGAAGACGAGATCGACGTCCGGTTCGGCCGCGAGTGGATCGAGATCGTCAAAATTGGCAATTCTCGACAGCACCGGCACGGCAATCTTGAGCGCCCGCCCCTCGCCGCGCGCCAGCTTTTCAAGCACGACCGAATCCTCCGCCGGCAACCGACCTGCCGCCTTCAGCCACGGCACCACGCCGAAGCAGGGCCAGCCGGTGTAGCGGCCGATCGCGGCAATGCCATCGTCGAACAGCGTGACGTCGCCGCGAAACTTGTTGATCAAATAGCCCGACACCATGCGTCGATCCTCGTCGGGCAGGATCGCATGCGTCCCCACCAGCGAGGCGATGACGCCGCCGCGGTCGATATCGCCGACGAGGACGACAGGTACATCGGCGCGCGTCGCAAAACCCATATTGGCGATGTCGCCCGCCCTCAGGTTGATTTCGGCCGGCGACCCGGCACCCTCGACGACGACGAGATCGGCGCCGGCTGCGATCTGCTCGAAGCTTTCCATCACCGCGCCGAGCAGCTTCGGCTTCAGCGCCTGATATTCCCGGCCCCTCGCCTGACCGGCGACCTTGCCCTGCACGACGATCTGGCTGCCGACATCCGACTGCGGCTTCAACAGCACCGGGTTCATGTGCACCGAAGACGGCACGCGGGCGGCCAGCGCCTGCAGCCATTGCGCCCGGCCGATTTCGCCGCCGTCATCCGACACGGCGGCATTGTTCGACATGTTCTGCGGCTTGAACGGCCTGACCTTCAACCCGCGATTGGAGGCGAGCCGGCAGAGGCCCGCCACCAATACCGATTTTCCGACATCAGAGCCGGTTCCCTGCAGCATGATCTTGCGTGTCATGGCGCCACCGGTAACATCGATTTGACCGGCAGCAAAGAGCTGTTTTGACACGATTTCGCCGCATTTGCGGCGCGTCGATGACAGACTGTTTCGGTCGCTTATCAAGCTTGTCGAGTTTCTCTCCGAAACCAGCGTAAATGCGACATCCTGTGACGAGTTTGGCATTCAATTTCGTGAGGCGCGAGCCTATATCAGCGCCACCGAAACACACACCGGACCACAGACGTCCGGCCTCTCAAGGTCCATGTCCATGCTGTACATTTTCAGCAAACCGAATTTCGTTCAGATCGCCTGGAATTCCAAGTCACCGGTCAGCCAGTCGCGCGTTCGCAACGTCGTTCTCGACGCTCCCTTCGGACCGCTCGGCTTCATCCGCACGTCCAACGTCGGCTGACCCATCCGGCCCGCGGATCGGGCCCCTATCGGCCACGGCTTTGCATTCCAGCAGCTAACGCCTTCTCCTCCAGCCGTCTCCCCTCGTGGAGGCGGTTTTTTTTCGCCGGATGACCGTGAAATCGCGGGACAAAAACGCGAAAACCGCATCGACCTCCTATCGAGGGATGCGGCTTCCAAAAAACGCTGGTCACTCCGGAAACACACACCGAAGGTTCGCTCAAACCCGGGACGCACTACCTTGATCCGGGCCGGCGGCAGTTGCCCGCCGCGCAACAACAATTAGCCGGACATCGTTACCGGATGGTTATTGAGGATTTAACGAAAGATGAATCGTGGCTTTTTTTGATTTTTTTTCGCGACATCTGCGGAAAATACCAGTGACGCATTCACGACAGGAAAGGTCCTGATTGCAACAGATCAAAAACGAGCATCGCGGCGACCGCTATATTTTGCGGCACTAATTGTCGCAAATGCTTAAATTTGGGACCTCCGAAGCCGAAAGATCCCCTTCGGTCATGTCGCAGACAGACGCCGCCACCAGCCAGACCCGGCTGTTTTCCGATTCAAGAGGTTGATTTCCCAACGAGAATACTTAGGCTTGCAACGCGGTACAGAGGAGATCCGGCCGGCGACAGGGTTCCGCGGCCAGGACAAAACGAACTCCCAGATCGCCGCAGCGGGGGCTACCCTTGGCTTGTCATTTGCCGAACCCCAGGCTGCTAATTTGGTTCGGGTGACGGGGATGCGAGGGCGTCCCGATGACGCCCGTTTGATCGTTGGCTGCAGTTAAAGACTGGGAGGTCTTGCAACATGAAGAAACTCCTCGCTTCCACCATTCTCGCCGCGGGTCTGTATGCGCTCGCGGGTTCCGCGCAGGCCGCGGAATGCGGTGAGGTCAGCATTGCCGAGATGAACTGGGCGTCGGCGGGCGTCGCCGCACACGTGGACAAGTTCATTCTGGAAAACGGGTACGGTTGCACCGTGACGCTGGTCACCGGCGACACCATGCCGACCTTTGCCTCTATGAACGAAAAGGCCCAGCCGGACATGGCGCCGGAACTCTGGGTCAACTCCGTTCGCACGCCGCTTGACGCGGCCATCAAGGAAGGCCGGCTGATCGAAGCCGCCAAGATCCTGAGCGAAGGCGGTGTCGAAGGCTGGTGGATTCCGAAATTCCTCGCCGATGCCAACCCCGACATCAAGACCGTCCAGGATGCGCTCAAGCATCCCGACCTGTTCCCGGCGCCGGAAGATCCGTCGAAGGCCGCCATTCACAATTGCCCATCGGGCTGGAACTGCCAGGTTTCGACCGCCAATCTCTACAAGGCGATAGATGCTGAAAAGGCCGGCTTCCAGCTGATCGACACCGGTTCTGCTGCCGGCCTCGACGGCTCGATCGCCAACGCCTTTGCCAAGAAGACCGGCTGGCTCGGTTACTACTGGGCACCGACCGCCATCCTCGGCAAGTACGAGATGACCCGCCTCTCCTTCGGCGTCGATCACGACAAGAAGGAATGGGACGCCTGCTCGGCCGTGCCGGATTGCCCGGCCCCGAAAGTGAACTCCTACCCGGTCTCCGACGTCTTCACTGTCGTGACCAAGTCCTTCGCCGAAAAGGCCGGCGTCGCCATGGACTACGTCAAGGCGCGCAAGTGGGACAACGGCACCGTCAACAAGGTTCTCGCCTGGATGGATGAGAACCAGGGCACGAACGAGGATGCCGCAAAGCACTTCCTCGAGGAGTTCCCCGACATGTGGACCACCTGGGTAAGCCCTGATGTGGCCGAGAAGGTCAAGGCTGCGCTCTGATTTTGGCTGGTGATGCAGGCGCCCGCATGAAAAGCGGTCGCCTGCATCGGCGTCTTCGCCCGCCGGAAAGATTGCCGGGCGTGGCGACCGATGCTCAGGGCGACGAACGGGCTCAGTTCGCGTCGCATTCAGTAAAGCGGGCGTCACGTTCCGCTGTCACATTCCTCACGCCGGGACCCGAAGAGGTCACCAGCCAAGTCTGCGCAAGGACCGGCAACGACAGGTCTCGAAGACGCAGTCGGCGTTATAAGACTTCAGGCCAAGAAGGGGAAAAATATGGCATCCATCTGCAGTGTCTTGCCAGAGTTGCTCTGCAAGTTCCCTGCCATTGACGACGGAACGATCCGCCTGGCTCGCAAGACAATCGACGATGGCTTCAAAGGTTTCGTCCGCTCCTATGGCGACGCCATCGACACGGTCGTGCAGCCGCTTCAATGGTTTCTGAACTATCTCGAAAGCCTGTTCGTCGGCTCGCCGTGGATCGTCATCCTCGTGCTCATGGTCGCAGTCGTCTATCTCGGCAGCCGCAACATCAACATCACGATCGGCACGGCGCTGTCGATGATCGCCATCGGCCTCGTCGGCCTGTGGAACGACACGATGATCACGCTGGCGATGGTCACCGTCTGCACGCTGATCTCGATCCTGATCGGCATTCCGATCGGCATTCTGATGGCCCGCTCGGATCGGGTGCAATCGATCGTCAATCCGGTGCTCGACGTGATGCAGACGATGCCGAGCTTCGTCTACCTGATCCCGGTCGTGATGATCTTCGGCATCGGCAAGGTTCCGGGCCTGATCGCCGTCGTCATCTATGCCGTGCCGCCGATGATCCGGCTCACCAATCTCGGCATTCGCCTCGTCGACCAGGAAGTGCTGGAAGCCGCCGACGCCTTTGGTTCCTCGGCCTGGCAGAAGCTGAAGAACGTGCAGATGCCGCTGGCGCTGCCCACCATCATGGCCGGCATCAACCAGACCATCATGATGTCGCTGGCGATGGTCGTCGTCGCATCGATGATCGGCGTCGGCGGTCTCGGCAAGAACGTGCTGCAGGCGATCGCCAACCAGTTCTTCACCGTCGGTTTCCTCAATGGCTTCGCCCTTGTCGGTATCGCCATCATTTTCGACCGTACCAGCCAGGCCTTCGGCAGGCGGCTGCAGAAGCATTCGGAGGTTATCCATGGCTAGTCACGCGATCGAGGTGAAGAACCTCTACAAGATCTTCGGCCCCAACGGCGGCGACTATGTCGATGCGGTCAAGCGGGGCCTGGGCAAGGCGGAACTCAACGAGAAGCACGGCCACGTGCTCGGCCTGCAGGACATCAACATCTCGATGCCGGCCGGCGGCGTGATGGTGGTCATGGGACTGTCGGGTTCGGGCAAGTCGACGCTGATCCGCCACATCAACCGGCTGATCGACCCGACCGCCGGCGAAGTCCTTTATGACGGCGTCGACGTCTGCAAGATGAGCGACAACGACCTGCGCGAATTCCGCCGCCACAAGACGGCGATGGTGTTCCAGAAATTCGCACTTTTGCCGCACCGGACCGTTCTCGACAACACCGTCTACGGCCTGGAAATCCAGGGCGTCGGCAAGGCGGAAAGCGAAAAGCGCGCGCGCGGCTGGATCGAGCGTGTCGGCCTCAAGGGCTTCGAGAACCACTATCCGAACCAGCTTTCCGGCGGCATGCAGCAGCGCGTCGGCCTGGCCCGGGCACTCACCAACGATGCCGACATCCTGTTGATGGACGAAGCCTATTCGGCGCTCGATCCGCTGATCCGCGTCGATATGCAGACCGTGCTTCTCGACCTGCAGAAGGAGTTGAAGAAGACCGTCGTCTTCATCACCCACGACCTCGACGAGGCGCTGCGGCTCGGCGACAAGATCGCCATCCTGCGCGATGGCCGCGTCGTGCAGCAGGGGACGGGCCAGCAGATCGTGCTGTCGCCGGCCGACGACTACATCACAGCCTTCGTCAAGGAAGTGAACCGCGGGCGCGTCATCAATGTCGAGACGATCATGCGGCCGCTTTCCGGCAACCCCGAGGGCATGCCGCTGGCGATGGGCACGGTGCTGGAATCGGCGGCCCGCGCCATGACCGGCGCCCACGTCAACGCGGCCCATGTCGTCGACGAGAACGGCCGCCCGATCGGCGCACTCGATCTGCCGACGATCATCTCGGCCATGGTGACGCCCACCAGCCACGAGGACAAGCGAGCCGCCGCGTAAGGCAGGCAAAAGAGGCCGACCAAGGGCGCCCGGCATTTCCTCCTGGAGGAGCTCGCCGCGGCGCCCGTCGCATTTCAGGCCCGGTAACATCGGCTACTGCATAATTCCTTAAGTCGGAATCGATCTAAGGACGCGCGTCTAAATAGACGCGCGGCGCTGTAAGAAAGACATGCGGCTCAGGAGGAGCCGCCTGCTGTCGGGACTTTTTGCGCGCGGCTGATATCAGCCTCGGCATGCCCCGGCTATCTGCCGGCCGCGATCCTCAGTTGGTCTTCGTCGTTTCCGCAGCAGCCGGCTCGACGGTGCTTGCGGACGAAAGCGTGTCGCTGGTCGCCGGGAAATATTTGTCGAGCAGGCCCATCATCTGGTTGTCACGCTTTTCGGCGGTCTCGCCGCCCATGACAACGCCGACGAGGCGTTTGCCGTCGCGCGTCGCCGAGGTGACGACGTTGTAGCCCGATGCGGTGGTGTAGCCGGTCTTGATGCCGTCCGCGCCAGCATAGCGGTTCATCACGTTGTTGTGGCCGCGAAGCTTCATGCCCCGGAATTCGATGGTGCGGTTCGAAAACAGCGCGAACTCTTCCGGGAAGTCGCGCATGAGCGCAATGCCGAGTGTCGCCATGTCACGCGCCGTCGTCACCTGCTGCGGATCGGGCAGGCCGTTGGCATTCTTGAACACGGTGCTGGCCATGCCGAGTTGATGGGCCTTCTCGGTCATCACCTTGGCAAAACCCGCTTCCGTGCCGGCCAGCTGTTCACCGACCGCAACCGCGGCATCATTGGCCGACAGCACGATCATACCCATGACCGCTTCGCGGACGGAAACAGTGCGGCCGACGCCGACGGCCAGCTTGAAGGGCTCCTTGCCATTGGCATTATCCGACATCGTCAGCCGTTGATCCCAGGTCAGCGTGCCGTTCTGAAGCGCCTCGAACGCCAGATAGAGCGTCATCATCTTGGTCAGCGACGCGGGATAGTTGAGCACGTCGGCATTGTCGGCTTCGAGAACCGTGCCGGTCTGCGCGTCGAGAACCACATGGGCCTTGCCGGCGAAAGCATAGGAAGCACCGCTGAGCAACAGACCGAGTGAAACCGCCGCCGACGCGAGTGTCCGGATAGTGAAATGCATGATGTTCTTCTCGTTTGAGGCTATCGATCAGCGCGCGATATTCGCGGGCAAGCGAGCGACGACATAGGTGCGGCCTTTTACAGCGATCGCAGGCGAGCCGCAATCGCCCATAGGCTGCGGCTTTTCGTCGTGAGCACCCGCCCCGTTTCGGCCAAAATGGCCTCAACGGACAACGGGGCTTCCGCGCAAAATCGAACCTGCCTAGCCGTTGCGCGGCGCGACCGCCCTCGCCCCGAAGGGCCAGCCCGACAGAAAGGGTCTCTCGATGAAGCGGAAGGTCAGATAGGAGACAGCCAACACCCCCGCCATGGCGACGAGCGTCACCAGCGTTCCGAACCCTTGGCCGAGCGTCAGAACCGTGTCCCCATCGGAAGCGACATGGGTTGGAAGCTTCAGGCCGAAGCGCAGACCCTGGGTGACCACCCAACCGACAATGGAATGGATCAAGTACACGCTGTAGCTGACGGTGCCCAACCAGACGAAGGACGGCCACTCGAGGAAGCGGCGCAACG
Organism: Ensifer sp. LC384; assembly: GCF_001695865.1. Taxonomy (NCBI): domain Bacteria; kingdom Pseudomonadati; phylum Pseudomonadota; class Alphaproteobacteria; order Hyphomicrobiales; family Rhizobiaceae; genus Ensifer; species Ensifer sp. LC384. The sequence goes on from NZ_MBST01000011.1 coordinate 48,055, forward strand.
CGGTACCCTCCTGCAGGTTCGCAACCGCGACGACCGTCGCTGCGAAAAGAGGTGGCAGAAGAATCTCCGCACGGCTTCCGCCGAGATCCCAGATTGCCACAACGACGAGCGCCAGCGCGCCTGCAGCCATCGGCGCCGCCGCCTTTCGGGGAAGCCGGATGTGGAGCGAAGCGGCCCACGCCCCCAGGAAAAAGGAAAATATGCAGCGGATGATCGCAAAGATCGGATCGGTTTCGAGCCGCCCTCCCTCCAGGGCGAGCAGGATGATGGCGGCCGCGCCAGCCACAACAAGGCACCAGCGCATCGGCAACCGCAGGAGGCCCATGGTCAAAGCGAAGATCAGATAGGTCCAGAACTCCACAGAGATGGACCAACTGGGGATGTTGAACCCGAGCTCGCGCAGAACCACGCCCTGCAGCAGAAAAAGATTGGCAAGGAATGCCTTCGCGTCGGAAACGATAAAGGCAGGGTTGTTGGAAACGATACCGGTCTTCTGCTCAAAGACGTATTTGAGACACTCTATGCCGAGGAAAACCAGGAGCGTGAACAGGTGAAGCGGATAGAGGCGCCAGAACCGCCGGCGCTGGAAGCTTGCCAGATCCGCTGGGCTCGACAATCTGTTCGCATAATTGAGAGCGATCACGAAGCCGCTGAGCACGAAGAAGAAGTCGACCATAAGGTAACCGTGCCGGATGAAGGCGTTTTCGCTCAGCAGGCTGCCGTAACGGAAATGGTGCAGAGCAACGGCTAAAGCCGCGAAACCCCGCAAGGATTCGAGCGCCAGAAGTTTGGGTTTCTTCGCCATTGGGGAGAATGCTCCGTCCCTGACAGCTTGCGCCGCCATTTCATCTCGCTGCGCCCGTAGTTTGGATTTTCTGCTTCGAAGGAGGCAGGCTCCGCAAGGACTGTCGTGCGGCAGTTTCGCCCGGGAAGGCTTAAAATCCGGTAATGAGCGTCCTGCGCAACCCAGAAGGGATTGGGCGCCGCTTGTCGGGGCAAGGCGCTTTTGCAAAAAGATGCCGGATTTAGCCAATGCCTCGTTTCATTCGACCTTAACCCAATTGCGCCATCCTCCAAGCCAGGTCCCGGCCCGCTCTTAGCGGTGCAGACAGGGACCGCGAAACAGGAGGCGGCGTCGTGTCGGCGGCGTCCTCGCCCCAGCAATCTCGGCGCCCTCATGCAACGGATCCCCGCCACGGCAGACTTTCCTACGCGAAGGCATCAGGTGCCGGCGCGGTTAAGCTACGACGCGGGGCTCGCACAGCTGACGCGTCATCTGGCTTCGCTTCTGTCCGGCCTCGGGCTTTTCCTCATGGTCTTCACACTGATGCCCTTTCAGGGCGCCACGGAGACCGATCCGAATGCCGCCAACGACGGCAACATCATCAACCAGGTCGGCTACCTCGTGCTCGGCGCGGTCTATCTGTTCGCGATGCTGCTCGTTGTCGACAAACGGGTGCTGGCGCGGCTCGTCTCACCGGCCTGGGCGGCGATCTTCGCCATCGCCTACTTCTCCTGCCTGCAGTCCTACGATCCGGCGGCTTCCGCCCGCGGCCTGACGCTCAGCCTCGTGGCGATGATCATGGTGGCAGGCGTGCTGGTGCTGCCGCGCAGCGAGGAAGATTTCGTTCATGCCGGGGCAAATGCTATCCTGCTCCTCATCCTGATCGACTATGCGGCGCTCGTCGTGGCACCGGACCTGGCCATTCACTCGGCCGCCGGCGGCGAACCCTGGCATGCCGGCTTCTGGCGCGGCCACCTCCTGCACAAGAACGTCTCGGCGCCGGTCTTTTCGATCCTGTGCATGTTCGGCATCTACTGCCTGCGCGCCGGCGCCACGCTTCGCGGCTGGGCGATCACCCTGCTCGCAGCGAATTTCGTGCTGCACACCGGCTCGAAGACCACAATCGGCTTCCTGCCGATCGCCATCACGCTGGTGCTTGCCGGACGCGTCGTTCGCAGTCCTGGCCTGATGATCGTCGCCCACCTCGCCATGTCGGCGGTGATCTTCGGGCTGACGCTCGGTACGATCTATTCCGACACCATGTTGTCGATCACCAAGGCGATCATCGACGACGCTACCTTCACCGGCCGCGACGACATCTGGAAATTCGCCAGCGAAAGCATCGCCGAGCACCCGTGGTTCGGCCAGGGTTACTCCAGCTTCTGGCTCTCGCCTGTCATCATGGGGCTCGAGGCCAATTTCGAGGCGAACTGGGATGTGCGCGGCATCGTCGCCGGCCACAACAGCTATCTCGACGCGGCGCTGACGTTCGGCCTGCCCGGCGGCATCCTCATGAGCCTGCTTCTCTTCGTCAAACCGCTCTTCGACTACATCAGCGCCTCGCGCCGGCCGGAGGGACGCGCCTTTGCCGACTTCTGCGTCATGGTCGTCATCTTCATGACCTACAACGCCATGCTCGAAAGCTTCTTCCTCAACCGCGCCGACCCGATGTGGCTGCTGACGGCGCTTGCCATCCTCGGGCTCGGCCTTGCCGGGCGCATGGGCCTGCGCCGCCAACAATAGTCGCGGGCCGATCGCGCGAATGCTTGCAAAGACATAAAGATATCTTTATATCTCACTGCATTCATTCTAGCCGGGAAAAGCCGATGACCGCTGCAGCCAATGTTCTCTCAGACCTCATCGCCGAAAAGGGCGTACTTCTCGCCGATGGCGCAACGGGAACCTCGCTGTTCGCGATGGGCCTCGAAGCCGGCGAAGCGCCGGAAATCTGGAACGAGACCAGGCCGGAGAACATCACCAAGCTGCATCAGGACTTCGTCGATGCCGGCGCTGATATCATCCTGACCAATTCCTTCGGCGGCACCCGCCATCGCCTGAAGCTGCACCACGCCCAGGACCGCGTGCACGAACTCAACAAGCGCGCAGCCGAAATCGCCCGCGCCGTTGCCGACAAGGCACCGCGCAAGGTCATCACCGCCGGCTCCGTCGGCCCGACCGGCGAGCTGCTGATCCCGCTTGGCGCACTGTCCTACGAGGATGCCGTCTCGGCTTTCGTCGAACAGATCGAGGGCCTGAAGGCCGGCGGCGCCGAAGTCGCCTGGATCGAGACCATGTCCTCGCCGGACGAGATCCGCGCTGCCGCCGAAGCCGCTACCAAGGTCGGTTTGCCCTATGTCTATACCGGCTCCTTCGACACCGCCGGCAAGACCATGATGGGCCTGCATCCCAAGGACATCCACGATGTCGCCAAGGATCTGGGCGATGGCCCGGTTGCCGTCGGCGCCAATTGCGGCGTTGGCGCGTCCGACATCCTGTCCTCCCTGCTCGACATGACCTCGGCAAACCCCGAGGCAACCGTGATCGTCAAGGGCAATTGCGGCATTCCGGAATTCCGCGGCTCCGAGATCCACTACTCCGGCACGCCGCCGCTGATGGCGGAATATGCACGGCTGGCAGCCGACGCCGGCGCCAAGATCATCGGCGGCTGCTGCGGCACCACCTGCGGGCACCTGGCCGCCATGCGGATTGCGCTCGACGAGCATTCGCTGCGCGACCGCCCGACGCTCGACGTGATCATCGAAAGGATCGGCCCGCTGCGCAACAAGACGGCCAACGAAGGCCCGTCGGCTCCAGCCCGCGAACGGCGCAGCCGCCGCGGCTGAGAGCATTTCCAGGAAAAGTGCGAAGCGGTTTTCCGTCAGGAAATGCGTCGAAACAAAGAGATAGAGCGTTTCTGCGACTCCGTCTGAACCGGACACGCTTGAAGGCACGCAAAATCTAAAAGAATGAAACGCTCCGGCATCGTCTGATCCGGAGCGTTTTCATTCGTGAGTTCTGCCGTGGCCGCGAAGCGCTCAATCCTGTCGAAAAAGGCCAGCAGGCGCCATTCGAGGCGCTGCAAGGTTGGCGACGGCAAAAGCCAGGGCCGGTGTCCTTCGCTGCGAAAGCACATCACTCTCGGCCGCACCGATAAAGGTTCGGTAGAAATCGAACGAGCGGCCGATCTGCCGCGAACCCTGCGCCGAGAAGTGACCATGGTCTTCGAACAGGGTGACCCCCTTGTCCTCGATTTTGCAGGAGTCCTCGTCGCAGAGATAGCCCATGAAGCTGACGACGGGATATTCGTCGGCGATGTCGGCAAGCACCGACAGCATGTCCTTGTCGTTGGTCATCACATCGCGCAGCGGCAGTTCGCAACGCTCGATCGGATCTCCGAGAAGCCGCACGCGCGCAACGCAAAGCCCGGTGTCACGACCGTTCCGCGGCGGCGCCGCGACGAAGACGGTTTCAAAGCCGTTCGCCTCCAGCCAGGCGAGCGTCGCGCGGAAATTGTCGGTGAGCGTCTTGAGCTCCGACGGCATCTCCCTGATGCCGCCGACAAGCACCTTGTCCTCGATCAGATACTGGCTGAGCGGCGACGACAGCACGACATAGCGGATCGACCTGTTGGCGAGCAGGAACCGCTTGACCTCGGCATTGTGCTTAGCACAGGCCAGCGGCCATTGCTGCCCCAGCCGGGGAACCACAGGTGCGAGATCGAAAAACGGTCCGCAGTTGTTCTTCGTCAGCTGCACCAGCTTCACATCGGGCTTCGATGCGATGATGCCGTCGACGAGGTGGCGGGCATAGGAGTCGCCCCAAACAGCGATTTCGGGCGAGCTGCCGGTGGCGCATTTGAGGTTGACGACCGCATCGCATTCCTTGCTGATGCCGACGCTGGGCTCGATCATGCGCGCGAGTTCCCGATTGCGCGAAGCGAGCCCGTCGGTCCCGTCGAACCCGAAACCGACGACCAGCGCCACTGCGCCCGCCGCGAGCGTCGCCCCGAAGACGGCGCTGCGACCGACCTTCGCGCGTTGACGAAACGGTTGCTCGACGAAGCGCCAGCTAAGAGTGGCAAGCGCGATGCATAGCACGATCAGAACGACATAGCCCGCCGGCGGGATCTCATCGATCGCCCGCAGCCGGGCAAAGGCGAAGACCGGCTGATGCCAGAGATAGAGGCTGTAGCTGATCAGCCCGATCGCCACCAGCGGCCGGACCGAAAGCAGCTTGCCGACCAGCGTATCGCGACGGCCAAAGGCCAGCACCAGCGCCGTTCCAACTACGACCGGCACGGTCTTCCAGCCGGGATAGGCGGGGGACTGCTCGACAAGGACGTAACTTGCGACGATCGCGAGCAGCCCAATACCGGCCAGCAGTTCGCGCCGGCCCTTGGCGACCGGCAGCCGATCCACCCCGCCAAGTGCCAGAACGGCACCGGCGCCAAGCTCCCAGAAGCGGCTCGGCAGCAGATAGAAGTTCGCGGCCGGGTCGACGACGGCCAGCACCTGCGCAGCAGCAAAACTGAGGAGGATGCTGGCGAGAACAACCTTCAGCACCGTTGCGGTCGAAAACTGGCGCAGCGCCAGCAACAGGAGCGGAAAGACGACGTAGAACTGCTCCTCGACGGCCAGAGACCAGGTGTGCAGAAGCGGCATCAGCTCGGTCGACGGCTCGAAATACCCGGTCTGGTCCCAAAAGTGAAAATTCGAGGCAAACAGGTTTACGGCATAGAGGCTCTTGCCGAAATTGTTGAGCTCCTGCGGCAGCATCCACATGACAGCAAAGGGAATGCAGACGGCGCAGACCAAAAGCAGGGCTGGTGCCAGTCGGCGGGCGCGGCGCTCATAGAACGATACGATGCTGAAGCTACCCTCGCGGATCTCGCGATGAATGATCGAGGTGATCAGGAAACCGCTGATGACGAAGAAAACATCGACGCCGGCAAAACCGCCGCCGAGAAATCCGAAACCGGCATGAAAGAGCAACACGGGCGCAACGGCAAGCGCGCGCAATCCATCGATTTCGGGTCTGTAATGCATGGGGAAGAAAAACCTAGGTGGGGCCGGCTGGCTAACACGGCCTTACGTGGTGGTATATCAGCCTGACGCTTGGTACCCTCGCTAGACGGCGCAAGACGACCCTGATGCGTGTGTGATATAGACTATTTGTTTCTGAGACGAGGAGCTTCCGATGACCGAGAAGACCTTCTTGACGATTGCGGCCGCAATATTCGGGATCGTTGCAGTGGTGCACTTGGTTCGCATTCTCATAGGTTGGTCGGTTGTCATCGACGGCTGGACAGTTCCTATGTGGGTAAGTTGGGTCGGCCTCATCGTCACCGGTGGCTTGAGCTACTACGGCGCCAAGCTCGCCAAGTTGATCTAAGCACTGTCATCGGTACCAAGCGTCAGGTTTTCGCCACTAGCGAGCCAACGGGTGCGCCAGCATATCCACATATATGCGCATTCTAAGGCATGGCCACAGCGTGCCGTGCTGCGCCCATGCCCCATTGGTCTTTCAGGGGGCCGAATGCCCCCGGATATCAGGCGCTGCGCTTGCCGATACGGTCGGCCTGAAGATGCTGCCGCCAGGCCTCCAGCCCGACCTCGATGTTCCTGCGGCCAAAGCCTACGCGGAAACGATCCTCAGCGACCGGCAACAGCTCGGACACGAACAGGCTCGATGGCAGCAGCAGCACGCCGGACTCCCCCACCAGGCGGCGGCAATGGCTCTCGACCCCATCTGCCCCGAGATAGCGGGCAAAGCCGACGCAGCCACCGTCAGGCTCCCGCCATTCGTAAAGGTCGGAGAACTCGGCAAAGAAGGCCCCGAGCTTTTCGAGGTTCGAGGCGCAAAGCGTACGATTGCGGTCGAGCAGATGCTCGCGCGCCTTGAGTGCGATGGTCGCCAGGACCTCGGACGGGCGCGAATTGCAGATCGACAGGTAGTGCTTCATCTTCTCCATGCGCTCGATGAGCGCATGATCGCGGCAGGCGATCCAGCCGATGCGCAGGCCCGGAAGCCCATAGGCCTTGGACATGACGTTGAGGGAGATGCCGCGCTCGAACAGCTCGGCCGCCTGCGGCAGTCTCAGCGCCGGGTCACGTTCCAGCCCGCGATAGACCTCGTCGCTGAAAAGGTGAATGCCGCGTTCGACGCAGAGCTCGGCCAGCGCCTTGAAGGTTTGCTGATCGGCGATCGAGCCGGTCGGGTTGTTGGGAAAGTTGACGGCGATCAGCCGGGTGTTCGGCTTCAGCGCCGCGCGCACGTCGGCAATATCAAGGCGCCAGTTGTTTTCGGGGCGCAGTGGCACGCCGGTCACCGAGCCGGCGATCGTGACCGGCAGTGTCTCCATCGACTGGTAGTTGGGTACCGTTACGATCGCGTGATCCTCAGGGCCGAGCAGCGCCAGCATGGCGCAGTAAAGCCCCTCCTCCGCCCCGGCAAAGCAGAGAATGTCTTCGGCCGAAAGCCCTTCATAGGTGGCGGCAATCGCCGAGCGCAGCGCCGGCGCGCCGTGGGTTTCGGTGTAGCCGAGCGTCAGCTTTTCCCAGGCTTGCCGGTCCGCGTCGTCGGCCAGTGCCAGCAATTCGCTCATGGCGATGGTTTCGCTGTCGCTTGCGGTCATATGATGACGCGCCTTGAACTCCCAGCGGGAGAAATGTGTTTCGAGGCGAAAGTCTGGCAAGGTGGTCATATCGGATCCTCCACTCGCTGCGTCCGGCGGACGGGCGAAATCGTTGTCTTCGTCGTGATCAGGAAGCGTCGCTACGGGCGGCGGCAAGATAGTTGTAGATCGAGGCGCGCGAGGTGCCGATCAGGCTGGCGAGATGGTCGACAGCGTTGCGGGTCTTGAACAGGCCACGCTCTTCCAGTGTTGCCACCAGCGCCACGCGGTCTGTCCGTTTCAGCGCTGCAAGCGCCAGCCCCCGCTCCTTCAGCCAGTCGTGCAGCGACGCGTTGATCTCCTCGCGCCAGTCGCGTGAAAACAGCGCCTGCGGCCGCGGTTGCTCAGCGCCGGCAAAGGCGGAAAGTAGTTTCACCGCATTATCGATCATCGAGACGTCGAGATTGATGCAAAGCAGGCCCGCCGCGTCGCCCTTGGCATCGCGAAGCACCGCCGATACGGACTTGATGCGACGGCCATCGGCGCCGGTCTTCTCGTAGGGTCCGAGCACGCTTTCCGCGCCCGAAACCGTGCCGAACTCTTCCTCGATCAGCGAATCCTCGCCGACCGCGCGGCCGGAGGAAGCATTCCAGATGCCGACGACGGTTCCGTGCCTGAGGTCATGCAGCACGACCTCCGCATGCGGATAGAGCAAGGCGCTGATGGCGGCGGCCGAAGGCGCATGCATGGCAATGTCAAAGGCGATAGCGGGCTCGATGTTCATGTCATTGCAATGATCGATTCTAGATTTTTTGTCAATATTAGATATTTTGTAGCATTTCAAATATTCACCGATGCTTGCGCACCCAGCCGCCCTGGCCTATCCCGGATGGGACAAGATTCGCCTGGAGACACTGACATGAATGCCGGCCCCGCTTCCTTTCCCGACAGGGACACCGTTGCCGACAAGCTTTCGGCATTTGGCGAAGCGGATCAGGCCTTTGTCCGGTTGCTGATGGAAAATCCCGAGCAGGACGATCGACTGCTGGAAGGGCTCTACCGCTATCTCGATATCGCCTCCGATGCCCGCTTTCTCAACACGCTGAAGCTCGAGAAACTCGGGCATTGGCTCGGCAACGAGGCACCCGCCCGGCTGCAGATGCGGCTAATGGAAGCCGCCCGCTCCAGCCAGCACCCGGCCTACCAGGCGTTCAGAACGGGCCTGACGAAATCCGGCGGCCTGGAACGCGCTTTTCCGAAGGCTTGAGCGACGGTCCTTGGGCGGGAAACAGCCCCTCACCCTAACCCTCTCCCCGCAGGCGGGGAGAGGGGATGTGCCACGCGATAGGTCTTCGCCTGCGCCGGCCCGCTGTCACCGCTATTCCTGGCGCGTCGACTACACGAAGCCTTTCCTCAGCGCTCTGTCCTGCGCTTGAAAGTTGCCCGACGCTCCCGGTATTGCAGCCTCAGTGGTTTTCGAAGTTTTCAAGGGAACGAAAGCATTGCCACGCGTTCCCTTCTCCCCGCAAGCGGGGAGAAGGTGCCGGCAGCCGGATGAGGGGCAGCACCAGGCGTTCACATCGAAGGCGTAACACCAGAGCCCATCGCCAGGCCTCGCTCGCCCCAACTCTCAGTTGGCCGAGCCACTGCCCGAAAGCCCCTTGGCGAGCCGCACCAGATTGACGAACTCGCCGCGATAGCCGAACGGGTCCGCCCCCTTGGACGCCGCAGCAAGGTCGATGACAGCATCATAGGAATAGTCCGACAGCGCCGTCACGCCCGACAGCTTCTGCCCGAAGGCGGCCACGGCCACCGAGAAGCGCACATCGTTGGGCGCGTCTGCCAGCGATGGCATGGCGTTCCCCTCGGTGACCGGCGTGGTCATCAGTTCGCTTCTGTCGCCATCCGGCTTCTTGTAGCGGATCTTGAGGAAGGCGAGTTCGCCGGCATTCGTCGCGGCATCGGCCGCCGGTTTCCCCGCCGTCCCGTAACGCAGGTCGTCGTTCAGCACCGCCGGGCTTCCCTTCGGCGTCATCTCGTAGATCGCCGTGACGCTGTGGCCGGAGCCAATGTCGCCGGCATCCACCTTGTCATTGTTGAAATCCTCGCGCTTGAGCGCCCGGGTCTCGTAGCCGATCAGCCGGTATTCGGCGATTGCGGCTGGATTGAACTCCACCTGCAGCTTGACGTCCTTGGCGATCGGGAAGAGCGAGGAGCCCGCCTCCTCCACCAGCGTCTTCTGCGCCTCGGCCAGCGTATCGATATAGGCAGCGGTGCCGTTGCCGTTCTGGGCGATCGTCTGCATCAGCGCATCATTGTAGTTGCCACGGCCGAAGCCGAGCACCGACAGGAAGATGCCGCTCTTGCGCTTCGTCTCGATCATCTGCTTGAGCTCGTCGTCACTGGCCGGGCCGACATTGAAATCGCCATCGGTCGCCAGCATCACGCGGTTGACGCCGCCCTTGGCGAAAGCCTTCTCCGCCAGCCGATAGGCGGCATCGATGCCCTCGGCGCCCGCGGTCGAGCCGCCCGGCTGCAGCGTATCGATCGCCGACAGGATTTTCGCCTTGTCCTTGACCGACGTCGGCTCGAGCACCGTGCCGGCATTGCCGGCATAGGTGACGATCGAAACAGTATCTTCGGGCTTCAGCTTCTCTACCAGCAACCGGAAGGCGCTCTTCAGGAGCGGCAGTTTGTCCGGTTCGTCCATGGAGCCGGAAACGTCGATCAGGAACACCAGGTTCGCCTTCGGCGCTTCTGCCGGCACCACGTCATAGCCCTTGATGGCCACATGCATCAGCCGCGTGCCGCCGTTCCAGGGCGTCGGCGTCACCGTCACCGTCGCCTTGAACGGCTCGGTGGCGCTCGCCGGACGCGGCCAGTCATAGGGGAAGTAGTTGACCATCTCCTCGACCCGGACGGCATCGCGCTCCGGCATCTGGCCCTCCATCAGCGACCGGCGCACGAAGGCGTAGGAGGCCGTATCGACATCAGCCGAGAAGGTCGAGACCGGATCGGTGGCGACGCTTTTGACCGGGTTGCTGTCGGCCTTGCCGAAGCGCTCGCGGTTTTCCTGAGGCGGGAGCTGCATCTCCTGTGTAACGACGGGCGCCGGCAGATAGGTCGGCCGCCCTTGCGCGCCACCTGCTGCCGAAAGCGGTGCGAGGCTGTCGCTCATCATCTGGTTGGCCATGGCATCCGCCTCGGGCTCGGCGGCGGGCGCCGCGCTCTCGGTCCGCGCGACCGACTGAGCCTCGGCCGACTTCTGCTCACGGGCACGGGCATGCGCCTCGTCGGCATCGGGCTTTGCCGTGACGACCGGCTGTGGCGCTGCCTTCTGTTTCGGCTCCTCCTTCAGCGCGATCTCCGCGCCGGTGTCGCCGGGCAGCATGGTGTTGCGCGTCAACTCAAGCGTCAGGAACGCGGCGGCGGGGATGACCAGCAATGTCGCGAGTGCCGATCCGGCAAGCAGTTTCCTGTTCATGATGGGGCTCCATATCCGGTTGAAGATGGAGCTTTGACGAACCGGCAGCGCCGATCCTTGGATGGCGGTCGAATTTTCTTCTGCTGCGTCGAAGGCCTGCATGGCGGCGGCAAGCGCCCGCGCCCGCGCCTCGGTCGAAGCCTTTGGCGGGGTCAGTCCGGAGAGCTTGTCGAAATCGTCGGTCATGATCACACGGCCTCCTTGCCAAGCAATGTCTTCAGCCGCTTGCGTGCCTCGTGCACGTGCCACGACACGGTCGCTTCCGAACATCCGAGCACATCGGCGGCAGCAGCATGGCTCATCCCCTCGGCATAGACGAGCAGCACCGCATCGCATTGTTTCTCCGGCAGCGCCCTCACCGCCGTCCAGAGCGCCTCCTGGCGGTCGTCTTCCGGGGCCTCGCCGCCGCCGAGAGCGGCCTGCTCGCTGGCATAGGCCTGCATCCTGTTGTTGTCGCGCAGCTGGCGGCGTTTGTGGTCGCGCGCCGCGTTCAGCGTCAGGGTATAGAGCCAGGTGCGAAACCGGCTGGTGCCGCGAAAGCCGCGAATGGCCGAGCCCAGCCGCACGCAGACGTCCTGGGCGATGTCTTCCGCATCCGTGGCATTGCCCGACCAGCGCCAGGCGACGGCATGGACAAAATCATAGTGCCGCTCGACCAATTGGCCGAACGCCCGTCTGTCTCCAGACACCGCTTTCTCGACGAGTTCAGCGTCCAATGGCGTGCCCGCTCCCACCTGTTTCAAACCTTAGACGTTGCACGACGACAATTCCTTGGGCCCGTATCGAAAAAAATCGTCGCGGCCCCAAGGAAAAAGCTAGCGCGGGAACTTGCCGACCACGGCGATCATCGGCCCCATCGGAAACAGCCGGTCGTGCCGATTGATGTCAGGCGCGTAGAGGCTGGAGATCGTGCCGTCGAGGAAGAGCGCGTTGGGGCAATCGAGAGCGTCGCGGAACAGTGTCGCGAAATCGTGAAACCGCACCGGCCTTTTCGAGACCACGAACACCACCTCGCCCGTCACTGTAACGCCGACGCCGTTGCGGGTCTTGAGGCTTGTGCTGTCGGGCAGGAAGCGCGGATGCAGCGCACCATCGATCACCAGCATTGGCCCGGACTGCGTGGCAAACCGCGGCCGGATATCGGCCGCGCGATAGGCGTCGGCCGAAAGCACGCCGGCCTTGCCGCTATCGACATAGAAGACACCGTTGGGCAGCAGATGGAAGTTTCCCCAGCCGGTGTTGGTGTTGAGCGGCGCCTGTTCGCGCCCCTCCTCGATATGCAGGCCGACGGGCGACAGGTCGTCGTGGTACATGCCGCCGTTCATGGCGAAGAGCATGTATTCGTCGCGATGGCGCAGTTCCAGCGACAGCGCCCGGAACGAGCGGAAGGGAACACCGGCCTGATCCTTGTTGTAGAGGCGGATGTCATTTTCAGCCGGGTCGACCGTGCAGGCGATATAGTCCTGCCCGAGATGGCTGACGTCGCGGCAGGCGCCGAGCGCAGGGCCGGCAAGGCCTGCGGAGAGAACGGCACCGACGAGAAAAGGTTTTGGAAACAGCGGCATGAAAAACATCCAATGGAATCAGCCGCCCAGCATCATCGAGATTGCGGCGGTTCTGGCGCGGTGACAAAGAAAATGCGGATGGCGGGCCGGTGACTTGCGGCGCAGCACGCTCCCTGCGGTAGACGGGTGGGTTTGCCTCCTTCATCAAGACCATCGTTCCGACCACGCTCTCCCTCACCCCTGTGCTTGTCACAGAGATGAGGGAAAAGAGAGGTCAGCGTCCGTGGCCGCCGCCAAACATGGCATGGTCGCGACGCCGCTCTCTCGCCATCGCACTCCTACGCGCACGGAGATGAGGTGAGGAAAGCGCCAGGTAGCGGCTGCAACAGCCCCGCACTCAACCGCCGGTGAGAAATCCGGCGATGCCCGCCAGCACGAAGCAGCCGGCCGCCGCCGCAAGGCCGAAAATCGCCGCCAGGCAGGCAAGGCCAGCAACGCCGCTGCGCAGGTAGGATCTGGGATCGCCGGGCAGGATCTCGCTCGAAAGCTGGCGCAGCAAGCGCTTTTCCTGCAGCGTGAAGCGTAGATTGCTGGCGTGCTGCCGCGCCACCCGCTGCATTTCGCCGTAATTGTTGGCGATGGCAAAGAAGGTAAGCAACAGACCGACGCAACCGACGACCAGGGCGGCCTTGCGCAGCATGTCGATCGCTTCCGGCAAGAGATTGGCGCCCAGAACCGACCGATCGAAGAGCGCATCGAAGCCGGCGATCGAGGCGGCGATGACGGCGGCATGGGTCGCGGCAATCGCCAGCAGCCGCTTATAAGCCTCATCGAGAAGCTGGGTGTTGGCGGCGTGGATGCTGTCCAGACGCGAGATCTGTGCGTCGACTTCCTCCCGCGACAGTCGCGGGGGAAAGTTGCTTAACGATACCACTGGGCTGCGCGTCATGAGATGGTCTCCAATGCCACACCGTCCAAATCGGTATAAATTCGGAAATTTTACGTTTCCAGAAAACCTCGAATTTTAGTCATTTCCAGCATTTGCACGCTGTTCTTTCCACAGCCTGGCAGCGGCGGACAGCGCTCAAAGGTCAAGTGCGGCCATGTGAAAGTGTAGCTGATCGGGCGGATAGCGATAGTCCCGCCCGACGGGACAGGCATCGCGCGCGAGGCACCCGCGCTTGAGGCAGCCGCTCCCGCCCGCCTCCGTCCTGAGATAGGTCCGACAGCGACCGACATCGAACTGCAGGCGCGCGAGCGCGCCGGCGGGACAGGCGGAAACGCAGGGTTTTTCCACGCAGCCGTCGCAGGGATGCGCGACCGAGCGGTCGCCGTCGCCGGCCAACGGCTGGTCGAAAGCCAGCGCGCCGCGATAGCCGTGCCAGAGCCCATAGCGCGGGTGGATGAGAATGCCGAGCGGTGATGCCTTGATGCCTTCCGCCTGCATCGCCCATTGCTGGAACGGCTGCCAGGGCGGATCCGACGGGAAATAGGCCGTCGCCCCGTTTGCCCCGGCGATCTCGCCGATCACCACCTTCGACCAGCAATCGAGCGGATCGGTCCCACCATGATCAGGCGCTTCCTCGCGCCAGCGCAGGAAGGGCTGCCAGAGCGAGCCGCCGATATTGCCGACCAGCGCCACGCTCGCCGCCGGCCAGCCATCCGAAAGCAGCGGCGCGGCATCGGCTGAAGCAAAGTTCAGCGTGCCGCGCAAAAAAAGTCCGTGCGGCTCAAGAGCCGCACGGACGGTTTCAAGTCGAGTGTCCGCAGATGCGGAAGGCGCCGTCATTTGGGTTTCGGCCCCTGTAGATCGTAATGCGGGCGCCAGACCTCCTTCTGGATCATGTCGGCCACCTGCGCCGCGCCGCCTTGCTCCCTGGCTCGCTCGGGACCCTTTCAAGTGAAAGCGTCGGGCATCGAATCCTTGCGCTGAGCAATATAGGCCTTGAGCGCTTCGTCGATCGCCGGATCGAGATAAGGCGCCTCGTAATGTTCCAGCCACGTGCGGGCGAGCGCGTTGGCGCGCTGCTCGATACGCTTTTCGCCTTCCACTTCCCACTGTTCGTAGGAATTGTTGTCGGCGAGCGGCGAACGGTAGAAAGCGGTCTGGAAATTGGCCTGGGTATGGGCGCAGCCGAGATAGTGGCTGCCCGGGCCGACTTCGCGGATGGCGTCGAGCGCCTGGGCGTTCTCGGAGAGATCCACGCCCTCGGCCATCTTCTGCATCATGCCGAGCTGGTCCTGGTCGATCATGAACTTCTCATAGGAAGAAATAAGACCGCCTTCGAGCCAGCCGGCCGCATGCAGCACGAAATTGGTGCCGGCAAGCAGCGTCATGTTCAGCGTGTTGGCCGATTCGTGGGCGGCTTGAGCGTCAGGAACCTTGGAGCCGCAGAGCGAACCGCCGGTGCGGAACGGCAGCTTCAAGCGGCGGGCGAGCTGTGCCGCGCCATAGGAGACCAGCGAAGGCTCCGGCGTGCCGAAGGTCGGCGCGCCCGACTGCATCGAGATCGAGGCGGCAAAGGTGCCGAACAGCACCGGCGCGCCCTTGCGGATAAGCTGCGTGAACGAGGCGCCGGCCAGCACTTCGGCCAGAATCTGCGTCAGCGTGCCGGCAACCGTGACCGGGCTCATGGCGCCCGACAGGATGAAGGGCGAAAGCACGCAGGCCTGGTTGTGGCGGGCATAGACCTTGAGCGCGCCCACCATGGTCTCGTCGAAGACCATCGGCGAGTTGGCGTTGATCAGGTTCAGCGTGACGCAATTGTTTTCGACGAACTCGTCGCCGAAGACGAGCTTGGCCATGGCGATCGTGTCTTCGGCGCGCTCGGGCGCCGTCACCGATCCCATGAACGGCTTGTCAGAATATTTGATGTGGCTGTAGACCATGTCGAGGTGACGCTTGTTCACCGGAATGTCGACGGGCTCACAGACCGTGCCGCCGGACGAATGCATCGACGGCGCCATATAGGCGAGTTTCACGAAATTGCGGAAGTCCTCGATGGTCGCGTAGCGCCTGACACCTTCGAGATCGCGCACGAAGGGCGGGCCATAGACCGGCGCGAAGATCGTCGCCTTGCCGCCGACCTGGGCGCTGCGCGCCGGATTGCGGGCGTGCCAGGTAAACTCGGACGGTGCCGTTTTCAGAAGCTCGCGGCAAAGACCCTTGGGGAAGTGAACGCGCTGGCCGCGCACATCGGCGCCAGCCTGCTTCCAGAGTTCGAGCGCCTCGGCGTCATCACGAAACTCGATGCCGATTTCCTCCAGGATCGTATCGGCATTGCGCTCGATGAGCTCAAGGCCCTCCTCGTCCAGGACCTCGTATTCGCGAATCTTGCGCTGGATATAGGGCAGAGACGGCCCCGGGCCGCCGCCGGTGCGCGAGGCACGCCGTGCCGCCGCTCCCCGCCCCTCGCCACGCGAGCGGCGACCGCCACCCTCAACCGCGTCCTGTTCTGTCACGTCGCTCATTTATTCATTCCTCTCCCGCGCATTTCGATATCTTGCGCCTTCAAGCACCAATTGGCCCTAATGCTACCAAGCCGCAGGGACTGTACGGGTCTCAATGCGCCAACGAGTGGCGCAACTCGAACACTGCGATCCGCGTCATGGCCGGCCAAAAACCGCATGGCGCGAATATATTGTTTTTGTTAAGAATATACAGGCCTCGAAAGAAGCTGCACTCCCGTCGCTTTTTGTCATATGCGACGTCGCTTTCGAAAACAGATTTTTACACGTCGACGGCTATTGATTGGTGAACGTGTCCGGATTTTAGCCCGGCCGTGCCAGGAACCGAGGAACCCTACTATGGCAGACGATGAAATCATTCTCGAGGACCTTTCCGACGAGGAACTTGTGCAGCAGATGCATGACGACCTCTATGACGGCCTCAAGGAGGAGATCGAGGACGGAACCAACATCCTGCTCAAGCGCGGTTGGACGCCCTACGACGTCCTGACCCAGGCACTGGTCGAGGGCATGCGCATCGTCGGCGTCGACTTCCGCGACGGCATCCTGTTCGTGCCGGAAGTTCTGCTGTCGGCGAATGCGATGAAGGCCGGCATGTTCATCCTGCGGCCGCTTCTCGCCGAAACCGGCGCACCGAAGCTCGGCAAGATGGTGATCGGCACCGTCAAGGGCGACATCCACGACATCGGCAAGAACCTCGTCGGCATGATGATGGAAGGCGCCGGCTTCGACGTCGTCGACCTCGGCATCAACAACCCGGTCGAAAACTACCTGGAAGCGATCGAGCGCGAGCAGCCCGACATTCTCGGCATGTCGGCACTGCTGACCACCACCATGCCCTACATGAAGGTCGTCATCGATACGCTGAAGGAAAAGGGACTGCGTGACGACTACGTCGTTCTCGTCGGCGGCGCGCCGCTCAACGAGGAATTCGGCAAGGCCGTCGGCGCTGACGCCTATTGCCGCGACGCGGCGATCGCGGTCGAGACAGCCAAGGACTTCATGAAGCGCAAGCACAACCTGCTCGCTGCCGGCTGAGCCTGCTTCACGAACACGAAAGCCGGCCGCAGCAATGACGCTTGCGGCCGGCTTTTTCATTTGCTGGCACGAAAACGGCGGGACTTTGCGATGCGGCGTACTGCATAATTCCTTAAATCGGAATCGATTTAAGGCGAAAATTATGCAGCAAGTTTAAAGCGTTACAGCGTCCTTTGCGCGTCATATTTGACGCGCGGCGCTGTAACCGCCCGTCATGCCGCGATGCCGATGAAAAGATCGGCGCGTCCGAACTGTCTCCTAATGTTCCACACCGCGACGGACGCGGAACATCGGGCGAGAAGCCAGGGCATCAAAGCGGATCGAGCGCCCGAACTCGGCGCGCTCCGCCTCAGACGGAGGCTCAGTTGGCGGCGCGGACCACCTTCTTGCCGGCCGCCTGTGTCGCGTTGACGGTGTTTGCGGTATCCTGACCGATGCCGCGGATCGTATTGCCGCAGGCGCTGAGCGTCGTAAGCGCGATGAGGACGGCTCCGACGAGCGCAACGGTTTGTGTTTTCATGGCCAGCTTCCTTCACGTTGATCACTGGGTGGAATCGAGATGGAAAAAGTATCGCGCGCAATAGAACGTGCACAACCGGAAAAAGTTCACGTCATCGGTTGTGGCGCGATCGCGCGTGAAATTCTCGCCATCTGTCAGGCCAACAGGCTCGACCATGTCGACCTCACCTGTCTGCCCGCCATCTGGCACAACACCCCCGACAAGATCACCCCGGGTGTCAGGGAGGCGATCGCCAAGGCGCGGCAGCAGGGCTTTGAGCGCATCTTCGTCGCCTATGCCGATTGCGGCACAGGCGGCCATCTGGATCGTCTGTGCGAAGAAGAGCGTGTCGAGCGCATCCCCGGCCCGCACTGCTATTCCTTCTTCGCCGGCAACGATGCCTTTGCCAGCCGCTGGGACGACGATATCACCGCCTTCTTTCTCACCGATTTTCTCGCCCGCCAGTTCGAGGCTTTCGTCGTCGAACCGCTCGGCCTCAAGCGCCACCCGGAACTGAGGGACATGTATTTCGGCCACTACCGCAAGCTCGTCTATCTCTCGCAGCAGGAGGATGAAACGCTGCAGGCGAAGGCGAAGGAGGCCGCCGATTATCTCGGCCTCGAATACGAATACCGGTTTACGGGCTATGGCGACCTGACGACATCGCTGCTGGGCGCGTGACGATGTCGCCGCTGCGCGCCGGCCGGCGGCGGCACAGCCAAAAACCAGCGTCTGCCTCGCGCCATTACAGCGCCGCGCGTCAAATATGACGCGCAAAGGACGCTGTAACGCCTTAAATCTGCTGCATAATTTTCTCCTTAAATCGATTCCGATTTAAGGAATTATGCAGTAAGCCGACGTCAATGCGCCGCAGACAGGAACGCAGCGATGTCCTTGGCAAGTGGTTCAGGATCGTGAATGCCGATGCCCATATGCGTCGTGTTCGGAAACTGCTTTATCGTCGCTCGTTTGAGCTCGCTTGAAACGCGTTCCATGCTCGTTGCGCGGAATGGCGCAACAACTTCCTCGTTGAATGCCTTCAGCTTTGCAGATAGCGCCGGGTCAGATCGATCGACCGGAAAGAAACTGGATGCATAGAACGCAAGCGCTGGGGCCTTCACCTTCTCATAGTCACGGTACCACTTGGCCATTTCAGCTAGAATCGCGCCATAGGTCGCGTCCGATGGGACAACCCTGATTGAATTGTCTGGCGCAATCCGCAGGAGATCCCGCAAGTATGCTTCCATGCCATTACTCCAGGGAGTATCGCTGCCGAGCCACGCGGCATGATACCAGTCGCGGAAGGCGTTGATCGAAGCGACATCGGAAGCGGCCGGAGCATTCACGGCGAGCATGTCGACAAACGCATTGAGGAAGGCTGGATAGGACCAATCGTATCCCGACTCGAGATAGACGAGCTTGTCTACTCGGTCCGGGTAAGTCCCTGCGAATTCGGTAATTTCATTGCCGCCGAGCGACCAGCCGATCAGACTTGCCTTCTCAATCGCGAGAGCGTCGAGAAGGCCCTTGAGATCGGCAACGAGGGCGGTGTGGTCGTATGGCCCGGCGGGCGCATCCGAATGGCCGTGACCACGCCGCGCGTAGGCGATCAGATGAAAACGCCCTTTAAGGCTATTCGCCAGATCGTCGAAGATATGCGGATCGTCGCCGATGCCGTGGATCATCACGACAGGCGGCCCGTTGTCACCCCAATCGAGATAGTTGAGGCGAATACCGTTTGCCTCGATAAAATTGGAGGAGTGCGGCGAGGCGTCCACGACAGGCGGCGGATCTTTCAAAGCCGGTTCAGCAGACCAGCCGAGCCCACCAGAAACGCCAAGAACCAACGCGGTCAGAATACCAAGGGCACGACGCATCGACGACACTCCTACCGTACTCGCTTTTGAGCGGCCCACAACACGACTGTCTGCAAGAGGGCTCTGTCCTAATGCATAATTTCTTAAATCGGAATCGATTTAAGGATAAAATTATGCAGCAATTCAAAGTGTTACAGCGACCGTGGCGCGTCTTAAAAGACGCGCGGCGCTGTAGTGCATCAGTTCGACAGTTCCGTCTCCGGGAACGTCCATTTTCCCTCCGACAGGTCAGCGCGCGGACGATACAGCCGGACGGTGTAGTTCCAGTCCTTCATGATCGGGATGCAATTGACGGTGTTTTTCTCACACCCTCCGAACTGCACGGTTATGCTTCCATCATCATTCGGCTTGGCGGTCACGTTGTTGATCGAATAGGCGTCAAGATCGTTCTTCTCGAAAAACCCCTTGCCATTGTAGACACTGATGGACCAGAACCCGTCCACCGGCACATCCTTCACGGTGATCTTTTCGATCCTGTTGCCGCTCTCGTCCTTGGGTTTTGCTGTCACGTAGATCGCTGCGGAGCTAGGATTGCCTCCCCACCCGATTGCGGCCCCGATCAGGTGTCGAATCGGATCAACCTCCTCTCTCGAGCCGAACATGCGATCCGAACCGGACAGGGTCGATCCCAATACCTTCAACGCATCCCGGACCTTCGCCTGTGAAACCGGATCCCAGGTCGGGGCTTGAAACTCGCCTGCCGCCGGTTGCTCGGCCTTGATCTGATCTTGCAACGCGTGGACCTCTTTGATGTCGTTCTCGCTCTGTGGGTCAACGAGCGTGCGTATGATCACGACCATATACCGCGTGCCGATGGCATCCTTCGTATAGGACTTGGAGCCGGGCGCGTAAGCGATGTCGTGGGTGAAATGATCCTCATCGATGGTCTGCGCCATCATGTAACGCTTTCCCGCGTCCGGAAGCGTCAGCGTGACCGGTCCCGCGTCAAGGTCGAAAACGCCGAAGGAATAAAGCGTGTCCCGATTCATCCTGACGACCTTCTGGTCGTCAACCGAGGGCGGTGTTCGCGCATGCATGAATTTGCCGAGCGCGCCTTCTTTCACGTAGGCGGCCATCGTCACGTCGGTTTCGGCCCGGGAGAAGTTGTCGACCGAGACCGGAACTGTTTCTTGTGCGAAGGAGGGGCTCGCGTGAAGCGACGCCGCGATCATGAATGCAAATATCGACCGCACTGGGAATTTCATCGCGATACCCTCCTGGTTGCAACCGACCATAAATGAACGTATCGCGAAGGCAAGCCGTTAAAGGCAGTAGGGCCGCAATGGCCGCTTTAGGCCCCGTTCCCGTCGTTCGGTTTCAAGCAGATTGCCTCCCTCTTCGTCGCTACACCCACCGCCCGACGCGGGCCTTGTAGGCGAGATAGGCGTTACCGAACTTCCGCTCGAGATAGGCCTCCTCGCGGGCGATCACGCCGTAGCGGATGACAAGATAGAACGGCACCAATAGGACGATGAGCCAAAGGCTGTCGAAGGCGACGGCGAGGCCGATGAGGCCGAGGAACATGCCGATATAGATCGGGTTGCGCGTGAAGCTGTAGGGGCCCTCGTCGACGATCGTCGTCGTCGGCTGGGTGGTCTGGATCTGCGTCCCCGCGCGGCGGAAGGTTGCCACCGCCCAGATCAGCAGTGCCAGGCCGGCGAGGAAGACGATGCCGCCGAGCCAGCCGGCCGGCACGGCCGCGGGCAGGAATGGCAGCGGATAGAGCCAGTCGAGCGCGAACCCGGCGAGCGCCGCGAGCGCCCAGGCGATCGGCGGCCGTACCGCCGCGCCTGAATTGTCGCGCAAATTCCCGGTCGCCTGGTTCATGCCGCTGCCCGTCCGATCCGCTCCCCGGCCCCCTGAATTCTAGCACACGGAGAGCGTGTTTTGTTATATCTGCCAGGGCCCGCTCCACCGGTGGGAGTTTACGTCGCTTCGAAGGAGATTTGAAGACAGAGAGGCGCGGACAGCGAGAGGATCGAATTCGGCCGACACTTCTCGCTATGCAAATGTCAGCTTCAGAGAAGCGACGGAATTTGGGTGCACGTTTTCCGATTAAGCGGTCACATGAGAACTTCCGCTTGCCACCCGTGCGGTCCTTCTGGATCGTGGAATGTGGGGCGGCTTCGGGACCATAAGCGGTCAATCGTGGGCATCTGCTCCAGCAGACCGGCCATTAAGCCGCCGGTAACGCGCAAGCGGCCATATCTGATGCAACCACACCGCATCGAGGGCCGGCAATGACCGACGCTGCCAACGAAACCTTACCCGCCGGCGCGCGCCCGGGCCGCGTCGTCGTGGTGACGGCGGGCGGTGAAAACCCGTGGATCATGATCAATGCGCTGGCGGCGCGTTTCGACGATATCGTCGTTCTCCAGGAACGGCCGGAATCCAAGGGCCTCTTCCTGCGCCGGCGGGCGCGAAAACTCGGCTGGCCGACCGCCGTCGGGCAGCTGGCGACGATGATCGCCTCGCGCTTCGGCAAGCGCTTTACCCGGAAGAGAGCGGAAGAAATTCTGAGGCTCTATGGCGTATCCGGCACGCCCGATCCGAGTGTGCCGGTGCGTCAGATCGTTTCCGTCAACGACGACGAGGCCGCGTCGCAGGTCCGCGCGCTCGAACCCGATGTCGTTTTTCTGATCAGTTGCCGCATGTTGACGAAGGCGACGCTTGCGGCGCTCCCCTGCCCGGTCGTCAATTTCCATGCCGGCATCAACCCCGGCTATCGCGGGCTGATGGGCGGCTATTGGGCGCGGATCAACGACGACGTCGGCAATTTCGGCGCGACCGTGCATCTCGTCGACGAAGGCGTCGATACCGGCGGCATTCTCTACCAGTCGCGCCAGACGCCTGCCCGCAGCGATACCGTGCATACCTATCCGCTGCTGCAGACGGCAGCCTCCACCGACATCGCCATCGCTGCCGTCGACGATGCGCTCAAGGGCCGGCTGCGCACGCTCGATGTCGCAGGCCCGTCGCAACAATGGTATCACCCGCCGATCTGGACATGGCTCCGGAATGGAATTCGGCGCGGCATCTGGTAGAAAAACCAGGCGCAGATTGGCCGTTTCCATCGCGCCGCATGTGGCCGCCTGAGGCCCCTAAGGACCTGAAATTTCTAGCACTCCTCAATGCATAGACTTACCGCACCTCGGGCTTGCCCGCAGCGCGGCAACGCGTAGAGTGCTGGGTGTTTTCAACGTTCTACGCCGGCGTCGTTTTTGGACATATCCAACGTCGTGGCGAGGTGAGCCACGACGCCGGGACATAAGCATTGTCGCAGGAAGAGGAGAACGACACCCGATGGCAGATCGCATAATCGTCTACTGGCGCGACATCCCGGCCCAGGTCATCATCAAACGGGGCCGCACGACCGCAAAGCGCGAGCTTTCGCTGCGCTTCACCGAGGCGATCGACATGTGCGCCATGCGCACCGGTGCCGCCGAGACCGACGACTACCTCGCCGAATGGCGCAAGGCCGAGCCTGAGCCCGTATCCGACGACCTGGAGGCGGAAGCCGACCGTGCGGCCGCCGAACTGGAAGCCGCCTATGACCGCGAGCGCCTGGTCTCCCTGGTCAAGGCAGGAGGCCGCGACAATGGCTGACCCGAAGGTCGCAACCGCAATAGAAACGAAGATCCTCAAGGGCAACGCCGCACCCGCTGCCAAGGCCGCGACCGGCGCCTATACCCCGGCCGGCGTCTCTCCCAGCCGCCGCTCGCGCCACAAATACACGGTTCGCCTCTGGGCGGTGCGCCATTCGCGCTTCCTCGAATGGTTCTACAACCGCTTCGCCGACATGTTCCTGCTGTTGCATCCGTTGTGGAAGGCGATTGGCTACAACAGGGTGGAGCGACCCGTCACTTTCGTCGAACGCCACGTCAAGGGCTTCCTCTTCGACTGTCGCATGTGCGGCCAGTGCGCGCTGTCGTCGACCGGCATGTCCTGCCCGATGAACTGTCCGAAGCAGCTGCGCAACGGCCCCTGCGGCGGCGTCAGGGCCAATGGCAATTGCGAGGTCGAGCCGGATATGCCCTGCGTCTGGGTGCAGGCGTGGAAAGGCTCGCAGAATATGGTGAAGGGCGATGCGATCATGAACGTGCAGAAACCGGTGAACCAGTCGCTGCGCGAAACCTCTTCCTGGCTGCGGGTGACGGCGGAAGCAGCCGCCAACCGTGAAGCTCAGGCGAAAGAGAACCAGGCATGAGCCCCGACTTCAACCCACACGACCCCGGCGCGCCGCTCGATCCGTTGCCCGGCCACTCCTCGCGCGGACGGCTCGAGCGCGTGTTGCGCCGCGGCGAATTCGCGGTGACCGCCGAACTCAACCCGCCCGACAGCGCCAACCCGCAGGACGTCTACGAGCGCGCGGCGATCTTCGACGGCTGGGTCGACGGCATCAACGCGGTCGATGCTTCGGGCGCCAATTGCCACATGTCGTCGGTCGGCATCTGCGCGCTCCTGACGCGCATGGGCTATGCCCCGATCATGCAGATCGCCTGCCGCGACAAGAACCGCATCGCCATCCAGGGCGACGTGCTCGGCGCCTCGGCCATGGGCGTGCAGAACGTCATGTGCCTGACCGGCGATGGCGTGCAGGCGGGCGACCAGCCGGGCGCCAAGCCGGTGTTCGACCTCGACTGCATGTCGCTGCTCGAAACCGTGCGCATCATGCGCGACAATTCCAAGTTCCTCTCCGGCCGCAAGCTGACGACGCCGCCGCAGGTGTTTCTCGGCGCCGCCATCAACCCCTTTGCCCCGCCCTACGACTTCCGCCCCTATCGACTGGCCAAGAAGATCGAGGCCGGCGCCCAGTTCGTCCAGAGCCAGTATTGCTTCGACGTGCCGATGTTCCGCGAGTACATGAAGAAGGTGCGCGATCTCGGCCTGCACGAAAAATGCTTCATCCTCGTCGGCGTCGGACCGATGGCGTCTGCCAAGACCGCCCGCTGGATCCGCTCCAACGTGCCGGGCATCCACATTCCCGACAGTATCATCACGCGGCTGGAGGGCGCAAAGGACCAGAAGAAGGAAGGCAAGCAGCTCTGCATCGACATCATCAACGAGGTCAAGGAGATCGAAGGCATCTCCGGCGTCCACGTCATGGCCTATCGCCAGGAAGAATATGTCGCAGAGATCGTGCATGAATCGGGCGTGTTGAAGGGCCGCCAGCCGTGGAAACACGAGACGCTGCCGGCCGATGCGCTGGTGGCCGAACGGCTGGAGCATATTCGCGAAGGCAAGGAAGAAAACCAGCAGGAGATGGCCGAGGCCGCCGCCCACCATCCCCACTGAGGCAATTGCAGACACAACCGCACCGGCTCGTCCGGCCGCTACCATCGACCAACGGGTGAGATAACGAAACCCGACGCCACAGGATCAAAGGATCTTACATGACCCGTACCATCGTCGCTTCCGCAACCCGCGAAATCATCATCGGTTTCGACCAGCCCTTCTGCGTCATTGGCGAGCGCATCAACCCGACCGGCCGCAAGAAGCTGGCCGCGGAAATGATCGAGGGCAACTTCGACACCGTCATCAAGGACGCGCTGGAGCAGGTCGCCGCCGGGGCGACAATGCTCGACGTCAATGCCGGCGTCACCGCCGTCAACCCGCACGAGACCGAGCCGCCGCTCCTGGTCAAGACACTGGAAATCGTTCAGGGCCTCGTTGATGTGCCGCTGTCGATCGACAGCTCGGTGTCGGCTGCGATCGAGGCGGCGCTGCGCGTCGCCAAGGGCCGCCCGCTGGTCAACTCCGTCACCGGCGAAGAGGAAAAGCTCGAGGCGATCCTGCCGCTCTGCAAGAAGTACGACGTGCCCGTCGTCGCCATTTCCAATGACGAAACCGGTATTTCCGAAGATCCTGACGTGCGTTTCGCCGTTGCCAAGAAGATCGTCGAACGCGCCGCCGACTACGGCATCAAGCCGCAGGACATCGTGGTCGATCCGCTGGTGATGCCGATCGGCGCCATGGGCACAGCCGGCCAGCAGGTCTTTGCGCTCTTGCGCCGCTTGCGCGAAGAGCTGAAGGTCAACACCACCTGCGGCCTTTCCAACATCTCCTTCGGCCTGCCCCACCGTCACGGCATCAATGCCGGCTTCATCCCCATGGTCATCGGCGCCGGCATGACATCGGCGATCATGAACCCCTGCCGCCCGCAGGAGATGGAGGCCGTGCGCGCCGCCAACGTCCTGAACGGCACCGACCCGAACTGCACCCACTGGATCAAGACCTACCGCGACCACAAGCCGGCCGAGGGCGGTCACGTGGTTGCAGCCGCTCCGGTCGCCGCCGCAGCCGGCGGACGCCGTGGCGGCCGCGCTGCGCGCACCGGCGTTGCTGCGGCCCGCGAATAGGTCTTCGCTTGGCGTCGGACCGCATCGGAAGGGGGCGACACAGTTATGGGAAAGTATCTGCGCGAGGTTGCCATCGCTGGCCTCGTTGTCATCATCGCCAGATACGTACTCTTTAGGGATGCAGACGAGTTTCAAAGGTTCTACAGTGCACTCAGGACCTACGTTCTGCCAGTCGGGTTCGCAAACCTCGCGCTGTTTGCCGTCATGCTTGTTGCGTTAACGGCGAACAAGATCAGCCCTGCCTCTCAGAAACGGGTCGCGAATGTCCTTTTCTGGGTGGGCTCGACAACAATGACCGCAGCGTTTGCCTGGGCAATCGCTGCCGTGAAACTGAGCACGGCATCATAGTCAGGCATCCGACCGCCGCTGTTGCGGCACAAGAGTAGGGATCATCGATGACAACGCGCCGACTTCACCTGGACACGTTCACACTCTGGTTCGAGGCACCTTTCGTGATCGCGCTTCGGCTGCACGAAATGCAGATGGCGGCCTTGACCGGAAAAACGCAGGATTCGACCGAGTTTAACCGCATGGTCTCCGAGAAGATTGCGGCCACCGCCGAAAGCGCCATGGCCGTGAACATGACGCTGTGGCGCGCTGCCTTCGACAATATGGTGCGGCTGATGACCGGCGGAGGCGCGTCGCTTGGCCTGGGGGGAACGGCGGTCGCTTCCGCCGCGCTGAAGCCCTACGGCAAGCGCGTGCGCGGCAATGCACGGCGCCTGTCGCGCAAGACGTCGTGAACGACTAGGCCCAGCGAGCGCAACCCTGACGAAATGATGCTCGCAGATCTTTCCATGTCGGGATCTGACAACTATCAGGCAGCATTCCGGTGCAGTCTGAAGCCGTTTACCCATGCTTCGGTCCATCGGGCAGAAGCGGCCCTGAGGAAAGACAGAACAGAATGCGCATCGAAGGCACTTCCGAAATCGAGACCAACATGACCGAAGCCGCGCGTAAGGATCCGCTCGTTCTGTTCATGCCGTCGGGCAAGCGCGGCCGCTTCCCGGTCGGCACGCCGGTTCTCGATGCCGCCCGCTCGCTCGGGGTCTATGTCGAAAGTGTCTGCGGCGGCCGCGCCACCTGCGGGCGCTGTCAGATCGAGGTGCAGGAAGGCAACTTCGCCAAGCACAAGATCATCTCCTCCAACGACCATATTTCGCCTGTCGGGCCGAAGGAGCAGCGCTACGCCTCCGTGCGCGAACTGCCCGACGGACGCCGCCTCTCCTGTTCCGCCCAGATCCTCGGCGACCTCGTCATCGACGTGCCGCAGGATACGGTCATCAACGCCCAGGTGGTGCGCAAGGCGGCAAGCGACCGGGTGATCGAGCGCAACGCCGCCGTCCAGCTCTGCTACGTCGAAGTCGACGAGCCCGACATGCACAAGCCGCTTGGCGATCTCGACCGGCTGAAGGTGATTCTGGAAAAGGACTGGGGCTGGAAGGACCTGCTGATCGCACCGCACCTGATTCCGCAGATCCAGGGCATCCTGCGCAAGGGCAACTGGGCCGTCACCGCCGCGATCCACCGCGATATGGATTCCTCGCGCCCCTTCATCGTCGGTCTGTGGCCGGGCCTGAAGAACGAGGCCTATGGCGTCGCCTGCGACATCGGCTCGACGACGATCGCCATGCATCTGGTGTCGCTGCTCTCCGGTCGCATCGTTGGGTCTTCCGGCGCCTCGAACCCGCAGATCCGCTTCGGCGAGGATCTGATGAGCCGGGTTTCCTATGTGATGATGAACCCCGACGGCCGCGAGGCCATGACCAAAGCGGTGCGCGAGGCAGTCAACGGCCTGATCGGCAAGGTCTGCGCCGAAGGCGAGGTCGACCGCCACGACATCCTCGACATGGTGTTCGTCGGCAACCCGATCATGCACCACCTCTTCCTCGGCATCGACCCGACCGAACTCGGCCAGGCGCCGTTTGCGCTCGCCGTCTCCGGCGCGCTGCAATACTGGGCGCACGAGATCGACATCGACGTCAACCGCGGCGCCCGGCTCTACATGCTGCCCTGCATCGCCGGCCATGTCGGCGCCGATGCCGCCGGCGCAACCCTGTCTGAAGGCCCGTACCGGCAGGACAAGATGATGCTGCTCGTCGATGTCGGCACCAATGCCGAGATCGTGCTTGGCAACAGGGAGCGCGTCGTTGCCGCCTCTTCGCCGACAGGTCCCGCCTTCGAAGGGGCTGAAATCTCCTCCGGCCAGCGTGCGGCGCCCGGTGCGATCGAGCGCGTGCGCATCGACCCCGAAACCCTGGAGCCGCGCTTCCGCGTGATCGGCGTCGATAAATGGTCGGACGAGGACGGCTTTGCCGAGGCGGCGGCGGCCGTCGGCGTCACCGGCATCTGCGGCTCGGCCATCATCGAGATCGTCGCCGAGATGTATCTGACCGGCATCATCTCTCAGGACGGCGTCGTCGATGGCGCGATGGCGGCGAAAAGCCCGCGCATCATCCCCAACGGCCGCACCTTCTCCTATCTGCTGCATGAGGGCGACCAGCGCATCACCGTCACGCAGAACGATATCCGCGCGATCCAGCTCGCCAAGGCAGCGCTTTATGCCGGCATCAAGCTGCTGATGGAAAAGCTTGATATCGACCATGTCGACACCATCCGTTTTGCCGGCGCTTTCGGCTCGTTCATCGATCCGAAATACGCCATGGTGCTGGGCCTGATCCCGGATTGCGACCTCGATGAGGTCAAGGCCGTCGGCAATGCGGCCGGCACCGGCGCACTCATGGCGCTGCTCAATCGCGGCCACCGCCGCGAGATCGAGCAAACCGTCAGCAAAATCGAGAAGATAGAGACGGCTCTTGAAACAAAGTTTCAGGAGCATTTCATCAATGCCATGGCGATGCCGAACAAGGTCGACGCCTTCCCGAAACTGTCTGCGGTCGTCACCCTGCCGGAGCGCAAGGTTGCGGCGGATGATGGCGACAGCGGCGGCCGTCGCCGTCGGCGCAGCCGCGAGTAGATCGCTCTTGCGCGCGGCAGTCCGGTAATCGCTGCGGCTTTCGACCTCACGCCCGCTACGCTCATTTGCCCCTCACCCTAACCCTCTCCCCGCAAGCGGGGAGAGGGAACGCGCTCACCTCGCGGGAGTCGCGAACGTAGCTGGGGATACGAGCGGGCGCGGCATATCCCTTCTCCCCGCTCGCGGGGAGAAGGTCGCGGCAGCGGGATGAGGGGCGGACACGACCTCTTGCGGCCAATTCGAGCCCCGCATCGCTCCACGTAGCCTTCGTCGCAAACGCCCCCAACAGCCCCGCCCAGCCGGATTCGGAATCGAGCGAAGCGCGCCTTCGTTTGCCTTGGCGCTGACGCTGATTGCGCGAAGTCACGCCGTTTCTAACCACCAAGCGCGATCGTCACCGCCACCAGAACGCCGCCGATCGCCGCCATGGCAAAGGCCATCGGCCAGGGGCTGCGGCCCATGTAGCGACCAAGCTGGGCACCGATGACGAACAGCATCACCAGCGCAACGGCATTCGAGACGCGCATGGCAAGGTCGATGCGCTCGATCAGCAGAAACGGAATGCTCGGCGGCAGGGTCGAAATGGCGACAAGCGCGAAGATGGCGAGCGCTGCCCGCAGGTCGCGGCGGGTCACGACCGGTTGATGATCGTGGGCCGGCAGCGCACGAACCCTGGTCAGCAGCGTTTCCGCTTCGGCTTCTGAGGCAACCAGGCGGACATTGTCGGGCAGGTTCTCGTAAAACACCTCGCGCGCCCGCGGCAAAGGCTCGCGCCGCAGCGTCTCGATCAAGCCGCGGCGCTTGACGCGCTCGACAGCGGTCGTCAGCACATGCATGACGCCGTCGACGATGCCCCAGGCCAGATTGCAGCCGAAAGCGGCGCCGAGTACCGCCATCACTTTCTCGCCGCCACCGACCGCCACACTCATCGTGCCGGTGAAGGACAGCGCCATCAGCAGCCCGAAGACGATCTCCGACAGGCGATCGATCGGATCCAGAACGGGGCGCGGCTGGTCATCGGTCGCCATGGCACGCCATATCCCCTGTGCGCAGGTCAACGAATGACGAGAGGGCCGGAGCCGGCCGCTTGGTCAGGCAACCGCCGACGCAAGCCGCACCTCTCCCGACTGCATCCTCAGTTCGGCGAAGGCTTCGCGAACGTGATCTGCCACCGCCAGCACCGGCGCCGACGCACTGTCGATCACCTGCAGGCCGATATCGTAGTGGCCAAGGTCCGGCAGGCCGTCGCGCTCGCCAAGCTGCACCATCTCGCCGTGGACGAGATAACGCGGCAGCGGCGCGATGGCGAGGCCGGCGAGCACGGCAGCCCGTTGCCCGGTCGTATAGGCGCTGAGGAAGGCGATGCGGAACCTGCGGCCGGCGCGCGACAGCTTCTCCACCGCATCGGCCCGCCAGACGCAGCCATCCTCCCACATCGACACCGGCAGCGGATCCCTAAGATGGGCATTGCCGCATTTGGCGCCGGCCCAGACGAGCTTCTCCTGCATCAGGATCTCGCCGTTCTTCGGCGCGATACCGGTCAGGCTGTTGAAGATGGCGATGTCGAGGCGATGTTCATCGACGCGCTTGCGCATGGCGCCGCTCATGCCGATCGATACGTCGACCGTGACGTTCGGATAGGAGTCGGCAAAACGCTTCAGCACATCGGGCAGGATGCGCTCGCCGACATCCTCGGGGGCGCCAACGCGCACGACACCGTTCATGTCAGGCAGCAGGAAGCGCGACACCGTCTCGTTGTTGAGCGCCAGCAGGCGTCGGGCAAGGCCCAGCAGCATCTCCCCTTTCGGCGTCAGCGACACCGAGCGCGCGTCGCGAAGAAAGAGCGTACAGCCGAGCAGCTCTTCCAGCTTCTTGATCTGCATCGAAACCGCCGACGGCGTGCGGTAGACCGTTTCGGCCGCGGTGGTGAAGTTGCCGGTCTCGGCGATGGCGACAAAAGTCTTCAACACATCCATTTCCAGGAGCGGAAGCGCGTGGCGCATCATCATGTTCATGGCGGCATCCTTGTTCAATAAAACTGACAGATTGCTTCAATCCATTTCGTTTGATTGAACATCAACGAAGACCGATAGTCAAGTTGCAAGGACGGTAAGGAAGGAAACCAGCCATGTCCGCGACAACAATGGTCTTCGCTGCCCCGCAGGACATCCAGCGCGTGAGCAAGGTGATGCCCAAGATGAATCGCACTCCGGAACAGGCCGTGCGCATGGCAGATGCCCTGCCTGCCAGACAGGCCAATCCCGATGGCGATCTCGTGCTGTCGCTCCTCTCCCACGTGCAATCGCTGATCGACGGCATTGCACGAAAACGACGGGCAAAACGAATCGCCCGGAATCGGGTGGAAACCTACCGCGAATTGGCGAAACTGCCCAAGCGGGTCCGTAACGACGTCATCTTTGGCGAGACGCTGATTGATCACCATGTTTGATGAAAAACATCAAACATATTCGTTTGAATGATGATTAGGGTTGCGACACATATAGACCGTGGTCGCGACCTCTGAGGCACTCAGAAGGAGCCATGAATGTCTACTATTGAAATGTCTACCATCCAGCTATCCCAGACCTCGGAGCGGGCATCCTCCCACTCGTCCATCCCGGGTCTCTTCAATCTTCGTGTACGCGCCTGGGCCGCCTGGAAGCGTTATGCCAACGAACGTGCACTGGAAAACCTGTCCTACGACACGTTGAAGGACATCGGCTTTCCCTCCGTCGACGATGCGGTGCACAAGACGGAACAATGAATGACCGACTGATCTGTTCTCGGGGACCCAAGACCCCGAGCGAGAACCGCTGAAGGGCATCGTCGAGACGGCGGTGCCCTTCTTCTTTTGCGGCCTTGACGGATGCCGACGAGCGCCAAAACGCCATGAACCGCTCGTTGCGAGAATTTGTCCGATACCGACACCTGGCGCTTTCACCATTCCCGCGTCGCAATCGGCAAACACAACCTAAAGGCGTTCTTTTCGAAAATTACGCACCCCTGGCGTTTCTTGTCAGATTACGTCAGCCGAGCCGGTAAATCTGTCGCATTCCTTACAAAAGCCGCAAAGCCGGCTCGGCAGCGGCTTTCCCGCCCCATGTCGCAATGCGAAATGTCTTTGCGGTCGCGGCTTTCCATGTCAATGTCGCAAACAGACAAGCCGGATGGTATCTTCCAAGCGACGAATATACGGCATCGCCAAGCATGGGAAGCCACATGAACAAGCCCTTGACCAAAAAGCGTTCTCTCGTCTTCTTCCTGGTGCCGAACTTTTCCATGCTGCCGTTTTCGGCTGCCATCGAAACGCTCCGCATCGCCAACCGCATGCTCGGCTATGAGGCCTATACATGGCGCCTCACATCGACCGACGGCGAAAAGGTTCTCTCCTCGAGCGGCATCGCCCTCGAGGTCAATTCGTCTCTTGCCGACGAACGCAAGTTCCTGGGCGGGGAAAACCGCCCGTCGATGGTGCTGGTCTGTTCCGGCATCTATGTCGAGGATTTCAACAACAAGTCGGTCAATGCCTGGCTTCGCGAGGTCTACAACCGTGGCGTCGCCGTCGGCAGCCTCTGTACCGGCGCCCATGTGCTGGCGTCGGCCGGCCTCTTGACGGGCAAGCGCTGCGCCATTCATTGGGAAAACCTGCCGGGCTTCTCCGAGAACTTCCCGCAGGTCGACGTCTATGCCGACCTCTATGAAATCGACAGCAACATCTACACCTGCGCCGGCGGCACCGCCTCGCTCGACATGATGCTGAACCTGATCGACCAGGATTTCGGCGAGAATCTCGTCAACCGCGTCTGCGAACAGGCGCTGACCGACCGCGTGCGTGGGCCCCACGATCGCCAGCGGCTGCCGCTGCGCGCCCGTCTCGGCGTCCAGAACGCCAAGGTGCTGTCGATCATCGAACTGATGGAAGGCAACCTTGCCGAACCGCTGTCGCTCCTGGAGATCGCCGAGGGCGCCGACCTGTCGCGCCGCCAGATCGAACGGCTGTTCCGCCAGGAGATGGGTCGCTCCCCTGCCCGCTACTATCTGGAAATCCGGCTCGACCGCGCTCGCCACCTTTTGATCCAGTCGTCGATGCCGGTCGTCGAAGTCGCCGTCGCCTGCGGCTTCGTCTCCGCGTCGCACTTCTCCAAGTGTTATCGCGAACTCTACAATCGCTCGCCGCAACAGGAGCGCGCCGACCGCAAGCTGACGCTGCAGATGGCGCGATAGGACCGGCCGAAACGGACAGGCAAGAGGGCGGGTTTTCCGCCCTTTTTGCTGGTGACGAGCTGCGGCGCAACGGGATCGCCAGCAGCTTCTCCGCTCCGTCATGCTCGGGCTTGACCCGAGCATCCAGGTCGCTCGCGCAATAGCGCCCTTTGCGTCGTAAAATGGATCCTCGGGTCAAGCCCGAGGATGACGGGAGGAGAACTCAGGCATCCGCTTCGGCAGCCGCCTATATGCGGACTTTGTCACACCCCATCCGCGCCTGCGCCGCGAAAGGACCGTTCGACGGACGGGTGGCTTGCCCGCGCGCGATTTTGCCTTGAATGTTGCAACCTGGGAATCACAGGCGTCTTAGTGCCGCGTTTGAGCACAGGCACGCCACGATCAGGAGCAAACCGCCCTATGGCACCCGTGATAATCGACCCGGACAAGGTCCACGAATTCGAGGACGCGGAGCGCTTCTACGCCTGGCTCGGCACCCACCACGCCAGCGAAACCGAGGTCTGGATCAAGATCCACAAGGTGAGTTCCGGGCTGAAATCGATCACACCGAAGGAAGCGATCGACGTGATACTCTGCTGGGGCTGGATCGACGGCGTGCGCAAGGGCCTCGACGACAGGAGCTTCCTGCAGCGCTACACCCCTCGTGGCAAGAAGAGCATCTGGAGCCAGATCAACGTCGACAATGTCGCCCGGCTCATCACCGAAGGTCGGATGACCCCGCACGGGCTGAAAGAGGTCGAGAAGGCCAAAGCCGATGGCCGCTGGGATCGCGCCTATGGCAGCGGCAAGGACATGAAGATCCCGGAAGACCTGCAGGCGGCGATCGAGGCCGAGCCGAGCGCGAAGGAAATGCTGGCAAAGCTCAGCGAGCAGAACCGCTTCGCGCTCGCCTTCCGCACCCACAACATGAAGACCGAGGCCGGACGCAGGAAAAAGATCGAGACCTTCGTCGAGATGCTGAAGCGCGGTGAGACGATTTATCCGCAGGCCAGGAAATAGCCGGCACCGGGTCGTCCGAGCAGCGGCCAAGACCGGCGTCGCTGCGCCGATCCGGCTTTGGGACCGATACAGCGCCGCGCGTCAAAAATGACGCGCTAAGGACGCTGTAACACTTTAAACTTGCTGCATAATTTGATCCTTAAATCGGATCCGATTTAAGGAATTATGCAGTAGGCCCTCGCGCCGGTCAAACCTTCAGTCCTTGCCCCTCCCTACCAGGCTTTCCCCGGCGGTTCTTCACCCGTGGCTATGGAACGCCTGTTCGAGTGCGGCGATATCGAGCTTGACCATGCCGAGCATCGCCTCGGTTGCCCGCTTGGCACGCTCGCGGTCCGAATGGGCGATCATATCGCCCAGCACCCTCGGCGCGATCTGCCAGCACAGACCCCAGCGATCTCGCAGCCAGCCGCATTGCTCGGCCTCACCGCCGTTTTCAAGCAACGCATTCCAGAGACGATCAATCTCCTGCTGATTGTCGCATTGGATCATGATCGAGAAGGAATGGTTGAACGGGTCGAGCGGCCCGGCTTCGAGCGCCATGAATTCCTGCTTGCCTAACGTGAACTCGATCACCTTGACGCTGCCGGGCGGACCGCTCGGCGACTCCGCCGGCAGCGTCGTCGTGCGGATGATCGCCGAATTGGGGACGAGTGAGATGTAGAACTCGACGGCTTCAAGCGCGTCCTTCTCAAACCAGAGATTCGAAACAACATTCGTCATATGCAGGCTCCTCTTCGCATAGCTGCAACATGTCCAGCTAACTAGAGGACGTTTCGCGGATGTCAGGGCCGACAACGCCCAGGGATTTATTGCGGGCACACCGGCAAGCAACGCAATCGCGCCGTCATGCGGGAACAAATCCGCCCCGCTGGACCGTCAGAAAAATGGCGGATTGCAGCTATTTAGGACGCCAGCGCATCGAGCAACGCCAGCTCGGAGATCACGCGGTTTCGGCCGGCATGCTTGGCCATGTAGAGAAACTGGTCGGCCGCATGCAGGTAGTTCTCGAAGGATTCCGGCGCCTCGATCGTCGCAAGGCCGATCGACACGGTGATCGACAGTTCCTCGTCATCCGCGACGATGCGTGATTTCGCAAGCTCGATGCGCAGCTTCTCGCAGAAGGCGAATGCGCGCTTGACGTCGCAACCGTTGAACAGGATGCCGAATTCCTCGCCGCCGAGGCGCGCCAGCAGGTGTTCGTCGTCGACCAGCGCCGTCAGCCGCTTGGCCACATGCTTCAGCACCACGTCGCCGATCTCGTGGCCGTAGGTATCGTTCAGCCGCTTGAAATGGTCGATGTCGAGGATGGCGATGGCGGTCGTCTCGCCGCGGCGCAGGCACTGCTCGACCAAGCGCGGGCCGGTCAGGAAGAAATGCCGGCGGTTGTAGATGTCGGTCAGATAATCGCTCGCCGCCTGGCGCTGCAGCGTCTGCAGCCGTTTCTGGATACCGGCGGCATAGGCGATGCGGCCGTTGAACTCGGCCTCCAGGAACGGCTTCTGAATGAAGTCCGTGCCGCCGGCCTCAAGGAACCGCGCGCCGATCCGGCGGTCGCCGCTGTCGGAAAGCGCGATCACCGGCAGGGCCTCGTCACCCTGGCGCCGGCGCACTTCGGCAAGCAGCGCCGCGCCGCTCATGTCGGAGAGATCGAGATCGGTGACGACGAGATCGATCGCCTCGCCGGAATCGAGCACCTGCAGCGCATCGGCGGCAGAGGTGACCTCGCACACGGAAATCCGTTGCCGGCGCAGGATGCCGGCAAGCTCGACGCGCGACGGCGTGTCGGAATCGGCAAGCAGCACCGTCGTCTTGCCGTTGGTCAAGGCCCGGTCGACGGCACCGATCAGCAGATTGATCGATTCCGGCTGGTTCTTGATGACGCAGTCCAGCGCGCCGCGGCCAAGGATCTGGTCGCGCGTCCTGTCGTTGAACGCAGCTGTGAAGACCACGGCCGGCAGATTGTTGGCGAGGATGAAGTCGAGCGCCTCGCAATTGGGCGCATCGGGAAGGTTGAGATCAAGCACGGCAAGCGAGAAGCTGCCGGGGGCGGCAGTCATTTCCTGGCGCAGCGCCTCAAGCGAGGCGCAATGGGTGACCCGGATGCCATGCACGGTTTCCAGGCCGTATTTCAGCGCGGTGGCAAACATGCGGGAATCTTCAATGAGCAGCATGCGCTTGTCGCCGTGCTTCTGCACAGAATTCATCCGACCCGGCGTGCGGCGCAATCTCACGTCCCTGCAAATCCCGATTTCGAGCCGCAGGCGTGCTGTCCCCAAAGGGCGACGCTGGCTCCCAATATACGATTATACCCGGCACGGATCACGCCAGACGTTTCGTCTTGGCATGACCAGGCGCTACCGGGTTCCCCACTTTTTATTGCGGCCGATTGAAGACGGTCCGGATTGCAATTTCGTTAATGCGGCAACCGTAAGGAGTCTTTTCTCGCGACCCGGGCAATTCTACGGGTCGCAAGCGCAGGAAAGCTGCAATGGCGCCGGCGCGAACGACCGACGGAAGAGCGCCGCCGCCTTCAATCGAAGGCGGCGGCAAGGTCCAGGTGCCGTGCCTGCTCACCCTTCAGCCGGCGAGCTCGGCGGGATCGGCCGCCGGCCTATGCCGGGACTTTGACCTTTTCGCTCAAGGTCTTGATCTTGGTCAGCGTGTCGAGGTTCTGGTTGACGCGGCAATAGAACTCCTCGTTGACGAAGGGGCGCACGACGAAGTCGTTGCCGCCGGCCTTGAGGAAGCGCGCCGACAGGAGCCGGTTGGTCGAGGACGAAACGCCGATGATGCGCAGCTGATGCGGACCATAGGCGCTGCGGATGCGCCGCGTCAGCTCGAAGCCGTCGATGTCGGGCATGTTGTAGTCGGTGATGACGAGGCCGATATCGGGGTTGTTCTTGAGGATCTCGAGTGCAACGGCACCGCTCTCGGCCGAGCTGGTGCGGAAGTTGTAGCGCTTCAGCTGCGTCGTCAGAAGTGCCCGTGCCGTCGGGCTGTCATCGACGACAAGCACGTGGTGCTTGTGGTTGGTGAGGAACCGGCAGACCGATTCCGCCAGCATGTCGACGGCAAAGACGCTGTCCTTGATGACGTAGTCGACGATCTCCATGGCCAGGATCTTCTCGCGCGTCGATTCCTGGAACGAACCGGTGAAGACCACGGTCGGCACGCTCATCTCGATGAGATAGTTGAGCGCCTCGCCATTTTCGGCGCCGGGCAGATTGATGTTGGAAATGGCCAGCGACGCCGGGAACGTCGCATTTTCGACGGCAAACTGCAGATCGTCATAGTCGCGGCAGACGATGACGTCGATGTCGAACAGCTCTTTCAGCCGCTTCGAGACCATCGACGAAAACAGGTTGGAGTCCTCGGCAAGCACGATGCGGTGCTCAGCAAGGGATTCACCGGAATAGTACATTCCGGAAACGCCGAAAAATGACATTGATCGCCTATAAGAATGAGTGTCCCCGAAGCCATGCTAGGGGAGAAAGACTTTCCCGGCTGTTAATGAGCGGCCGGTGAAATGGCTGCTTGGCGCGCTTGCGTTCAGGTCTGGGCATACGACCCGATGGCATACGGGGCCGTCAGGCCTTCGGCGTCGCGCCGCGCCGCTCGAGCGCAGTCTTGCGGATGATGTCCGCGATTTCCGGGTTGCTGCTGGACAGCATCTGGAAATCCTCCGAATACAGCGACAACAGCGAGACCTCGGTCGCCGCGCTGACGGTCGCCGAGCGGGGCTCGCCCGTAATCAGCGCCATCTCGCCGAAGAAGCTGCCAGCGCCCAGCTCCACGGGGTTCGGTGTCGCGATGCTGACGCGACCCTCGACGATGAAGAACATCTGGTCGCCGGTCTCGCCCTTGCGGCAGATGACGGCGCCCGCCGGCACGACGCGGGGCCTCAGCGCCCGCACGATCTCGACGAGCGCGGCCGAGCCAAGCCTCTGAAACAGCGGCACGGCCGCCACCAACTGCCAATTGCGCACGAAGTCCCGGCGACGGACTTCTTCGTAGAAGCCGGTGGCGAGGATGCCGGCCCAGAGCGCAAAGATGCCGATGCCGCACATCATGACCAGCCCGGCAAGGACGCGGCCGGCGAAGCTTTGCGGAATCTTGTCGCCATAGCCGGTGGTCGACAGCGTCACCACCGCCCACCACATCGCCTGGGGGATGCTGCCGAACGTGTCGGGCTGGACGTCGCGCTCGATGAGATAGGCCGCGAGCGCCGCACAGAAAAGAACGATGCCGAAGATCGAGGTGATGCCGATCAGGTTACGGGCCTCTTTGCTCAGGACCCTGCCCATAAGCCGGAAGAAGGGCGATCCGCGCAGAGGTTTCAGCAGCCAGATGGCACAGTAGAGGCTCTGATCGCGCGTGCCGACGAACAGCACCGCGGCGAGAGGAACCAAGACGGCAAGCGCATCGATAATGATCGCCGGCATACTGTCCCGAACGCCTCTCGCGCCCTGCGCCATCAGCGTCTCGATCAGTTGCAGGATATAGATGGCCCAGATGAGAGCGAGCAGCACCTCCAAACTGAGCCTGGTTCGTCCGGTTATGTCCGGTGTCGTCAGTGCAGCGACCGCCACGAGCCCGATCACGGCGAGCAGCCCGCCGAGCGGCGCAGAAATCTTCGAGAACGGCCGTGCCGACATTCAACACCCCCCGCGGCCTACCACCCTCTTACAATAAGATGCTTCAGGCCAAGCGCAAAGGGGCCAACGAGACGGCCCTGGAGCAGAGTTGACCTTGGCAAAAGCGTCGACACGGCGCCGGCTCCCATCGGCTGGTCGAAGAGCCGGCTCAGCTTACCAGCCCGCCAAGACAAGGCGCTGACCGCGCGCCTATTTCAGTATAAGATACCACCATGAGCGAAACCCAGGCCCTCTTCGACGTGCTGCGCCAGTCGGTGGCACCCGCCTTCGCCGATGCCCTCGAGCGGCACGTGCGCGACGCGCCGGACCGCAAGCTCGGCCGCATCAATGCGCTCGCCTTTGCCGCCGAATACGGGCTCGACCAAGAAAAGACGATCGCCGGCTTCCTGCACGCCTCGCGCCTCGGGCTGTTCGAACTGTCTTGGAATGTGCTGTGTCCTGGCTGCGGCGGCGTGCTCGACGCCAACACGTCGCTGAAGACAGTGCAGAGCGAGGCCTATACCTGCGCGCTCTGCGCCGCCGGCTATGAGCCGACGCTGGACGAGATGATCGAGGTGACGTTTACCGTCAGCCCGCGCGTCCGCCACATCGAGGCCCACAATCCGCACGAGCTGTCGGCCGCCGAATATTTCCGCCAGATCTACTGGGGCTCCGGCGTCGACCTGCCGGACGATGATTACGAGGAAATGGTCGAAGAATTCGTGCTCGAGACGCTCGAACTGCCGCCCGGTGAAAAGGCGGTCATCGCGCTGCAGCTTCCGGCGGAGTTCGTCATCATCTTCGAGCCGGTGACCCATGCGGCTCAGTTCCTCGACGTATCGGGAGAGCCGACGAAGGAAAAGCGAAACCTGTCCCTGGTGTTCGACCGCACGCACCGGCACAACGAGACCATCAGCCTGCAGCCGGGGCCGCTGCGCATCCAGGTGGAAAACCATGCGGAGGTGCGCACCCTGCCGAGTGTCTGCGTCGCCGGCGAAGCGCTGCATGCGCTGCTCGGGCGCCGGCGCCCCTTCCTGACGGCCAAGCGGCTGCTCACCAACCAGACGTTCCGCGACATCTATCGCACCGACACGATCGACGTCGACCAGCGCCTGAAGATCACCAGCCTGACGTTCCTGTTTACCGACCTGCGCGGCTCGACCGAGCTTTACGAGCGCGTCGGCGACCTCGCCGCCTTCGACCTGGTGAAGACCCATTTCAGTGTGCTCAACGAGATCGTGGCCGCCGAGGCCGGCGCCGTGGTCAAGACGATCGGCGACGCCGTGATGGCAACCTTCCCGACGCCCGACCGCGCCATTGCCGCCGCCATGCGGATGCGCGAGGCCATGCGCCAGCTCAACCAGGAGCGCAGCAGCGAGGACCTGTTGTTGAAGATCGGCATCCACGAAGGTCCCTGCATCGCCGTCAGCCTCAACGAGCGGCAGGACTATTTCGGCCAGACGGTCAACATCGCCTCCCGCGTGCAGCACCTGGCGACCGCCCAGGAGATCTTCGCTACCAGCGCGGTGCTCAAGGATCCGGCCGCCGCCGGCCTGCTCAGCGACCGCGGCCTCAACCCGATGACCCACAACGTCACGCTGCGCGGCATCACCAACGAGATCAGCATTTTCGCCATACCTTGATCGCGGTGTCGGCAAGCGTGTTCGACGCACCGCCTACTGCATAATTCCTTAAATCGGAATCGATTTAAGGATAAATTATGCAGCAAGTTTAAAGTGTTACAGCGTCCTTAGCGCGTCATGTTTGACGCGCGGCGCTGTAGCGTAAGCGGCACCCAGAGTGAGAGCGTGGACTATTTGCTTCTGGCGCTGCGGTCGGCTGCCGCGGGCCGCTTCGGACGGCGGATGGCTCTCACCTTGCCGCTTGAGCCTCCGCCGCAGAAGAAGCGGTCGCCGCCATCGGCCTCGAGCCCCGACACTGCCATGCCGGCCGGCATGTCGAGCCTCTCCAGCACCTCGCCCGTTTCCGGATCGATGCGCCTGATATCGCTGACGTCCCCTTCCCAGGTGCCATGCCACAGGTCGCCGTCGACCCAGGTGACGCCGGTGACGACGCGGTTGGACTCGATTGTGCGCAGGATGGCCCCCGTCTCCGGATCGATCTGATGGATTTTCCGACCCCGATGCTGTCCCACCCAGAGCGTGCCTTCCGCCCAGGCAAGGCCGGAGTCGCCGCCATTGCCCGGCGCCGGGATCGTCGAAAGCACGCGACCGGTCTTCGGATCGATCTTCTGGATGCA
This sequence comes from Ensifer sp. LC384, assembly GCF_001695865.1. NCBI lineage: Bacteria > Pseudomonadati > Pseudomonadota > Alphaproteobacteria > Hyphomicrobiales > Rhizobiaceae > Ensifer > Ensifer sp. LC384. The sequence goes on from NZ_MBST01000011.1 coordinate 88,776, forward strand.
ATCCTCGGCGATCTGGAACAGGTGCTGCCCGTCGAAGGCCGTTCCCGCATGAGCGGCGACGTCGATGGAGCGCACCGCCTGCCCGCTTTCGGGATCGAGCGCATTCAGTTTATCGCCGGAGGCAAACCAGACGTGATGGCCGTCGAAGGTAACGCCATGCACGTGGTCGGCACCGGGAAAGGGGCCATATTCGCGGAGAATTTCGGCGGAGGTTCGTTTCATCGTTTCATCCTAATCGCTCGGCAGCGGACCGGGGAGTAACAACACTGTCGGGAAACCCGGCACCGGCGGCATCATCCAGCGGCGCGCACGCCCCCGCCCGACCGACTGCACCTCGCCGGCGGCGCTAAGCGCGTCAAGCGCCCGCTGCACCGTGCGCGGGCTGGCGCCAAGCGCCATCGCCAGCGCCGAGCTCGCCCATGCCTCGCCATCGGCGAGCAAGGCAAGCACCGCGCCATGCTGCCCCTCGACGGGCGGCGCCAGCACGGCGACCCTCCCGGCGTGCCGCGGCAGAAGTGCAAAGCCGCGCCCTGTCGCGCTTACCTCTGCCACGTCCCGTAGCTCTGCCCGAAGCCGCCCGATTTCGACGCGCAGCCGGGCGCGGTGCGATTCATCGGCGTGCCTGGCCCGGAAGGCGCGGGCGAGAAGCAAACTCCTCGGCGCATCCCCGGGCCAGGCTTCGGCCAGCGTCCGGGCGAGCGCAAAGAGAACCGGGCGCGTTGCGAGCGACACGACCCTGTCATCTGCCCGCACGACATGGCGGCATGCATCGACGACCAGTGCGCCGGACGCCAGCAACGCCTCGACCTCTTCAAGCAACAACGCCTTCTCCTCGCCACGGGCGAGCAGGCGTGCAACCGGTGTGTCGAGGGCGAGAGATGCGCCTTCGACTTCGGCGATCAGTGCCGGGACATCCGCTTCGCGCGCCGCCTCTCGGGCCTGCACCAGCGCCTCACGCGCCACCTTGGTGCGCAAGCGCCGGATGGCGATGCCCGCAACAATGAGAGCATGGGCGGCCCGCGACGCAGGCGGCAACGGCGTCGGGTCGAAACCGGCAAGCGCCTGCTCGGCGGCGTCGAGGCGGCCGATCAGCACCAGACGGCGGACCTGGAGATTGCGCGCATGAGCAGCGTTGGCGCGATCGCCGTGGGCATCGAGCGTGGCGCGCGCCGTATCGAGCGCCTTTTCGGGCCAGCCGAGATCGCGCGAAACGAGCGCAATCTCGGCTTCGGCGACGACACATCGCGCCCGTGCCACCGCCTCCCTTGCGCCGAACGCGCGCGCAGCGCTTTTCAGCAAAACCTTTGCGCGCGGGAAATCGCCGAGTTGGGCCATCGCAATCCCGCGCAGCGCCAGCGCCGGCGCGTCGTCGCGAAGTGCTACGCGTTTCAGCGCACCGAGCGGATCGCCCGCCGCCAGCGCCCGCGCTGCAGCCGTGATCAGCGAGTCCATCGCAATCCCGTCAAACTTGTAACTCCCGTCCTCCCGGCATCCGGCGCTAACTGTACCCGCAGATCGGCAGCGACCTGCAAGACCGACCAACGAATGGATATCCGAAAATGACGACGGACAGAACCGGAACGATTGAAGGGTGGCGAAGGGCGATAGCACTTGGCCTATCCGACCGGCTTTCACTCCTCGCCAGCCCGACCTTCGCGATCATGGCGCTGCTGACCGGCATTCTGAGTGTCGGCGAACCGGACATGCTCTGCACGACCGCGCCGACGTCCCCGCTGACGGGAATGGTCGCGATGTACGGTCTGATGAGTGCCTTCCACGCCGGGCCCTGGCTCAGACTGATCGCAGACGGGCGAAGCTCCGCCCATCGGCCGTAAGGCCCGATCGGCAAAGATCTCAACACGAAGGAAACCAACCATGCAGAACGAAATCGTTTCATCTGAGGCGTGGCTGAAGGCGCGCCTGGAACTACTTGCCGCCGAAAAGGAATTCACCCGGCAACGGCAGGCGCTGACAGCACCAGCACATCGCCGTCGGCCGGGATCAGTAGTTTCGTTGCGGAAATGCCGCGCGCCTCGGCGGCCTCGCGCAGGTTCTGCCGGCTGATCGTGGCATGGTCGAGCGCCTCCATGTGGGTGGCGACGACCACCGCATCGCCGGATGTTTCGCAGACGGCAACGGTTTCCTGCACGTCCATGACGATCAGGTCGCCGTCCCAGCGCGCGCCACAGGAATGGGTGACGATGATGTCCGGCTTCGTCTCGGCGATCACGTCTGCCACCGGTGGATAGAGCACGGTGTCGCCGGCCCAATAGACCGAAGGCTCGCCCTCGCCTTCAAGCGTCAAGCCCATGACCGGGCCCATCAGCTCGACGACAGGACCAAGACCGTGGCTGCCTTGACGCCGTGTCAGCGTCAGCCCCTGCCACGTGGCCCGATCATTGAGCGGCGTAACATCGGTAAAACCCGCCGCGCGGATCTCCCCTTCGTCGCCTGGCTGACAGAAGATCGGCAGATGCTTCGCCAAGCGCTCCTTGGCCACGCTGTCGAAATGATCGGAGTGCAGGTGCGAGACGATGACCAGCTCGACGCCGTCGAGAATCGTCTCGATCGACACCGGCAGCTCGACCATCGGGTTCTCCGACCGATTGGCAAAGGATGGCAGGCTGTGTTTCGGCGCGAGATAGGGATCGATCAGCACCGTGCGGCCGGCATAGTCGAGCTTCAGGGTGGCGTTACGGATCAGCTGCAGTTTCATGGGGGGCATCCTCTGGCGGCGAGCCATGTTTGAAGGTAGCCGGATCGTTGCGATTGCCACGGTAAAATCAAGCCCCGAAATGCGGCCTTGCCGCAGCCTTTCCGGCTGCCGCTGTTCATCGCCGCCTCGATCGCCCTCGTCTACGCGAGCCGAAAACACGCGGGCGGGGCCGGCCGAGGCAGACCGCCAACAGCGCGACACGCGAACAGGCTTCGGTCATCGGCGCGACTGAAACATCGGCGCATGCATAAGGCCCCAGCCTTCGCCACCGCCGCGTCCATCATCGCCGTGCCCTACTTGGCGGAAGAAATCGCGATATCTCTTGCGGCGGCGATGATCCGCTCAGCGGTCGGAAAAGTCCCGATCGCCTCCGGCCCGTTGCGCGCCTCAATCTCAGCCCAGGCAATGCGGCCCAATGCATCGACGAGGAAATGGCCGACAAGCTGGGTGCCGTGATTCTCGAAAATGGACCGGTCGGCGTCCAGCAGCTCGAAGCCATCCTTGGCATTGAGCACGGTATTGGCCTCCATCGGCTGCATCGGCTCGGCCATTTCGCCGTTCGGGTTGATGCGCGCGGCGGCAAATTGTTCGACGCTGGTGTGGAAGGGCCATTGCGGCTTCTCCCCGCTGTCGGCTGCCGCGAAGACGACGCGTGGCACACCGAAGTCGCGATGCGTTCGGCAGTCGGGATCGCACAGCACCGTGACCGGCGTCGGCTGGAACTGGAGATAGAGCCGCGCCCGCTCCACCGGCGTGTTGATCACGGCCAGCGTCTCGACGCCCGCCTCGTGCAAGGCGGGCTGGAGTGCTGAAAACTGCCGGAGCTGACGCCGGCAGAACGGGCAATGCAGGCCGCGAAACAGCCCGATAAGGAACGGTCGGCCACGCAGGTCCGCGAGCGACACCATGCCCTCGATGTTGGCAGCGGGCAGCGAGAACGCTGGAGCGGCCTCCCCTGGGGAGAGTGCTGGAAGCTCATTCGCCATGGAAAACCGTCCTCCCTCCAGAGCAATTCCAGCAAAAGTGCGGAGCGTTTTGCGTCCGGAATTGCCTACAAACAAAGAGATAGAGCGTTTCCACCATTCCGTCTGTACCGGAAACGCTCTGCTGCACAATTCCTTAAATCGGATCCGATCTAAGGAATTATGCAGCAAGTTTAAAGCGTTACAGCGTCCCTTGCGCGTCATATTTGACGCGCGGCGCTCGAATGTCACTCGCCAATCACGTCGTCTCGCGACCATGACGGTTTGCGCGGTGCTCTCACCGCCAGTCGCAATCCCAGGGCTGCCCGCGGGCGGCCCGGCGGCAAACGAAGGCGCGGCCGCAAGAATGCGTGGCGGATCTCACCGTGCGTCCGCGCCCCGTGCCGGGCTGCAACGTCTGGCGGGCCGCAAGCTGGGCACTCGCCGGGCAACTGGCGAAGCTCTTTCTCTTGGCGTCATCCGGCGCCGTGATCGCGTTCGATGGTGTCTTTTTGGCCGGCGTCTCGCCGGTGCTGCGCGTCTTCGACGGCTCCGGCAGCTTCGCCTCGCGTTTGACGTCAACGCAGCGGCCGCTTTTCAGCTGCTGGTTCTGGGCGCAGACAAGCGGGCAGATCTGCGCCTTCTGCGTCCGCAATCGCGCCAGCACGTCACCAGACGGTTCGAGAGCCGCAAGCTCGACCTTGCTGAGCCTGGCGAACTGCTCCAGCGCCCGGCGGCTGCCCAAACCCCAGAGCCCGTCTTCGCTGCCGGCGCGGCAGCCGACGCGGTTCAGCTCCTTCTGGATCGAGCGCACCAGCTCGCGGTCCGGCTCAGTGGTTTCAAGCGCCGGGGTTTCGGTAACCGGCGGCTGCGTCAGCGCGGCCACTTGCTCGGTTGCCGCAGCCCCATCGGCAGCGGCGCGCTCGATGATCCTGATCTTCGCCTTGGCCAGAGAAACGAACGTGCCGGCGGGATATTGCTGGAGATAGGCGTCGAACAGGTCCCGGTCGCTCGATCCCTTGATCGTATCCCAATAGGCAAGCTCGGCCGCATTATCCCCCTTGCCGCTGCCGGTCGATGCGGCGGCTTCCGGCGCCGTCGACGGCTTCAGCACCACCTCGCCCGTCAGCGAGGAATTGTCCCAGGGCACCTGTTTGCCAGCGGTCGCCGCCAGCACGTCGCGGCGCACGTCGATCAGCTCGCGGGTAATGTCCCGCCCCGGCTTGCCGAGATGGCGAAGCAGAGCGGCCGTAAAGGGCGAGTTGCGTCCGGCGCCATCGAGCGCGACGTTGCCGGGCTGGGTGGCAAAGGCGATCAGGGAGCCGATGCCGGTGCCGACCTTCGCCAGCCCCCGGCCGATCGAGCTGGAGCGCGTGCCCATCGAACGGGCAAGATTGACGGCCAGCGGATTGTCGCGACAGGCATCGAGAAACACCAGATTGACCCGGGTGCTGCGCTCCATCGCCGAAAGGATCAGGTTGATCGGCACCGCCTCGAATTCGAGGTCGATATAGGAAAGAAGCTTGGCGTCGACGGGCGCGATGTAATTCTCGCCGTTCACCTGCAGGCCGTGCCCGGCATAGTAGAACAGCGCCAGGTCGGCGCCGTCGAGCTTGCCGACGAAATCGCGGATCGTGTTGCGGACGCCGGCAAGATCGAGGTCGCGGCCGACGACGACCTCGAAGCCCAGATCCCTCAGCTTGGCCGCCATGTCGCCGGCATCGTTGTCGGGGTTGGGCAGCGTCGGCACATGCTGATAGGCCGAATTGCCGATGACCAGCGCCACCCGCTTTTCGGCAAGCGCCTGCGAACAGATCAGCACCAGGAAGACCGTCATGACCATGCGAAGGCAATGCATGTCATACCCCCCGGACATGCCCGTCCATGTCCCTATTGCGTGTTTCCTTAAATCCTTGCCGATTTAAGGATAAAAACATGCGGCAGTTCAAAGTGCTGCAGCGACCTTAGTGCGTACAAAGTCGCCTGCCCCGCCGCCCGCGCACCGGCCGACAATCTGAAGGGTGCGGTCCATTGCCGGCCCTGTCAATGCGGCCGGCCCGCCCCTCCGACACCCGTTCCGCACGAAAACGCTTGGCAAGCTCGTCCCTGGATTAACGAACGATGGCCGCATTTCATTCAATTGCCAAATGGGATTAGGGGGCTCTAACCCATTCGGTTTACGGCCCCTTGCATGCGGATTTTGCCGGCGAGGTCCCGAAACGGAAACGGCGCCGGGTGATCCCGACGCCGTTTCGAAATTCCGGTATGAAGAGGTGCTCTTACTTGACGATCGCCGAACCGTTGACGATCTCGACATTCTCGTCGCCCTGCAGGCCGATGCGGTCGCCGCTCGGCGTGGTGACGAAGCAGCCACTGGGGCAGATCATCTCCGTGGCGCCGGCGCTGATCGCCACTTCCATGCGGCTTTCACCCTCGACGACAACCAGAACAGCAGTCTCGCCATCCTTGTTCGTGACAGTCGCGGCCGATACCGCCCCTGCCGCCAGCACGCCGGAAAGCAAAGCAATCACAAATGTCTTCATCGCCCATCGACGCCCGCGGCGCCGCCCTTTTGTCCAGCCGGCCACCCCGTCGGATTGCGACGGTGGCTCCGGCCACCTCTTCAGCCCGTGACAGCCTAGACCGTCAAAAGAAGAATTGCATGCTTTTTATCGCGGGCAGGCTGAATAGCGGCTGAACGCTCCGTTTATCAGCGGTTGGGGTTTGAGCGGCGGCTGGAAGCGCGGCGCTTGCCGCCTTCCTCTTCACCTTCCTCGTCAAGCGGCGCGGCGGAAGCGGCTTCCTTCTTCGAGGCGGCAGCCCTCGCCTCGGCCGACGTTGCGCCCTTGGGCTCGCCGACCGTCTCCGGTTCGTGGCTCTCGATGCCGGTCTGGTCCTCGATCGGCACGTCCTCGATCTTGAGCGGGAACGGCGCGCCGATGCCCTCGTCGCGGAAGCGCTCGTAGATGGCGACACGAAGGTCGTTGCGCACGCCGCCGCCGGTCAAGACGTCGGCCACGTAGATCCTGAGCTCGAAGGTCATGCGTTCATCGCCAAATGCGGTAAAGCCGACGGTTGGGGACGGGTTCTTCAGCACCATCGGATGGGCGCCGGCGATCTCGGCCAGCAGATCCATGATCCGCCGTGGGTCGCTGGCATAGGTGACGGTCACCGCAATTTCCGAGCGGCCGAGCTTGTTGCGGTGGGTCCAGTTCCCGACCGACGCGTTGATCAGCAGCGAGTTCGGCATCATGATCGACTGGTGCTGGAAGGTCTCGATCTCGGTGGCGCGCACCGAGATACGCTTGACGAAGCCTTCCGTCGTGCCGCTGACGATCCAGTCGCCGACCTTGAACGGGCGCTCGACCAAAAGGATCAGGCCCGAGACGAAGTTGGAGACGATGTTCTGCAGGCCGAAACCGACGCCGAGCGAGAGGGCACCGGCGACGAGCGCGAGATTGGAAAGGTCGATACCGGCCGCCGAAAGGCCGATCAGGCCCGCAAGCCCGACGCCGATATAACCGATGCCCGTGCGGATCGAGTTCCTGACGCCGGCATCCACCCGGCTGCGCGCCATGACGTTGCCGTCGATCCAGCGCTGCACCCAACGGGTGACGACGTAGCCGAGCGCGAAGAACAGGACGCCCGCCATGATGCCCATGAGCGAGATGGTGATGGTGCCGATCTTGATCTCGGTGACGGCGCGATAGGTCCAGGATTCGATGTCGGCGACCTGGAAGCCCCACTGCAGCAGGATCAGCGGGATGAAGAACAGGATCACCAGTGCGTAGATGCTGAGCCCGGCGGCCAGACCCACCTGGTCGAGCCCGACCTGTTCCAGCTTGTAGCGGCGCTCGAGATAGCGCCCGGCTGCGGTTTCGGCAAACGCTCCCTGGCGCGAGACCGCCTTGCCGGTGAGGAAGCCGATATACATCATCACCAGGATGGCGCCGGTGATGATGATCTGCGTGGCGATGAAGCGGGATAGGCCGACATAGCCGGAAGCGGCCGCGATGATCAGCGACGCGCCGGTCAGCATCAGCCCGATGGAGACGACGCGTGGCCAGGGACGTCCCGGCGCGTCGAAGGGCTCGTCGCGCTTCAGCGTCGGCTTGATCCAGGCCGAAGCAATGATGATCAGGCCGATGACGACGGAGGCGATGAAGCTCTTCACCACGGTCAGAACGACGGGCGAGCCGAGCGCCTCGCTGACGCCGCCGAACATGTAGTCCAGGCCGTTGACCAGCGCCATGGCGAAGATGGTGATCAACAGCACCTTGGCGCCGCGGTCCGACACGCGCACCAGCCGCCACCGCGATTCCCGCGGCGACAGCACCGCATTGGCGAGCGTGGTGACGAAGAACCCGGCCACGATGACGGCAAGCGCAATCGCGATGATCGGCGTGATATCGGAACGCAACACGTTGAAACTGTGCAGGAAGAAGAAACTCGAAACGGCGAAGGCACCCGTTGAAATCGTCGGGATGAGCGTCGACCAGAAGGCGACCGACAGCCGCCGGAAATAACTCGGCTCCTCGTCGGACTTGTCGTGATGGATATAGGGCGAAAACAGCCTGTTGCTGCCGACCAGGAAAACCATTGCCGCGCAGATCGACAGGAAGATCGCGGTCAGCAAGGGAATCCGCTTGTAGTTCCAGACGAAGGTCAGCCAGCTCATCGTGCTGCGCGACAGCACCTTGGTTTCATTGACCGTCGCCGACAGCGCCTCATCGAACATTTCGACTGAAACGTCGGTGTTCTTCAGCAGCGTGTTGGAAAACAACGCACGCCGGGTGGCGGTGATGCCGTTTGACAGTTTCGTCGCCTGGACCGACAGGCTCTCGGCCTCCCCGGTCAGCGCATTGATCTCGCCGCGTTCGGCCAGCAGCCGCTTGCGTTCGGCCGTGACGATGTCGGCTTCCGGCGGCTGCCCCTCGCCCGGCGGATCGCCAAGTTCGGTCAGCCGCGCCTTGATCTCGTCGAGCCGCGGACGCGTGGCGATCGAGGTGGAGATGATCTGCTTGGCGACGGCATCGACCCGAACCTTGAGTTCGGCAAGCGCGATATCGTCGTCACTGGCCTTGGCAACGAGGTCCCTCAGCCGCTTCAGCTCCTTGCCGGCATCGGCCAGTTGCTCTGCCGTCTGGCTCTGGCCGGCCTCGGCAGCGAGGGCTGCGTCGGTCGGTTGCGCAGGCGTCGCGGCGTTTTGCGCCGGTTGGACCGCGCCGCCGGCGGGTTGCTGCACAGTCGGTGCCGGCTGCGCCTTGCCATCGGCGGCCGGCTGCGCGTTCTGGGCAGGCTGGGCGCCGCCCTGGGCAGGCTGAGCGCCGTTCTGTGCCGGCTGGTTACTGGTCTGGTCAGGGGCCTGAGCGGGCGTCTGGGCAGGTTGCGTCGTCGTCTGCGCCGGCTGGGCGGTTTGCGCCACGACGGCGCCGGCACCGGCCAGCGACAGCAGGCAGACAGAAACAGCGAGCAACTTTCCCACGAAATGCAATTTCAAACCCCTCGAAAGCCCGAACTTCGCCCGGTACGGAATCGCCCGGACAATCGTCACAATGCGGTTTGAATACGAAAGACGGCGGAAAGATGCAAAGGCATGGGAAATCATGCCTTCGCCGCCGCTCAAACCGTCAGAATCCCGCGCCCGGCTGCGCCAGGTAGGCCAGTTCCGCCGCCGTCGACGTCCGCCCGATGAAGGCGTTGCGATGCGGGAAGCGGCCGAATTTCTCGATCACCTCGCGGTGCCGGATCGCATAGTCGATATACATGGGATCGCCGAGCTCGGTGAAGAGCTTCAGCGCCATGGTCTGATCCGTCAGGTTCTCCGAATGCTCGAAGGGCATGTAGAAGAACGCCCGCCACTCCGGCCGGACCGCCATGTCGGCGCCGGCGCCGACGGCGAGCTTGGCCTCCCTCAACGCCAGACCGTCGGTCGCAAAGGCGAGCGGCGTGGCGCGATACATGTTGCGCGGCAGTTGATCGAGAAGCACGATCGCGGCCAGCCGGTTCTCCGGCGTCGCCCGCCAGACGTCGCCGATCTCCCTCGCAAGCGCGAGGTGCGACGACTGGAAGCGCTGGAAGCAATGTTCATCGAGCTCGCGCGTCGGCTTGAACCAATGGTCGAGCGACAGTTCCTCGAACCAGAATTTCAGCACTTCATCCGGGGTACAGGCCTCAGCTTGATAGGTCATTCGCTCCTCATGTCGCGCTGCGGGTCGATCGGCTCTACAGCGCCGCGCGTCAAACATGGCGCGCAAAGGACGCTGTAACGCTTTAAACTTGCTGCATAATTTTATCCCTAAATCGGATCCGATTTAAGGAATTATGCAGTAGAGATAGGCGGCAATCGCACCGTGTCCATGCCGATGGCTTACGCGCGCCGCTTCAGAATGGCAATAAAGGCGATGCCGCCGACAAGCCCGGTCACGACGCCGATCGGCATGTCCTCGGGCGCCATGACGACGCGGGCGAAGAGATCGGCCGAGATCAGCACCAGCGCACCGACGAAGGCGGAAAGCGGAATGACCCGGACATTGTCGCTGCCGGCAAACAGCCGCACGAAATGCGGCACCATCAGGCCGACAAAGCCGATCGCGCCGGAAAACGCGACCATGACCCCGGTCAGAAGCGCGGTGACGACGAAGAGCAGAAGGCGAAACCGGCGAACGGGAATGCCGAGCGTCGTTGCCGTCTCGTCGCCCATGGCAAGCGCATTGATCTCGCGCGCCCTCAGCACGAGATAGCTAAGGCAGGCCGTCAGCACGACGGCGGGATAGATGAGGTGCGGCCATTGCGCAAGGCCGAGCCCGCCGAGCATCCAGAAGATCACCGTGTGCACCGCCCTCGGGTCCCCGAGGAAAATCATCAGGTTGCCGATCGACGTCAAGGTGAAGGCGACGGCGACGCCGGAAAGCACCAGCCTGTCTGCATTGGTGCCGAGAACGCGCGTGACGAGCGCCACAAGCGCGGTCGCGACCAGCGCGCCGGCAAAGGCAAACAGCGGCACCGTGGCAGGGCCGAGGATGAGGCCGGTGTGCAGGAGCGCGATGATCGCGCCGAGCGCGCCGCCGGAGGAAACACCGAGCAGGTGCGGGTCGGCAAGCGGATTGCGGGTGACCGCCTGCAGCACGGCGCCGGTCAGTGCCAGCCCCGCCCCGACAAGCCCGGCAAGCACGACCCGCGGCAGACGCACGTCCCAGACGATGCTTTCGCGGCCGGCCGACCAGACGACGTCAACGCTGCCGGGCGAAAGTTTTGAAGCGATGATCGACCAGACGGTCGAGACCGGGATCGGCGCCGACCCCAATGAGACTGCGGCAGTGATCGTCAGGCACAACAACAGCAGCGCCGCGAGAAAGGCGGTGGTGATCTTCACAGTCCGTCCATGGTGAGTTTTCGATGAGAATAGGAGAAGCGCGCCGGTCGGCGCGCGTCCGGCTGGTCGCTCAGCTTACATCGCCTGCCCGTGAAAGGCCTCGGCAAGCCGCGCAATGGCGTCGATGTTGCGCGGCCCCGGCGTCGCCTCGACATAGTCGAGCACGACGAAGCGGTCGTTCTTGACGGCATCGATGTTCCTAAAGGCGGGATTGCTCTTCATGAAGGCGATCTTCTGCTCGGCGGTCACCTCGCCATAGTTGACGATCACCACCACCTCGGGGTTCTTGTCGATCACCGGCTCCCAGGAAATCTCGGTCCAGCTTTTCTCCACGTCGTCCATGACGTTGACGCCGCCAGCCGCCTCGATCATCGCCGTCGGGATGCCGAAACGGCCCGATGTAAACGGCTTCTCCTCACCGGAATCATAGACGAAGACGCGCGTCGGACGCTCGATGACACCAATGCCGGTGACGATCCTGTCGAGATCGGCGCGATAGCCGTCGACAAGCGCCTGGGCCCGATCCTCGACACCGAAGATGCGGCCGAGATTGAGGAGATCGACGAACATGTCGTCCATCGTCGGCTTGCCCTTGGCCATGACGTGGATGCAGGATTCGGTCAGCTCATAGACGTTGATCTTGAAGGGTTCGAGCGTTTCCGGCGTCACCTCGCCGCCGACCTTCATGCCGTAGTTCCAGCCGGCAAAGTAGAAATCGGCGTCGGCATTGAGCAGCACCTCCTTGGTCGGGTATTTCTCCGAAAGCTCCGGCAGGGCCTTGACGCCTTCGCGCAGCTTTTCGTCCAGCGTCTTCCAGCCGGAAACGCCGGTATAGCCGACCATGCGATCCTGCAGCTTCAGGGCCAGCATCATTTCGGTGAGATTGACGTCGTTGGAGACGGCCCGCTTGGGGGCGGCATCGAAGGTCACCTCGCGGTTGCAGCTCTTGACGGTGACGGGAAAGGCAAGCGCCGGCGTCGCGGCAAGCGTCAGGAGCAGAAGGGCGGAGCTGGCGAATAAGGTCTTCATGATGACATCGATCCCTGTCGAGCGAGTGAAAAGGAAAAGCGCGCGCCGCTGGTAACGGCGTTGCTGTGGGCAGTGGCAGTAACGCCGAAGGCGGCGGAAAGCGCCTGCGGGTTGAGCACGTCTTCGGGCGGGCCGAAGGCCGTCATGCGGCCCTCCGTCAGGATCGCCACGTCGGTGGCAAATTCGGCGGCCAGGTTGATGTCGTGCAGCGTGGTGACGATCGTCAGCTGCAGCGTCTGCAACAGGTCGAGAATTTCGAGCTGGTGGCGGATGTCGAGATGGTTGGTCGGCTCGTCCAGGATGATGATGCGCGGCTGCTGGGCGAGCGCCCGGGCGATCAGCACCCGCTGCTTCTCGCCGCCCGAAAGCGTGGAGAATTGCCGTCCGGCAAGGTGGGTGAGATCGAGATGCTCGAGCGCATGTGCCACCGTCTCGCGATCCTTCGCTGTCCAACCGCTCATGCCTTCACGCCGGGGAATGCGCCCCATCATCACCACGTCGCGCACGCTGAAGGGAAAATCGCTCGGCATCTCCTGCAGCACGACGGCAATGATCTTGGCCGCCTCGCGCGCCGTCATCGCCCAGATGTCGACGCCATCGACCTCGATCGTGCCCGCTATCGGCTGGGCCGAGCGATAGAGGCAGCGCAGCAGCGACGTCTTGCCGGCACCGTTCGGGCCGAGGATGGCAAGGCGGCTGCCGGGCGCAATGGCAAAGTCGACCTCGCGGACCAGCCGCAGCTCCGGGCGCGGGCCCCAATCCAAGGCGCGGACCCGAAGGCCGGCCCCTGTCGCGGCGCAGCTCATCGGTTCATCCCTCTCCGCGCCATCATTGGAAATGCCCGCCGATGTCTTCGGAGACCAGCAGCGCTGCCGGAATGCGCGCCAGCGTCTTGCCGTTGAGCCCGCGCGGCCGCTCGGCCGCCCGCGTCATGCCGTCGCCTCGCCCGGCATAGGTCGTGGCGAAGGAAACGAGATCGTCGATATCCTCCTCGGGCGCGATATCGCCGAAAAGGTAGGTCGCCTTTCCCGTTGCCTGGAAGGCGATGGTGCAAGGCCTTGTGCAGGCGGCCATGCAGACCGTTCCAGCGATGGAAAAATCCTGGTCGAGCGGCTCGCCGAGCGCCGCAATGCTGCGGTTCAGCCGCTGGATCAGATCCGCGCCCGGCCGGCAGGGGCCGCCGGTGAAACGGCAATCGGTGCAGACCGTTATCTTGTGCTGTCGGGATGCCGGATTGGCCATATCTCTTCTCCGCCGGATTGGTCCGGAGAGAATGTGGCAAAGCGGTCTGATGACGGATGGCCGTCGCGCAAAAACCAGTTCTTTTCCATCGGAACACCCCGTCCGTTGTGGTTGATCGGTTCGATGGCAGGTCTCCTGGCTCGCGGGTCGCCGCGCATCCACGTCTTCCCGGCTGATCGCCAGTGACATGGTGTGAATGCGCTTTCCGCTCACAGTTGCGGGGGCAGCCACGGTTTCGGCCCCATTCGGGTCGTCCGTTCCGTGTTCCCTTTTCAGCCGCTTCCGCATTGTCGCGGTCGCAGCACCATCAAAGCCTTCGTCGCACACTTCGGCGGAGGTGACAACCGCCGGAACGGATCGGCCAAGGCATATCAACATGCGGCATATCTTCATGTGCATTTAGTTATGTAATATCATAACATAACGCAAGCCGAAAATGAGCTTGCCGAGCACCGACCTTTAGGAGCCCATCATAGTGCACCGAAGAACCACGGAAGCCTGCGGCCGGTTTCCAATGACCGCAAGCGACAGCCCGTAACGTCATCCGTTACTGTTACGTACTTGAAGACAAGCACAATCAGTGATGTGCTTTCAAAATAAGTGATTGCGTCCTTCAGTAAGGCAATCCACGCCGGCATTGTCTCCATTTCGCTCGTCGACGACAGCAGTTCTCGCGCGACGCAGTATCCAACCTGTCCGTGTAAATCCCGGATGCGAGTAGTGGTAACCAAGCTTTCTGAAAGGGATGACGGTGAACCCAATAGATTTTTTCGTTGAGACGCTTCGAAACTATCCTCCCGTGGCCGTCTTTCTTGCCCTCGGCATTGGTTTCCTGATCGGTCCGATCAAGGTCGCCGGGTTCAACCTTGGAAATGTCACCGCCACGCTTCTGGCGGGTGTCGTCATCGGGCAATTGGGGATCCAGGTTTCCGGCGACCTGAAGTCGACGCTGTTCCTTCTGTTCCTGTTTGCCGTCGGCTACGGCGTCGGCCCCCAATTCGTTCGCGGCCTGAGCACGGACGGCCCCAAGCAGATCCTCTTCGCCCTATCGGTATTGGTGCTGTGCCTGATCGTCCCGTATCTGTGCGCGCTCATCGCCGGGCTGCCGCTCGGCTATGGCGCCGGCATGTATGCAGGCTCTCAGACGATTTCGGCGGCCATCGGCGTTGCCAGCGATCAGATCAACGCGATGGGCTTAAGCGCCGAACAAGCCAAGACCTACACCGATCAGATCCCGATTGCCTATGCGGTGACCTATATCTGGGGCACCATCGGCTCGGCGATCATCCTGGCGCAGCTCGGCCCCAAGCTTCTCGGCATCGATCTTCCTGCCGCCTGCAAGGAATATGAGGCGAAGCTCGGCGGCGGATCCGAGAGCGGCGAACCCGGGATCACGCGCGCCTACCACGATTTCAGCCTCAGGGCCTATCGCGTCGACGAGGCGAGCGGGCTCACCGGAACGCCGGTCAAGAACCTGCTTCCCGGCATCCGCGTCTTCGTCGAACGGTTGCGGCGCGGCGGCCAGATCATCGAAGCGGACGGCAACACCGTGCTGCAGCCCGGCGACGTTGTCGCCTTTTCCGGCAGACGCGCCCTGCTCGTCGAGAACCTGGATACCAAGCTGCTTGAGGTCGAGGACAAGGAACTGCTGAACGCCGAAGCCGAGGTCGTGGACGTCTACGTGACCAGCAAGGCGCTCGCCGGCAGGACGCTCGCCGACGTCAGCACCGAAGATTGGGCGCGCGGCGTCTATGCCCGCAAGATCATGCGCTCGCTGGTCGAGATCCCGGTCCTGCCCGGCACGACCGTCGAACGCGGCGATATCGTCACCCTCGGCGGCGCCAGGAGACACGTCGAAGCCGCGATCAAGGCACTCGGCTTTGCCGATCGCCCGGTCGAAACGACCGACATTGCCTTCCTCGGCTGGGGGCTTTTCATCGGCGCCATGATCGGCGCCCTGACGCTGACGATCGGCGGCATACCGATCGGCATGTCCACCTCGGGCGGCGCGCTTCTCGCCGGCCTTGTGCTCGGATGGCTTCGCACCACCTACCCTGCCTTCGGCCGAATCCCGTCTCCGGCGCTCTGGCTGTTGAACACTCTGGGCTTGAACATCTTCATTGCCGTCGTGGGCATCGGCGCCGGCCCGGGCTTTGTCGCGGGACTGCAGGAGGTCGGCATTTCCCTGCTCCTGTGGGGCATCGTGTCGACGTCCGTGCCGATGATCGCTTCGGTCCTAATCGGCCACTACGTCTTCCGCTTTCATCCCGCGATCCTGTTTGGCGCCTGCGCCGGAGTGCGCACGACAACGGCGGCACTGGGCATGATTCAGGAAGCGGCCAAGAGCAAGGTTCCGGCGCTGGGATACGGCATGCCCTATGCCATCGGCAATACACTTTTGACCATTTTCGGTCTCGTCATCGTCATCCTGCTGGCACCCTCCGGCGGGCCGTAAACTAAGAGCATCGTTCCGAGAAACAGGGAACATCCTTTATTGGGAGTGTGGTTCATGTTGGACAGAAAATTCTACGACAGTATCTCCGATCTCAGCCCGTTCGAGATCAAGGACGAACTGATCAAGCTCGCCAAGGTGAGCGCTCAAAAATCCACCAAGGCATTCCTGAACGCCGGCCGCGGCAATCCGAACTGGACGGCGACGCGGGCGCGCGAAGCCTTCTTCCTGCTCGGCCAGTTCGCGCTGACCGAGGCGAAACGGGCCTATTACGACCCCAAGGCGGGCGTGGCAGGCATGCCGCCGCAGGACGGTGCCCATGCGCGGTTCCAGAAGTGGATCAAGAAGCAGCTTCAGACCGTCGCCGATACGGACGAGGAGGACGAGGGTGTTCCCGCCGCAAAGACCCTGTCCGACGTGGTCGCCTTTGCCATCAAGACGTTCAGATTTGAACCGGACGCCTTCGTGCACGAACTGACCGACTCGATCATCGGCGACAACTATCCCGTTCCGGACCGGGCGCTGCATCACAACGAAATCATCACGCATGAGTATCTCATGTGGGCGATGTGCGCCGGTCACCGGCCGGCCGTGAAGTTCGACCTCTATCCGGTCGAGGGCGGCACCGCGGCCATGTGCTACATCTTCAAGGCCTTGAAGAACGCGCGCATCCTGAACGCCGGCGACACGATCGCGCTCGGCACGCCCATCTTCACGCCCTATCTCGAGATGCCGCAGCTTGAGGATTATACCCTCAAGACCATCAATGTGAGCGCCGAGCAGGAAGACCGGTTCCAACTCACCGACGAAGATGTCAAGGCACTCGAAAACCCCGAAGTCAAGGCGCTGTTCCTGGTCAATCCCGGCAACCCGTCCGCCGTCGCGCTCGATCCCGATTCGATCAAGCGCCTCGTCGATCTCGTCAACACGAAGCGTCCCGATCTGATCGTTCTCACCGACGACGTCTACGGCACGTTCGTTCCCGGCTTCCAGTCCTTGCTCGGTCATCTCCCGCGCAACACGATCGGCGTCTATTCCTATTCGAAGTATTTCGGCTGCACCGGCTGGCGCCTTGGCGTGATTGCGGTTGCTGAGGACAACATTTTCGAGGAGAAGATCAAGGCGCATCCGGAACCGATCCAGCAGTTGCTGGAAAAGCGCTACAAGGCGATGACGCCGAAGCCGCGCGAGGTCAAGTTCATCGACCGCATCGTCGCCGACAGCCGCGACGTGGCCCTCAACCACACCGCCGGTCTGTCGCTTCCCCAGCAGGTCATGATGTCGCTCTTCAGCCTTGTCGAGCTGATGGACGTGGAGAAGCTCTATCAGAAGGCCTGCATCGCCATCTGCGAGAAGCGGTTCTGGAACCTCGTCAACGGCATGGGCGTGGAGTCCAATCCCGGCATCTATTTCGACCACTATTACGGCATCATCGATTTCGAGTTCTGGCTACGAAAATATGTGGGCCAGGATGTCGTCGACTGGGTCAAGGACAATATCCACCCACTCGACATCCCCTTCCGGCTCGCCGAGGATCACGGCATCGTTCTCTTGAACGGCTCGGGCTTCGATGCGCCGAACTGGTCGGCCCGCGTCTCCTTCGCCAACCTCAACGACGAGGCCTATTCGCAGATCGGCCGTGCCGTGCGCTCCGTGGCGCGCGGCTATGTGCAGACGTACCAGGCGGCAAAGGGTCTCAAGATCAGCTAGCGCAACGAGGCGGCCGGCCACTCTGCGGTCGGCCGCCCCTCGCCTGTTTGACCAGGCCTGGCGCCCAGAAGCATCCCCGGATTCCGGCAGGCACGAAAGTCCCTGCCAACCCAGTGACCAGCGCACCGTCCGGCTGAAGGCACCCGTCTTCGGCAGGTGGAACGGGAAGGATCGTCGCGTGCTCGACACCATCTTCAATAGCCTGCGAATGCATCCGGAGCTTGCCTTGTTCCTCGCACTCGGCATCGGCTACGCGATCGGCAAGATCACGATCGCGGGCGTGACGGTCGGGGCCGTCACAGGCTGCCTGCTTGCCGGCGTTCTGATCGGCCAGACCGACGCCGTGCTGTCGAACGACGTGAAGCAGGCTTTCTTCCTGCTCTTCCTCTTCGCCATCGGCTACCGCACCGGCCCGCAGTTCTTCCAGAGCCTGAACGCCGACGCCTTGCCGCAGATCGCCGTCACCGTCACGCTGTGTGTCGTCGCGCTCGTGACCGCGATCGTTCTTTCGATTTTCCTTGGTTTCGATCTCGGAACGGCAGCCGGCGTACTTGCGGGCGGAGCGACGGAATCGGCGACCGTCGGCGTCGCAATCGACACCTTCCGCAAGACGGGGCCGACACCCGAAGCCGCCAGCCAATTCGAATCCGCGGTGGCAACCGCGTTTGCGGTCGCCTATCTCGTCGGCGTCGTGAGCGCGATCCTCGTCCAGTCGCAACTGGCGCCTCGGATGTTCGGCCGCAGCCTCAAGGAGGCCTGCGCCGAGCTCGAAGCCGAGCTCAACATCACCCCGCACGATACCAACAACACCGCCCGCCGCGACATCGAGGCGCGCGCTTTCCAGATTGCCGACACTCTCGTCGGCCTCACGGTCCAGGAAGCGGAAGCCAAAGTTCCGGAACGGCAGAAAGCCTATATCGAACAGATCCGCAGGGGCAACGAGATCATCACCCCTTCAGCCAAGGAGCGCTTGCAGGCGGGAGACGTCATCGCGGTCGCCGGTCTTCGCGGCTTCCTCGTCGAATATGCGAGCCGGATCGGCACCGAGCTCGATGATCGCGAGCTTCTCGACATCCCGGTCGAGATCCTCGACGTGGTGGTGACCAACAAGGAAATTGCCGGAAAACGCCTGTGGCAGCTCAACGAACGGCCGGAAGCGCGTTCGGTCTTCCTGCGCGGAATCCTGCGCGCCGGCCAGCCGATCCCGATCTTTCCCGGGCTGACCGTGCGCCGCGGCGACGTGATGTCGATCGCCGGCGCCAGGCGCCATGTCGAGGATGCGGCCGCGTTGCTCGGTTATGCCGACCGCGAGACGACGGCGACGGACATGGTCTTTGTCGGGGTCTTCATCTTTCTCGGCGGCATCATCGGCATTCCCGCCCTGAAACTCGGCGCATTGGAGATCGGCCTCGGCGTCGCTGTCGGCGTCCTCGTCGCCGGCCTCGTCGCCGGCTGGCTGCGCTCGGTCCGGCGCACCTTCGGCTTCGTGCCGGAGGCGACCCTCTGGTTCTTCGACAGCGTCGGGCTCTGTGCCTTCATCGCCTGCGTCGGCATCTCGGCGGGCCCGAGCTTCGTCGCCGGCCTGATCCAGTCCGGACCGGCGCTGGTCATCGCCAGTTGTCTGATCTGCGTGATTTCGCACGTCGCCGCACTCGCGCTCGGCCGCTGGGTCTTCCGCATGAACGAAGGCGTGCTCGCCGGCACCTGCTGCGGCGCCGGAACATCGGCGCCGGCGCTGGCAGCCGTACAGGAGAGCGCCGGCAGCCAGGTGCCGACACTCGGCTACGGCCTCGGCTATGCGATCGGCAATGTGCTGCTGGCGCTCTGGGGTGCCGTTCTCGTCACCATTCTCGGCGGGTGACGGCTAACGACCACCGGCACAGCGGCGCCTGCAGGGGCCATGCCAACCTGTTCTACCGCAGCGGCCAGACCGCGATCAGCGCCGGCACGCTGACGATGACGATCACCACCGACAACGGCAGGCCGAGGCGCGGATAATCACTGAACTTGTAGCCACCCGGGCCCATGACCAGCGTATTGCACTGATGGCCGATTGGGGTGAGGAAATCGCAGCCGGCCCCGATGGCGACCGCCATCAGGAACGCCTCGGGCCGGTAGCCGAGCGTGGTCGCGAAACTGGCGGCGATCGGCGCCATGACCAGCACGGTCGCCGCATTATTGAGGAACGGTGTCACCGCCATTGCCGCCAGCAGGATCAGCGTCAGCGCACCGGCCGGCGGCAGCCCGGCCGCAACCGTGCCGAGCCAGCTGGCGATCACGTCGGTGCCCCCGGTGGTGCGGAGCGAATCGCTGACCGGGATCAGCGCCGCCAGCATCACCAGAATCGGCCCATCGACCGAGCGATAGACATCACGCAGCGGAATGATGCGAAAGATGACCATGGCAAGAGCCGCGGCAAAGAAAGCGATCGGGATCGGCACCAGGCCGACGGCGGTCGAGCCCATGGCAGCGGCAAGCACCAGGAGCGGCAGCGTCGCCGTGCGGATGGTGCCAAGCAGGATTTCGCGTTGCGCCAGCGGCAGGCAGCCGAAATCCTGCAGGAACGACGGCAGCTCGCGGCGCGCGCCCTGCAGCACGACGATGTCACCAGCCCTTAAGCGGATGCTGCCAAGCCGCTGCTTCAGCCGCTCGCCCTGCCGGCTGACCGCAAGCAGGTTGATATTGTGGGTATTGAACAGCGCCAGGCGCTGCGCGCTCATGCCTTCAAGCGGCGAGCCGCTGACGATCACCGCCTCGACCGCCTCGATCTCCGCGCCGGCCTTGTCGCTCGACGACGGCGAACGGTCGCCGGATATCTTGAGCTTGGCCTGCGAGACGATGCGATCGAGCGCGGCCGGCCCGCCTTCGAACAGCAGGATGTCGTCGGCCTCGAGCGTGACGTCGGGCAACGGCGCCACATGCAGGCCGCGCCGGAAGACGGCGGTGACGACCGCGCCGCCATCGCCGATCTTGACGAGCTGGCTCAGCGACTTGCCGATGATGGGAGACCCGGTCGGAACCACCGCTTCGGAGGTGTAATCGGTGATCTCGATCGCCGCCTGCACCGACACCTGCTGGCTCGTGCGCTGCGGCACCAGCTTGTAGGCAAACAGCAGGAAGACGACGCCGACGGCGGCAAGCGTCGCGCCGACGGGGGTGAAATCGAACATGGTGAAGCTCTCGCCCGTCAGCTCCTGGCGCACGCGCGAAACGACGATGTTCGGCGAGGTTCCGACCTGGGTCATCAGCCCGCCGATCAGCGAACCAAAGGCCATCGGCATCAGAAACACGGAGGGCGTGACGCCGGAACGGCGGGCGAACTGGAAGGCCATCGGGATCATGATCGCCAGCGCGCCGATGTTCTTGATGAAGGCCGAAAGCACCGTCACGGTGATGACGAGCAGCGCGAGCTGCGCCCGGACCGAGGAGATGTTGGGCAGAAACCGCTGGATCGCCGCATCCACGACACCGGAGCGCGCCACCCCGGCGCTCACGATCAGAGCGCTGCCGACGATGATCACGATGTCGTCGCTGAAACCATCGAAGGCATGATCGAAGGGCACGATGCCGACGGCGACGGAAAGCATCAGGGCGGAACAGGCGATCACGTCATATCGAAACCGCCCCCAGATGAAGAATGCCATCATGGCGCCGATAACGATAAACGCGAGTGACTGTTCGGCGGTCATGCAACACCTGGGCTCGGCAGAAGGACTGGGTGGCGAGACGGACCACGCGGCGGGCGCATGGGCCTAACGCGCAATCCGCGGGGACGTTCACCCAAGGACTACCGCATGTTTCTCCAAATCGGAATTCGTCCCGGCGACAAATCTGGGTATGAGGGCGAAACGCTCCGTGGCTGGCGGGTAACCTCAGGAGCTGGCCGAATGTCGGAAGGGCTGTATCGGCGGCTGCAACAACCGCAAACGCGCACCGCCGGCACCGTGCCGAATCCGCCAGATACCGCCGCGCCAGCGAAAGGATTTGCAGACCTCGCGTGAAAATAGGGCCGGGAGATCCCTCCCGGCCCTGTCTTTGGTCGATTGTTCCTATGTGGCTCGTCGCCGACGATCAGTTGGCGGTTTCCGCAGCCTTCTCGATGATATCGGCGACAGCCTTGGGATTGGAGACATAGATGGCATGGCTGCCGGGCACTTCGACGACGGTTGCGCCTGCGCGCTTTGCCATCATCTGCTGGGCGGCCGGCGGGATCATGCGATCCTCACCCGCAACCAGGTAGTAGCTCGGCTTCGTCTTCCAGGCCGGTTCGGTCACGGCACCGGCCAACGCTTCGACGCCCCACGGAACCTGGGAATCGGCCATGAATGCCGCCGTCTCGGCATCGACGTCGGCAGCAAAGGAAGCGGCGAACTTTGCCCTGTCGAGGAACAGGAAGCCTTCGACCGGGGGCAGGATCGGCGGCACCGGCGCGCCAGCCGGCGGGTTGGCGATCAGCGACGAGACCGACTCGCCCTTATCCGGCGCGAAGGCGGCGATATAGACGACGGATTGGACCTTCTCATGGGTGCCGGCTTCGCTGATGACCACGCCGCCGTAGGAATGCCCGACCAGCACGACCGGTCCGTCAAGCTTGTCGATCGCCTGCCTGGTGGCAGCGACGTCGTCGGCAAGCGAGGTCGTCGGGTTCTGGACGATGCTGACGGTGTAGCCGTCCTTCTTCAGGATGTCGTAGACGCCCTTCCAGCCGGCGCCATCGACGAAGCCGCCATGGACGAGGACGACGTTCTTTGCCCCCGCCTCGGCGGCGAATGCGGTGGTGCCGGCAGCGGCCAGTGTGAGCGAGGCGGCGGCGGCAAGCAGAGATTTCTTCAACATGTGCGCAACTCCTGATTTGTTTAGCGCGACATTAATTATCGCGATAATCATTAGATACGCCTTGCCGATTCATCTGTCCAGTATTTTTATTATCGCAATAATTGTTTTGTGCTAAGCTTATGAAAAGCCACGGACTTAAATTGGAGACGACCAATGACCGAACCTGCACCGCTGCCGCTCGACAGCCAGCTCTGCTTCTCGATCTATTCGGCAGCGATCGCCATCAATCGCGCCTACAAGCCGATGCTCGACGCACTCGGCGTGACCTATACCCAGTATCTCGCCGTCAGCGCGCTGTGGGAACAGGATGGCCTGAGCATATCGGCGATTGGCGAAAGGCTCAGCTTAGAGCCGAGCACGATCACGCCGGCGGTCAAGCGGCTTGAGGCAGCGGGCTTCCTTTCGAGACGCAGAAGCACGGTCGACGAGCGGTTGGTCGAGGTCTTCCTCACCGAGAAGGGCAAGGAGCTCCGCCCCAAGACCGCCTGCCTCACCGATACGCTGCTGCGCCGTTCCGGCTTCACCGTGCCCGAGATGATCGACCTCAACGAAAAGGTCCAGATGCTGCGTGACGGTCTCACCGGGGAAGAAGAGCCGATTTCCCGCGGTTAGGTCTAGCTCAGCGGCGCAAGGAGGCCGTCATCACCGGCAATCGCGTGCCGAAACTTGGAAATTTCCTTTGACGCGCTACACTTTAGAGAAAGGCGTTGGACAATCGCCTGCGAAGGCCGGAATAAATCGGGCCGCCCGGGAGTCGCGCATGGCATCGGGCAGAAATCCATTCCGCCTCCTGCATCATCGAGGACCGTCGACATGAAACACGCCCTTGCCGCCCTTGCCGTCGCCCTGCTTCTCAGTGGCTGCACCGCCGGCGTCCAGACCTATGGCTACTCGCCGAACCTCGAACCCATCCCCGGCAGCATCACCTATGGCGGCCAGCCGCGCACAAAGCTGACGAAGGCGCCGGTCGGCAGCATCGTGCCGCACCAGTTCATCGACCAATATGGCCGGAAGGTCTACGAAACCTACATCATCGAGCCCGACCGGTCGTTGCGTCTCACCAGTCGGCGCTGGCAGCCGGACGATGTCTTTGACTTCGACGACTGAGCGGCGCACCTGACGCCTACAACGCCGCGCGTCCTACGCGCAGAGGTCGCTGCAGCACGTTGAACTCCTGCATGGAAACATGCAGGAGGCGTCACGGCACGGATCGGCAATCGCCGCTGCCGAACTGCGCCATCACCCAGTCGCGCAGCAGGCGGGTCGCCGGCCGGTCAGCCATGTGCGGACTGTAGACGAGATCGTAGCGGTCCCCTTCGAGTGACAGCGAAAATGGTTGGACGAGAATGCCGGAGGCAAGCTCCTCTGCCACCAGCGTGAGGCTCAACAGCCCGATGCCCTGCCCGGCTACGACGGCCTGAACCGCGTGGATTTCGTCGGTGAAGGAAATGCCGGCATTGGCATCCACGCCTTCGACGCCGGCACGCGCCAGCCATTGCCGCCAGACCGGCGCGCGCGGATCGTCGCGCCTTGCAAGCCCCCAGTCGAAATGGATAAGCGTCGCCTGCCGAAGATCGGCGGCGCCGGATGGAGCCAGACGCGGCGCGCAGATCGGCGCGAAACGGTCCGCAAACAGCGGCTCTGTGACAAGGCCCGGATAATGCCCAGGGCCAAAACGGATGGCGGCATCGGCATCTGCTTCCAGATCCACGGTCCGGTTGGAGGCATCGAGTCTCAGCGTCCAATCCGGATAGGCTTCGCGAAATGTGCCGGCGAGCGGCGCCAGGCGCTTTGCGACGAAGGCGACGGTGGAGGTGAGCCGCGCCACCTTGCCGTCCTGCTGGCGGCGCACGTCTGCAATCGCCTGCTCGAAACGGTCGAGACCGTCGCGCAACACCGGAAACAGCGCCTTTCCGGCAGCCGTCAGATGCACCTGCCGCGTCTCGCGCTCGAACAGTTTCACCGCCAGCATCTCCTCCAACTGGCGAATCTGGTGGCTGACGGCAGTCGCCGAAACGTTCAGTTCTTCGGCGGCCTGCTTGAAGCTCAGCCGCCGGGCGGCCGCTTCGAAGACCCGCAGGGCGCCAAGCGGCGGCAACTTCCTCATTATCCCCTCATACATGAATTCAGCTCATCTATCGGCTGAGAAATCGTCCTTTGTCAGCACGCGATTGCCTCAACATATTGCCTTCAACAGGCAAGGCAACAGCGCCGAGCTGAGAAAATCTCAAGCATGAAAGGACATTCCATGTCTCTTGAACAGGTCGTCACCAAGCCGGATCCCTATGCGCCCTTCCTGCTGTCGCAGGCGATCAAGGCCAATGGCTTCGTCTTCGTCTCCGGCCAGGCCGCAATCGGCGACGATGGCGAAATCGTCGGCGAGGACGATTTCGACCGACAGGCCGAGCAGGCGTTTCGCAATCTCGACCGCGCCTTGACCGCCGCCGGTTCCAGCCTTTCCAAAGTGGTGAAGGTGACGATCTTCCTGCGCTCGATGGAGAACTTCGGGAAGATCGTCGAGCTGCGCCGCAAATGGTTCTCGGCGCCCTATCCCGCCGACAGCATCATCGAGGTCGCCTCGCTCTATTCGCCGCAGGCGATGATCGAGATCGAGGCGATAGCACTGGCTGGGGATCGCTGAGATGAACGCCCACGGCACGGTTGCCTCGCCGATCCTGACCGGCACGACGCTCAAAGGGTTGGCCTTCGCCAACCGGCTTTCCGTTGCGCCGATGACCCGCATCAGCGCCACGACTATCGGCGTGCCGACCGAAAGGATGGCGCGCTACTACCAGCGCTTCGCCAAGGGTGGGTTCAGCCTCCTGACCACCGAAGGCATTTATCCCGACAAGGCCTATGCGCAGACCTACAAGGGCCAGCCGGGGCTTGCCGACCGGAAACAGGCGGAAGGTTGGAAGAAGATCGTCGATGCCGTCCATGCAGCCGGCGGGCGCATCTTCGCCCAGTTGATGCACGGCGGCGCGCTTGCCCAGGGCAATCCCTTCCGCAGCGACACCATCGCGCCCTCGGCACTGAGGCCGAGAGGCAAGCAGATGGTCTCCTACCACGGCCAAGGCCTCTATGCCGTGCCACGGGAGATGGACGAGACGGATATTGCCGAAGCAATCGCCGGCTTTGCGCAGGCTGCCACGCTTGCCATCGAGGTCGCCGGCTTCGACGGCATCGAGATCCATGGCGCCAACGGCTATCTGCTGGACCAGTTCTTCACCGATTACACCAACCAGCGCCAGGACCGCTGGGGCGGCGACATCGGCAAGCGGCTGGGCCTGAGCCTCGCAGTGCTGGACACCGTTCGCAGCGCCGTCGGCGATATGGTGCCCGTCGGCATCCGCCTGTCCCAGGGCAAGGTCAACGATAACAAGCATAAATGGATGGAAGGCGAGGACGGCGCGGCCATGGTCTTCAAGGCGCTGGCCGCCAGCCCCGCGGACTTCGTGCACGTGACCGAGTTCGAGGCCTGGCAACCGGCCTTTTCGGAGGGAGGCAGATCGCTGGTCACCCTTGCCCGCCAGCATGCTCCGGATCTGTTCGTCATCGCCAATGGCGGACTGCACGATATCGCCCGTGCCGAGCAGGTGCTGCAGGCCGGTGCCGACATGATCGCGCTTGGCCGCGGCGCGCTCGCCAATCCCGACTGGCCGGACATCGCCGCCGGGAAGCGCAAGGCTCGCCCGCTGGCGCTGGAGATGCTGTCGCCGATCAGCGACATCAAGGACAGCGAGCTTCAGCCTTGAGACGACAGAAGGCGGCGCCATGACAAGGCGCCGCCTCAACCTGCCGACAAACCCTGACAATGCCAGCTTGGCCACTTCGCCCCTCCGTTAAAGCCCGGCGACGAAGCGGTACCTGGCGCCGTTTCGCTCAGCCCGCCCGATGCCGGGATAGCTCCAGTGGTAGCCGAGCAGCGTCAGTTTTTCCGTGGCCGCCCGGTCGATCAGCGTCTTGCGGGTTTTCAGCGCCAGTTCCGGCTCGGTATCGAAACCGAAATGCCAGTCCGGATGCTCGAAAAAGACGATGTTGCTGGTCGCCGCATCACCCGAGATGACCAGCCCGTCGCCGCCGGCAAGCTCCAGCGAGATATGGCCGGGCGTGTGGCCGCGCGTATCGAGCACCTGCATCCCGGTCACGATCTCGTCACCGGGCTTCACCAGCGTTAGCCGCTCCTTGACCGCAAAGAGGTCGCGCTGCGCGCCGCGGGCAAAGCCGTGCAGTGCCTTCGGCATGGTCTGCTCGAAATTCGGATCCGTCCAGAACGCCCATTCGCGCTCGGAGACGAAATACTGCGCATTCGGGAAGGTGAGCTCGCCGCCTGCCCCCACCGTGCCGCCGGCATGATCAGGATGGGCGTGGGTGAAGACGACCTTGGTCACGTCAGCCGGGTCGATGCCTGCCGTCGCCAGATTGGCCGAAAGCTTGCCGGCGCTCGCCTGGAAATTGCCGCCCGATCCGTTGTCGACGACGATCAGGTCGCTGCCGGTCCGAATGATCGGGATATTGGTGTGAAAGGGCGCCCCCTCCGGCGTGCCGCCGAGCCGGCGCATGATCCCGTCACGTTCCTCCGGCGCCGCGTCCGGCAGCACGATACTGACCGGCAGCGTCAGGAAGCCGTCGCTGACGACCGCAATATCGAAATTCCCATGGGTGAACCGGCGGGTGTCTGCAGCGTAAACGCCCTTCGGCAGCAGCGGCAAGGCCGCACCTGCCGCCGAACCGGCGAGAAAGGAACGGCGGTTGAGGCACGAGGTTTTATCGTCAATGCGGGTCATGGATCGGTTCCTTCCGTTTCGAGGGAGAGCGCCCGGCCGGCAGCCTTTTCCGCAGCACCGGCCGGCGCCAAGGTTCAAGACCGGGCGAATTCGAGCAGGTCGGCGTTGAGCTGGTCCTTGTGGGTATCGGTGATCCCGTGCGGCGCGCCGGGATAGACCTTCAGGGTGGCGCTCGGCACGAGTTGCTTCGAGGCGCGGGCGGCGGCATTGATCGGCACGATCTGGTCGTCGTCGCCATGGATGATCAGCGTCGGCACGTCGAACTTCTTCAGGTCCTCGGTGAAGTCGGTCTGCGAGAAGGCGACGATCGAGTCATAGGTGTTCTTGTGCCCGCCCATCATGCCCTGCAGCCAGAAACTGTCGATCATGCCCTGCGAGGCCACCGCACCCGGCCGGTTGAAGCCGAAGAACGGACCCGAGGCGATGTCGCGGTAAAGCTTGGAGCGATCCTTCAGGCTTGCCGCCTGCAGCCCGTCGAACACGTCTTTCGGCAGACCACCGGGATTGCTGTCGGTCTTGACCATCAGCGGCGGCACCGCCGAGATCAGCCCGGCCTTGGCCACTCGGGAGGTTCCATGGCGGCCGATATAGCGGGTGATCTCGCCGCCGCCGGTGGAGAAGCCTGCCAGGAAGATGTCCTTCAGGTCGAGAGCATTGATCAGGTCGGCGAGATCGTCGGCATAGTGATCCATGTCGTTGCCGTCCCAGGGCTGGGAGGAGCGGCCATGACCGCGGCGGTCATGGGTGATGACGCGGAAGCCGTTGTTGGCGAGATGGAAGGCCTGTGCCTCCCAGCTGTCTGATGACAGCGGCCAGCCGTGGCTGAGCACGACCACCGGGCCGTCCTTGCGCCCCCAGTCCTTGTAATAGATCTCGACGCCATCGCGCGTGGTGATGCGGCTGCCCATGGTCGTTGCTCCTTGCGTAATGGTTGTGTTGCTGGGTGCGGTTTCGGCTTTCGCCGGACGAATGACGGCCGGAACGGCGGCGACGGCGGTCGCAGCGCCAAAGGCGGCCGAAAGAACTGTGCGGCGCGAAAGGCCAGTGGAGACTGCTGTGGAAACTGCTTTTGCTTCAATCATTGTCCTGCCCTCTTCCATCTCGGTTGACCGGCGATCTCCGTTCCGGAGCGCTGGTTGAATTGATAGAATGACCGGCCTAACCTCTCGACCGGCAAAGCTGACAACGATGGGGGCAGAAGTGACAAAACGACTCGAAAGCGAACCGGCGGAGATCGGCATCGTCGTTTATCCCAGGGCGCTGAAGTCGGCGATTCACGGCCTGACCGACATGTTCCAGGTGGCCGGCATGCAGGCGACAGAACAGGGCGGCGCAAGCGCACCGCGGATCCGCATCAGCCACTGGCAGCTTCAGGAGGATGGCTCGGTCGAAAAGACGCTCGACACCCACCCCGGCCCCTCCTCCGGTCTCGTTGCGCTGATCCTGCCCCCCACGCTGGCGGAGCTGCCGGTCGGCGGGCGCATGGGCCAACTGCCCGCCTTCGTGCGTGAACAGCATGCAGGCGGCACCACCATCTGCTCGGTCTGTGGCGGCGCCTATCTGCTGGCCGAATCCGGGCTCGTTGCCGGTCGCACGATCACCACCCATTGGTCACACCAGGACCTGATCGCCGATCGCTACCGCGACGTGCGCATCGACACCGACAAGCTGCTGATCGACGAGGGCGATATCATCACCGCCGGCGGGATGATGGCCTGGATCGACCTCGGGCTGAAACTTGTGGACCGGCTCCTCGGAACCAATGTGATGCTGGCAACTGCGCGTTTCATGATCATCGATCCCGGCGCCCGCGAGCAGAGCTACTACAGTGTCTTTGCGCCAAAGCTCGACCATGGCGACAGCATCATCCTGAAGATCCAGCACTGGCTGCACGGCGCCAACACCAAGGGCGTGACGCTGCAGATGATGGCCGAGCGCGCCGGGCTCGGCGACCGCACCTTTCTCAGGCGCTTCCAGAAGGCAACCGGCTTCAACCCGACGGAATATTGCCAGCGGCTGAGGATCGCCAAATCGCGCGACCTGCTGGAGCGCTCGCACCTGTCGATCGAGCAGGTGGCCTGGCAGAGCGGCTACGACGACACCAACGCCTACCGCAAGATCTTCCGCAAGATCCTCGGCCTGTCGCCGTGGGAGTACCGGTTGCGCTTCTCGGTGTCGGACGGCACCCGCCGCCCGGCCATGGCAGGCCTTGCCGCCGCCGCGCCAGCTTGATCAGGGCGGCGCTGGCGTCGGCATGTTTCGCCGAGCATCGCTGAAACGCCCGTCGCGGCAGGGGTCCGGGCGATACTGGACGAATTGCCGCTCGAGCGCGAAGCGATCGTTGCCGCTCTCTTCGAAGCGGCTGTGTTCCATCTGGGACGGCACCCCGAACAGGTGACATGCCAGCAGACCGATTCTGAGAAGACACATGGGATGACGCCAATCCTCATTGTTGGAGCATTGGCGGCAAATTCGACTGATTTCATTACCCCAGCATTGCACTGACCCGTGCTGCCGGTTTCGCCCTTACATGCCTTGCCGTTCGCCCGACCCGCCCTTCGAGCATCGGGAATGCGGTTCAGGCCCGGGCGATCACCCGAGGTCGGCGCAACGGTCCTGCCCTACTGCATAATTCCTTAAATCGGAATCGATTTAAGGAGAAAATTATGCAGCAGATTTAAGGCGTTACAGCGTCCTTTGCGCGTCGTATTTGACGCGCGGCGCTGCAGCGAATCTGAAAAGATCGCGCAGCGCGTTAGATCCAGCGGTCGTTCTGCGCCGTGCGATCGCCACCGGCATGGCCGGTGTTGAGAACGCCACGCGGTTCGATCAGCAGCAACCGCACCTCGCTCTCTGCGAACGGCTTGTGCTCGACGCCCCGAGGCACGACGAACATCTCGCCCGGGCCAAGCCGCACGGCGCCATCGCGGAAGTCGATCCGCAGCACACCGTCGAGCACGATGAACGTCTCGTCGGTCTCCGGATGGTCGTGCCAGATGAAATCGCCCTCGATGCGCACCAGCTTGAACTGGTAATCGTTCATTTCGGCGA
This sequence comes from Ensifer sp. LC384, assembly GCF_001695865.1. NCBI lineage: Bacteria > Pseudomonadati > Pseudomonadota > Alphaproteobacteria > Hyphomicrobiales > Rhizobiaceae > Ensifer > Ensifer sp. LC384. Next base: position 118,936 of record NZ_MBST01000011.1, read on the forward strand.
CCACGCGCGGTTGCCACAGTTCCACAATCATCTCCAGCTTCTCGGAAAAATTGATTGCCTTGCGATCGGTCGTCTCGATGCTATCCGTCATGTCGTTCCTCGTGTCGATGGAGCGCCAGCATGCATAAAGCACAGATGCCGATCTTGAACGATCGTGCGCGTGGCGGTTCGGTGTTTGCGCAAACACAGCCGCAGGAATGGCTCACATCTCTCGGCGGCCGGCGCAGGCAAATATTTCCGTATTGCCCAGTATCGCGACTGATGTATCCTCTCTTCTTTCGGCATTGGCTATGGACGTCCATGAAGGAGGTTCGAATGCATGATCTCCCGGAGGCTTCGGGCAGTGAATTGAGTCCGGATGACATCGAAATGCTGCAGCGGGTATTCGACGCGACCTGCTTTGCCGCACACGTCCCGCGCCGCGGCGAAAGTGCCAACCGGCTGGCCAAGTTCATCATGGATGAGTTTCGCATCGGCAATAGCAACGAGCGCACGCTGCTCGAACGCGCGCTATGGCGCGAACTGCGAAGGATGCCGTCAAAGACAGAAGAGATGGAAACCGTCGACATCTGGGTCGCCAGACCCGCTCGGCGCAGCCCGCATCACCGCTGAGGCGGTGACAAAAAAATGCGGCCTCTCCGTGGATAAACGAGACCGCATTCAAGATAATGTGTAATGGCGCATTCTATTCCGGTCCCGCTTGCAGAACCACAACTGCAACGGGCCGCGTGTGGCGATTTCTGGCCTATCACAGAAAATTGTCGACAACCGTCGGTCGTGAGGCTGCCTGGGCAGATGAATTTTCACCGAACACAAGGCGACGCGTGCCGTGCAGACGTCCCCGGCTGCGCCGCGGGCAAGATGGCGCTCCGCGCATCGAGAGCAGGGTCTGAACGCACCTGAAAACGGAATTTTCAACACCGTGGAACCACCGTTCGCATCGGGAATTTATCCTCCAGAACGGGAGGTTCGTTATGTTTGCATCAGACACGAAAGGACAGTTCGGCCGAGTCGTCAAAAACTGGAACACGCGATACGATCTGGAGGAGTTTATAGCCGCCTCCGGCCTGCCGCCGCTGGAGGCCCGTGAGGTTTTCGCAAAGCACGGACCGTATAAAACGGACCTCGACCAGCTGATACGTCAGCGCAAGCCGATACGGGCCGACAAGGCAAGATAAGAACCGCCGCAGTCGCATATGGGAGGTTCAAATGCAGCATCATTCCAAGCGTCTGGACTGTGCGTTCAGCCCGGCTGAGATCGCCATGCTCCAGCGAGTCCTCAATACCGCCTGCCTTGCCGCAAGCATGCCACGCACCGACTATCGCGCCGATCGCCTGGCGAAATTCATCATCGGCGAATTTCGCGGCGGCACGCGTGACGAGGCAGCCCTGTGCGAGCGGGCCTTGTGGTTCGAGCGCAGAAGCGCGCCATGGTCGGTGGCACCCGACCAGTAATGTGGTCGAAGCAGCAAGGACGATCGGCGCCGGCACGGATTGCAGATGGTTCGCCTGCCGGCTCACCGTTACCAGCATCATGACGTGCAAAAGACGCCGGGGTTGCAAAGCAACCCCGGCCGCACCTATCCTATTGTATGGTAATCGCCTTTCGGCCTATCAAGACGTCAAACCGCCCTTGCCTGACCGGCCGCGCAAATGCAGCCTCGCCACGCAGGCAAGGGCCAGGGACCGTCACAGGATTGGTTCGCTCAGTCAGGACATGTTATAAACGCTCATGACCCAAACAGAAGAAGACCTCGAGCTTTCGGAATTGTCCGGCGAGTTTGCCGACGACGACGTCGTCGTCCATATCCGCATATCACGCCCGACGGGCTCCAATCTCGACTGGACGCTCGAGGTAATCGACGAGGAAGGCTACTCCACCGTCTGGGAAGATTCCTTCCCCACGGACCGAGAAGCCTATGAAGAGTTCCTCGCCACCATCGAACGCGACGGCATCCACACCTTCACCGAACACCCCGTCCAGACGCTTCATTAGACTTCGCATAGGTTGGGCCAGTCCCAATCAAACCATTTCAGCAGCCCCCATCATGCCTCATGCTCTGCTGACACCGCAGAGATAGCGGTAGGTCATCGGGCACTCATCTCCTGCGTTCACGCCGTCCGGCCAAGGCGAACCAGTGCCCTCGGATGGCACCGTCACCCCTTGCCGACAATGACGAATACGATCCGCCTTATCGCCTCGGCAAAGCTGACTCCGAGCGCCATGGCGGCGATGCCGGTAACGCCGAGTGCGCCGATGCCCATCAGCTTCCAGCGCTTGACGTCGTCGGTCACCGGTTTCATCTCCGCGACGTCACCGCCGAGCGTGGAAACGGAAGTCTCCAGATCGCCGACACGATCAACCAGATGGTCCATCCGTTGATGGACGCCGGCCCGGCTGCTTGTCGCCTTGTCTTCGGCACGTTGCGCGCCCTCCTCGATCCGGCGGATCGATTCCTGCAGACCGCGCATGCCCGCGACCAGTTCGCCGAGCTGGCGATGCACGCTGACGTCGATGTCAGCGGGAGACATTCTGACGCCCTCCATGCCGTGTGCAGTCCGCCTTTGACCAGACTGCCGCCGCGCACAGGCCGACGACTGTCCTGTCTATCTTGCGTTGATCTGCCGGCGTCGCGCCGCGCGCGCCGACAAGATCGACGCCGACGACGCTTCTAAGACCGATGACATTTTCCGGCCCCGAAGTCCCACAGCCCGCCAGCATCAAGGCAGGAATCGTAATCAAGGCGCTTCTCCTGAGCGCGGTTCGCAGCGTCATTGTTCTGCCTTTCGATCGCATGAAGAACGGACCGGGCGCCGTCCGCCCGGATTTCGAGCACGGCCCAGGTGATGGCAGCGAGCACAAGCCCGCCGGATAGGATCTTCGGCCAGGCGATCATGCCGGATCGAGCCGCTTGCGCAGAAAGAGGAAGGCGCCGATCGCGAAGGCAGCGGCAATGATGCCGGCAAATGCCCATTGCAGCGGGCCGTTGCCCGTAAACGCGAAGCCGAGCGAGGAAAGAATGCCGGCGAGCCACGAGATGTTCTCCTTGCTCACCACTTCGGGCGGATTCGGCGCGGCTGTAACGGTGTTGGAGGCGACGAACTCGCCCTTGGCCCAAAGCCCGGCTTCAGCAGACCGGCGATTGACCAGTCCCTTCACCCGCCTGCCGCCGGCATTGACCCACTTCATCAGCTCCAGCGGCACGGCGTCATAGTCACCGGCATTCAGCTTTTTGAGCAATGTCGATTTGCCGAGCCTGCCGGTGTTGAAATCGAAGGAGACAAGCACGGCGAACTGGTTGTCGGTAAGCGGCACCTTGACGAGGCGCGACACCCGCTCTTCGAATGTCGCCAGGTCCGTCCTCAAGATTTCCTCTGCCTGCGCCTCGGTGATCGCCATTCCCGGCTTCACCATCGGAGCGCCAGCAGCGCTGGTATGGCCATAACCGATGGTCCAGATGCCGGCGACGTCCCGATAGGCCTTCGTCTTCAGGCCTTCCCATTGTTTGACGAGCGAAAGGCCCGCCGCATTGATGCGTCGGTTCATGTTCATGTCGTTTGTCCTGTTTAGATTGGGAACCAGAAGCAACGGTGACGCGTTGCTAGGCATGTCGCGCAAAAGTGTGCAGCGGTTTTGCGAGAACGACATGCGCGAAAACGATAGCGTAAAGCGCAGAAAGCGCATCTGAAGGACCGCGATGCGCTTTAGGCGATCAAAGGGGAGATTTCGCCATGATGGATGCCGCATTCGTGAAGATGACCGCACTGGCCATCGTGCTTGTCAGCTGTGTCGTTATGGTACAGCCCTACTGACAGGCCGGAACTCGACGGCAATACTTTTGGCGCGCCCCGCATCGTGCAGGCGCCAGTGGCGGCCCTGTTCGATTGGCTGGTGGGTAGAAGCCGCCAGTCTTGAGCAATTCCAGGAAAAGTATGAAACGGTTTTCCGTCCGGAATTGCGTAGTTTCAAAGAGTTAGATCATTTCGCTGTTTCAATGAAACAATGAAATGATCTAGGAAACGGATGGCGGCTTTGGTGGCGACAATGAACCCAGCAGCTTCTTGAGGCTTTCGCTGTCGGCGAGGTGTTCTTTCTCGCCGCGGTCGTCGCTACATCTCGAACGCAGGCCACGCAGAAACAGGGCGACATCGCAGAGTTCGCCGACCTCCACGCGCACCTGCGCCTCGATCGTCCTGTAGATTTCGTCCAGCTCCGATGCTTCATCAGCGTCGACGGAGGCGGAAAGGGCCGAAACCTTCTTCTTGAAGTCGTCCAACAACCCGTCGAACTCGCTCACGTCGCGCGCGGCTTTCGCCTCCAGGCTTGCAATCAGCATGTCGAGAATATCCAGGTGCCTGCGCTCCACCGACTGCATGTCGAAGGCCGCGCGCACGTCCTTGCGGGTGCGTTCGCCCTTGCGCAGATGCGCCTTGAGGCGCACACCGTTTTCCGCGCAACGCTTCCTGATTTCATCGATGGAGAACTGCCCCTCCGCCAATTGGTCGAGAAAGGGCCGGATAAGCGCCGGCGGTACCGTGACATTCAGTGCGGCCGAATAGAGGGCCAGGTCGATCGAAGCATCCGGCATGCGCTACCTCCGCCTCACATGGAGCCACGTGACGCCAGACTAGCAGCATCCAGAATGCGGAAGCATAGTTTTGTCGACAATGCTTTCCTATTTGTTAAGCAGAATCATCGATCGTCCGCGTCACGATATAAAAGTCGGCGGAACGAGACGATGAGCTACGATTGGACCGGCGCACGCCGCCGCCGCATCACAGTGGCCATATACGGCGCCGCCCTTCTGATGGCTACGCTTCTGGTAATGCTTGCAATCAGAATGGTGTGGATTTGATGGGGTACGGCTTGGAGCAGGCTCTCCAGGGGCACCCACGCTGTCCGCCTTTTCACGAGTTGGGCCGCCACTAGCTTACTGGTTCGGTCAGTTGCAACGAAAGGTTAAGCTCGCCCTCGGGCCTTGCACTTCGGCGATATCGATGTGAAAGAAGCCGATGGGATAGCGTTTGAACCTTTGACACTTCGGCTTGTCGCCATCCACCGCCAGCAAGCGGCAATGCCGAGCCGCTGTAGACGCCGACGCAGCACCGACCGTCAGGTGCGGGATCATCGACTACAGCGCAGAGAGGCAGTCATCCAGCAGCAGAAGCGCATGCCGCCGCAATGTGCGGCGACGACCGTCGCCTCCTCAGACTCGCTCAGGACTGACGACTTTGGCCCTTCGGCCTTACCTTGAGTTCCTCAACCGAAGGCCCGCTTCCGCCATTTGGCGACCGTCTTGATGTTGACGCCATGCGGCCCGCTCTGCGCCGCGATCGTTGTATCGCAGCTCGGACCGCGTGGGTACTCGTGGAGCAACCTGACGAACCTGCCCCATGGCGCTTCCCTCCACCCCGGCGAAAGGATCGCACCATCAACCCGTGTCACCTACAACTGCAAGGCGGCGCGCCACATTGCGTCAATCTGCATATCGGTCAAATTGAGCGCGGCGCCAACGGTCGCGATCAGTGGATGCATTCGGTTGAAGGTGGTCGCATACTCCCATTCGATTTGAGCCTTCTCCTTTTCTGGGCCGGCAGCCATTGCCTCGATGGTCGCAGAAACCTGCGCAGGGGGAATCCCAGCAGCGAGAAGGCCCAACCGAAACTGGCGCGCAGTGAGGCCCTGCATGCGAGCGCGAAGCTCTTCTGGCGTCGGCTCCGGAGGCGGATGATGCACCCAAGCGCCGCTTTCCCATTCATGCTCTGCCGACGGCTTGATTGCGTTGGTGGCGATCGTGCCCACGGGATATCCGTTGAGGATATTTTCCGACGGATAGGTGTTTGTCTGCCAGTAGCCGCGATCGGGGTGAAACCACCCATATTCCATCGCTGGCATGGCTTGCTCATTCTCAACCATCTTAGTTCCTCATTTCTGACCAGAAAGACACTACCGGAGCCCCGGTCCCGGTGAGGCGGTAGTAGCTTCCATGTGGAACGACATACGAACCTTGCGGGTAGTGGTTTTGGACGGGGGCACCGGATGTGCTGTCATAGACAGACTGCCCGACATTGACCCAATTGCTGCCGTCGGTCGAAACTTGGAAGTTCATTGGGTTGCCGGAGCCATTGTAGCAGGCGATGGAGACGACGATGCCTTTGCCAGTAGTGTTCTGGTACGTGGTGTTGTAGGCGCGCGAACCCGTAACGTTCTGCCACCATTGATCTCGGCCCATCAGGATGTTGCCGAGGTAGTTCCCATACATCGGCAAATACATGTTGCCGTCGGATTGCACGAAGAAGCCGCCGCCCCAATAGAGCCGATCGGGGACAGAGCCGTTGACGCCAAGGTTATTGGGGCCGTTGCCAAAGCGCACCCAGCCGTTGTTCCAGTTGGATACCCCGCGAACGGAAAAGCCGTCTGGGATGTTGCTGTCCCCAAGCCAAGCGTCATCGCCAAATTTAATGTTGGTGCCGACTCCATTTGAGGAAGTGTCGATGTACGGCGCAAAGAGACCGCTGATGAAGACGACTTCACCGAGGGCCGTGAAGCGAATATAATTTACGGCATCGCTGAACGCGCTGTTGGTGGCGCGCTGGAGATACGCGGTATTGTCGCTCGCGTAGTACCAACGGAAAAACGTGTTGCTATCTACGTAGTTGCGATCCTCTACGCCCGAGTACCCAAGCTTAGACCCCCGCACGGAAACATTGCCCGTCCAATCCGCCCAACCACTATCCCGGAAAGCCTGGGCGTGCAACATGGCGCCCGACGAGTTGTAAGTTACCGTCACCATGCCGGGGTCTCCCCCGGCGTCACTGTAGACCAAGCCCCGCGTAGTCCCGGCTGAATTCTGGAACCAAACATGACGGTTGCCAGTGGCTTTCGTCACCAACTCCCCGCCATTGGAGATAATCTGTCCCGAAGCTGAAACACCCCCCTGAAAAAGCGTGCTTAGGGCGGAGACCGTGAGTGTACCGGTTCCGGTCCCCGCAACACCGCCGGATGCGATAAGCCGCACATCATAGTCTTGGGTGACGGCGGACGAATGGAAATCGATAAATGGGGTGTTGGACACGCCGTTAGGACCAATCTCAATCCCGTTGCTCACCCCCGTGACGGATATGGTGCTTTGGAACGTCTTTCCGGCCATCGTCGTCGGCAACCGCGCGTCCGCAACGGTACCGGCCGTCAGGTTCGACGCATTGTTCGCGCCTAGCGTCGCGCGCGCCGTTGCCGCGTCCCCATCGTCCAGCACGGTTTTCATGAAATCCGAGACGCCGAGGGTGGTCAGCGCTGCGGATGCGTCCGCGTCATCGAGCAGCGTTCGAGCAAATGGCGTCAGTGCGGTTGTGGCGTACACGTCCAACGCGGTCGTGTAGATAATCTGGTCAGCGACGGTCACCAGACCGGCGATCGACTGCAAGCCTGCATCATACGCCTGCACGTTGGTTCCGATCTCGACGCCGAGCGCTGTTCGAGCACCACTTGCCGACGTCGCTCCGGTACCGCCGGTCGTGACCGGGCGAGCCGCATTGGCATCCGCCGCCAAGTCATCGATCAGCGTGTTGTAAGGCACGCTCTGGATTGTCGTGTTCGGCACCCCTTTGGTGCCGGCGGGGGGCGAGTAGACGCCGCCTGTTCTGGGCATGGCTTTTCTCCATAGAAACACCCCGTGACAGGGGCTTCCAAGTCGTTCGAGTTATTGGTGAGATGGTTGCGCTGCAGCCCCGGTGCATCTGCTTGGGCGCACGAAGGTCCCTGCCAGACCTTGGCCAGCTATGTTGTTTCGCAGTTGGATCGAGATTTGACTGCCCGTGTCGTAGATCGGATTGAAAGCCGGTGGCCGCCGTTGCGCTCGCCGCCTGAATCTGGGCCGCCTCGCAAGACGTCCGCAAACACGGCGGCCTGCCACAACGGCATCCCCGTCAAATGCCTCCGTTGTCGGGTCAGACGCGTCGAAGTGGCAGGCGATGTCGCGCGATTTCGTCGGCGGTCAGCCGCTGGGACCCGTGGCGTATCAAGCACCGCAAGCCGCCTACCGCTTCTTCCTCCCGGCGGAAAACAGCCGGCCATAGTCGACGCGGCGCATGCCGTCCGGGTCGCGGCTGACGGCGTCGGGGCGGGTCTTTTCCACCTCCTGCGCCATCACGCCGATGTGCTTGGCGCCACGCTGCGGCTCGTCCTTGTAACGGTATTCGTAGAGCGAATGCCCGTCGAGTTTGCCGACTTTCTTGATGTCCTTCTTGAGCCGACGATCCGATTGGGTTCCCTTGCCAAAGTTGAACATACCGAGCACATTTCCCAGCAAACCACTGGCCGCCTGTTGGCGCGTCCTATAAGCGTCCAATTGTCCTTGATAGTTGCTCTGCACCAGCCCGGCATAATTCACCGGCTCGATCCGCTGCCCCTGCGTCGGCACGAAGTTGGGGTTGCTCACCTGGGCGCCAGAAAGCAGGCTGGAGATCTCGTTGATCGGCTGGTTGCGCTGGGCATACATTTCGTTGAGATATTGCGCCCTTGCCGCGTTCTGCGCGGCTATCTGCGCCTGCTGGGCGTTATAGGTTTGGTCCTTCAGCGCGTTGTTGGCAGCCGCTGCCGACTGGCCGTTCTGGTGCATCTGCTGCTGCGCCTCGTTGCTGAAGCCGGCGGCCGCCAGCGCCTGGTTGAAGTTCTGCTGCTGGGCGGCGTTCATCGCCTGCTGCTGCGCCTGGTTCTGGGCAAAGAGCTGCTGCTGCGCAGCATTCGCCTGCTGCATGGTGTTGGCGTTCTGGGTGTATTGCTGGTTCTGCGCCTGATTGGCGAATTGGCTGCTCGTCAGCGTCTGGTTATAGGCCTGCTGCTGGGCATTGTTCTGGAAACCAGCCGCATCGCGCGCCAGCCCCACGAGCCGCGATTGTTCCTGCCCGGCATTGAGAATGGCGCCGAAACGGGCATCGTTTGCCTGCCGGCTCGCCTGGTCGATCGCCCGGTTGTAGGCTTCCGAGCCCGGCTGCAGGCCCTGGTTGGCAAGCTGCGTTTCCAGTGCCACCCGATCCCGCTCGAGCTGCGGGTTCATCCGCGCCATCAGCGCGTCCTCGTAGCGCTTGGTGTCGAAGTTCGTCTCGTAGGAGCGGGTAATGTCGCCGGCATTACCGAGAGACGTCTGAATGGTACCGGCATTGTCGACACTCTTCTGAATGTCGCCGGCCCCGGCAATCGTGTTCTGGATGGTGCCGGTGTTGCCGAGGTTCGTCTGCAGGCTCGGACCGCCGCCATATTGCGCGTAGTTCGGCAGGCTGATCGAGGACGGATTGCCGGCTGCCGGCGCCCCGGAAAGGTCGATCGGCTTGCCGAGCAGGTCGTTCAGCCTGCCCGACTGGTTGTTGGCAAGCGTCGCCAGGTTCTTTTCCGCGGCGTCCGTCTGGTCCTTGATCGCCTGTTGCGCCGGCGAGAGCGTCTGCGTCGCCGTCACGGTCGGCAGATCGTAGACAGCGCCGCTCATCGGGTCACGCCATTTGTTCGTGCCGGTCTGCGTATAGGTCAGGCTGCCATCGGGCGTTACCTGGTTGACGTTGCCGATATAGCCGTTCGCTACCGAAGTGGCTATGTTCGTCGAGGTTTGCGCCGCCGCGGTTTCGCGCGGATCCGGCGGCTTCGGTGCTTTGGACTTGCCCATGTTACCTGCCTTTGCCCATGTTGATTACCTTTGATTGACGGGATGTGCCCGCCAGTCGTTGTCAGTGAGTGTGAAGATGATTTCCGCCTCATCCCGCCCGCGCAGGCGCGGGATGCAGTAGCTGTCAAAGCCGAAGCGCCTGGCGATGGCGATCATGCCAGTGTTGCGCTCGGAGACGCGCAGCACCACCATCTGGCAGCCGATCTCGTCCAGCGGATAGCCGAACATGGCTTTCAGCACCTGCCGCGTCAGCCAGCGCTTGCTTGTCGAGGCGGAGGAAAGCTCGATGACGCCGGCCTCCGGCACATAATTGTGAAAGACCACACCGGCGATCAGCTTGTCCCCCTCGGTCACGCCCATGGTAGTGAAGTCGGCAAAGCCGCGTTCGCAGCCGTCGATGTGGCCGGCGACGAAGTCGGCGATCGCCTGGTTTGTCGCCGGGTTGCCGGCGCCGCCCCAGATAATATTCATGTGCTCGCCTCGCCGGCTGCCACCTGCAACGTCGCGAGGTCCACCTCGAGGTCGAGCTTTGCAGGCCCGCCCGAGGTGATGACACAGCCAACGGCGAGCATGTCGCCTGCCGCGCGCACGTTCTGGCGAAAACTGTAGCGCTGCTGCTGCGACAGCCCGTCCCAGACGCCGACGTCCCAAAGCCCCACGTCCCACTCCGATGACGCGGCATCGCCTGCGGTCACAGTGGTGAAGGTCGGTATTGCGTTGTCGAAATCGGCGCGGGCAAAGAGGCGAACCTTCGGCTCGGACTTCGCCCGGAAATACATGTGTGCCATCGTCGCCGCCGTGCGCTGACCGAACTGGCCGGCCGATGCAAACTGCGAAAGATAGGCGGCGGTAAAGGTCAGCCCGTCATCCGTGCCTGTCGTGTCGCCCTGCCAGCACAGACCGTTGAGCGAGCCGAAAAACAGGCCGCCCTGCAGGGTCTCGTAGCAGCTCGCCTTCCAGTTGCTGATGGTCGACCAGCGGCCGTTCAGCACGTTGAGCACGAAGGTCGTGTCGATGACCACGGCATTGGCCGGAAAGGCGATGAACACCAGGTTCTGCTCCGGCCATTGCTTCATCACCCAGCCGGCACCCGTGGCGTTTGCCGCTCGGCGCCAGTCGTCCTCGATCGGCCGCGACACCGATACCTGGCTCAGCGCCTGCCGGTCGCGCTGAAACACCTGCGAGATCGGCGTCAACCCGTCGCTGGTGGCGATCAGGATGTCGCCGCCGGCACGGATCCAGGCATTTTTGCCGAGTGGCCGGCCGATCTGGTAGACGCCCTTCAATGCAAAACTATTGGCGTCACCAGGGTCGGAGCCGGCATAAACGGCCACCTCTCCTTCGGTCGAGACGAACACGCAGAGATCGGAAAGACCGTCGCCGCTTTCGACCGACCAGGAAAAACCGGTCAGGAGTGAGCCGCCCTTCTTCATCACCCCGCCAAGCGGAAACACCGCAGCCGCCCCGCCAATGGCGTTGACAGGCAGGTAGTAGGCATCAAGCGTCGCATTCTTCAGGAAGAACTGACGGTTCTTGAAGAGCCAGCCGTAGTTCAGCTGGGCGGCAGTTGTTGCATCGGAAAAGGTGATCGCCGGTGTCGTCGCCCATGTGCTGCCGTTGTAGACGCGGCGCTGGTCGGCGCCGTTGAGGCAGATGAGGAAGGAGTTGCCGGCGTTGGTGTGCTGGAACGTGCACCAGTCGCCGCTGGTCAGTCCGGCCGTTGCCGCCGACGTCGTCGCCGGCGGTGCGGCCGGCGACGTCATGTCGTAGATCGCCGTATCGGTCGCCATGAACAGCTTTTCGATCGCGCCGTATTTGTATTTGAAGGCACTGCGGATCGTGCCGCCATCGAGAGCCTTTCCACGCTTCTGCGATCCGCCGCGAATGCGGCATCCCACCAGCGTCGGCAGGAAGTTGCGTAGCACAGTGGCCGAGCCCGACTGTTGCGAGGCCATGTCCGCCGTTGTCACCAGACCGTTCTTCGGCGCCGGAAAGGTGATCGGCTGCGACGTCTGCTGACGCCCGATGGCGACCGCCCCGCGGTTGCTCTGCCCGATCCGGCCGGGCCGCACATCCATTCTCATGATGCCCCCCGGTCGGCGTTGATTTCCTGGATCAGCTCGGCCTCGAATTCGGCCAGGCTGTCGTCATAGGGCAGCCCCTTCTGGCGCTTCCACCGCCAGAGGATGCCCTTGGTCAGAAGCCGCTCGGCAAACAGCGGCCGGTCGTCGTCGGCCTTCAGCGTGTCGCGCTCCTCGAAGGGATCGCCAAGCACCCAGTTCCTGGCGACGTAGTCGATGACGGCGCCCACCCCGGCAGAAGCCGGAGACAGGTGGATCTGGTTGTCCCTGATGAAGAAGTAGGGTTGCGCCGGAGCGGCCGCGGCAATCACTGCCCACTGCGAACTGTTGGTGATCGGTCGGAAAAAGCTGCCCGTGGCGGTGCGGATCGCGCCGCCCGGCGTCAGGCGCTGATAGTCCGCCGGCAGGCTCAGCGGCAGAGCCAGCACCACGTGCTGCTTCAGCATGCGCTGCCAGTCGCCGCGCCGCGAGATCTCCTCGCCCGCCTCCTGCGCCAGTGCCACCATCGTCTGGGCGTTCGGGTCGTTCGATCCGTAGACGCCGTCGAAACGGTCGAGCGAAACGATGTCGCAGACCTCGTTGATTGCGGAAATCAGGGTCATGGCGTGGCTCCTCCGACAGTCATCTGCGCATCACCCCAGCGCGCGCGCTCGTCGCCGATCTTGAGGCCCGAAAGCGCCATCAGTTTCAGTTCCTGCGCCGCCCCGGCCTTGCCGGCATCGCGCTCCCAGACGGCGATTTCCTCGACCAGTGCGTAGAGGTAGACATCGGCCGCCTTCTCCAGGAGCCAGTTCGTTGGATTGGCGGGGGAAAGCGGCGGGACCTTGCGGTAATAGGTCATCGTCAGCCCATGGTTGCCGCCGGGCAGAACCTTGATCCGGTTTCCGACAATGGCATATCCGACCGGCGGCCCCGCCCCTCCTTGCGCATTGGCAGCAAGCTGCTGTAGCGCGACGGCCCGGATCGGCAGGCCGCTTGCCGAAAGCACCTGCCGCGTCTCCAGGAAATCGGCCGGCAGCGGCGCATCGCCGTCGATGACGGCAATCGGCGCCTTGTGCTCCATGTCGCCGACGCGCAGCGCGCGGTTGAGCTTCAGTTCGGCCAGACCGAGGAAGCGGGGAAAGAGATGGGCGACGTCGTTGCGGCCGCTGTATTCGCCCGCATCGACCATCAGGGAGGCGTAGTCGGAAATTGTCATAGCTGCCCATCCTTCGTGCGCCAGGCACGGTTGTCGCCATCGTTGAGGAAGCGTTTGACGAACCGGTCGTCACCCTGCGAATGCGCCTCGACGAGGCCGGAGGAATGCGCGACGTTGAGGGGAATGGAGGCAACGCGGTGCCAGTCGCCGCGCCAGACCTTTTCCGCGCTGTTGCGCACATCGAGGTTTTCGCTGATCAGATTGTCCACGGGATAGTCGACGCGATAGACGTCCTTCTCCCCGTCGAACTGGTGCCAGACGCACCGGCCGCTCGCCATGTCGTGGTCGTAGAGCGTCCACGCCCCGTCACGGATCAGCATGATCACTCCCCCGGCAGCGGATCGGCGCGCTCGGCCTTGCCGGCCGCGATCAGCGCCTTGGCCTCGTCGAGACCGACGGATACGATCGCGCCCGCAGCCGTGCGTTCGCCTTCCTGGAACCAGACGTCATAGACGAGACGGACAGGCAGGGATTTCTTTGTTTCGGACATCAAAATTCTCCATGAAAAAAGGCGGCTCCGAAGAACCGCCTTGCCAAGATTTGTTCGTTTGAAAGTGGCACACAGCCGCGCATCAGCACGACGGCGCTGCAACACCACCCAGCGATACTACGGATTCAGTGCCATCTCGGCACTACGCAGACCGGCGCCAACGGGCGGTCAATGCCACCCTTATTGGCAGCATTCCGGGTGATATCGGCGGTGTTCGACAGTGCCTCGAGGCTTCGTGAAGGACGGTGCCGCCGATTATCGATCGGAGAAGCCGGAACCCGAAAAGGCCGGTGGTCGGTTACCTCGGCTTCCCGTTTCGATCTCATTGCTTGAACAAGCTTTCGGGCTCGGGGAAGACCGTCATGTCGCCCATCATGTCAGCGCTTGCACCACAAAGCACATTTATGAGCATCGGGAAATGCGACGGTTCGACCTTGAAGACACGGTAGGCGGATTCCTTCGCCGCCTCACCGACAGCATTCGCCCGAGGGCGCGTTTCCATCACCCATTCCCCCCAGCCGGTGCGTTGCGCCTTACTCAGGGTCTCGGCGCGCGTCGAGAGCCAATGGGCAGCGAGCCGCGCGTCGTCCTTCGCACGGAACCCCCACCAGAAAGCAACCGGCTTGCCGTCCTTCTTGTGCAGCATCTGGGTATACCCTGTCAGATCCAGCCCGTAAGCTCTGACTGGCTCGGCAAAGGTCACCGGCGACCGGGAAAAGCCCACTCCAGAAGCCTTCTTCCCTCAAAGGGGCTTTCGACCGCCAGTTGTCGGAGTTTGCCTGCCTCCATCCTTCACAGGTAGCTAAAAGCAATAAAGGGATGAAATCATTGCGAAATGCAATCGCGTCAACCGCGGTTTCGGCAACCTAGAAACAGAGCCACGGCGCGTATCCGCTTCCTACTTACAGTGGCAACAACAGATATCTAACAAATAACACTGCGGACAATGCCCCAACGAATCTGACAACTGCCGGTGGCACACCCCCCATTCTTGGTGCGATCTTTAGAATTTCCCCAAGCAGTGAAATAAACAAGTGCACAAATGCGGCAAATATCAGCGCTTCCTTAAGATGGTGCATATCTGGGCCCTTTGAGGGAGAGACGGTCTGCTCGACCCTTGCATAGGGGAGACCCGCATCGCTTTCAACGCAGGCCGCTCAGATCGCCGTTGAAACCGCCTCGCCCCACGGCCCTGCCGGTTTCCTTCAGGGGGCCCGGCCCATAGCCTCCGAGATAGTGCCCGCCAACAGCACCCGCAACCGACGCCGCGCCGCTACCAAGGAGGCCCCCAATCGCGGAACCAAGCACAGAACCAAAATCACTCCAGCCGATATCGTTGGATCCGTCCCGAGTGGATTTCATGGCAGCGTTCATGCGGCCACCTTCGGCGACACGATCTCTGCCTCGAGCTTTCGAGGCAATATTGTCGGCGGCCCGATCTGTCGCCACCAACTGTCGAAAGCTCTCGGTTGGAAGCAAGGGATGGCGCGTGCTGAAGCTGCCGATGCCGGGAGCCCCGTGGGAGGGCATTGCCCCAACGCCGAAATCGTCACTCAGGAGTTCGCTTACCGGCGGATAGCGGAAGCGCGCTTCCGCGCTGTGCGGCGCCTCGACTTGAGCAATACGTTTATTGCTCAGGGCCGGACTTTCGTCGAAATAGTTGATCGCCTCGCGAACGGATTGAATTCTGGCGGGCAAGCCCACCCAGTTGAGCGTCTTGTCATTTTGGGCCACATCTCAACTCTCGTTATCAGGGTTTGTCGTGCGTACGCCGTCGCCAATCCCGGTTCGGGTGGATCATCACCGTGCCGAACGGGCCCTCGTAATAGTCGGCCGTCGCCACGATGGTGTTGCGCTCACCCCCTTGCGAGACGGAGTAGCGGAACGGCGCCACGTTCGCGTCGGACATGAAGGTGACGAACACCGATTTCACATAGGGCGAAACCGAGACGTGGCGGAAGTTGGCGCCGTTCTGGTAGCCCGTCTGCATCACCTGTTCGAGGATCGCCTTGGTGAGGGGCGCTGATTGTACAGAACATTTCAAGAACAAGTGCGAGATCAGGCAGAATGAAACGTCTCCAGTCCCTTACGCTCTCGGCTGGCGGCGCCGCAAATGCCCTTGCGATCTGGAGTTCGGGAAAGGTCAGAGGGTCGTGTCACGGACGCGCCCGGGTATCGGCGTCCTTGAGGGGCGGTGATCGTAAGGCGTGTCCGTTTCGTAGTTTGACAGCTTCATCGCGTCGCCGGCCGCATTCTGTCGCCTGTCCAGATGCGCCAGGCTTTTGTTTGGAGACAGAAACGTGTCGGACACGCGTTTCGTTGCAGATTGAAGCTCGTCGGTGGCGTAGAGTTCATGAACTCATCCCAGCATCGGTAGCAGTGCTTGGACCTTTGCTCCCAGCGTGCTCAATCCAGCCAACCAAAAATCCACGCTTGCCATCGGCTCCCGCTGGCCCAAGTCTCGGAAAACAAATCCACGACGTCCGGTAAGGACCAGATGTTGCCGAGATCTTTTCGTCCCGAATGACATTCCAGATTGGCGCCGGTTTCCCCGGCCAGTCTCGGCTTTGAAATCGCGAAGAGTTTCCCCGGCTGATCCGGATACCCCTTTGTCGCTTGCAGCATGTCAACGGTTCCCCGGAAGGGCTTCTCGCCGGGAAAGTACTTCCGAAGGGCGAGCGCAGTCCCTACGGGCGTTTCATCAACCTGAAACCCCCAGGAAAAGGCGGAAGGCCGAAGGCCGTAATTCAGCACCGTGTCCTGTCTATAGCTGGTGAGGCGAAGGCCAAGCACTTCCACCGGCGGATCAAATTCGACAATGTCTGTACGCAGATGTTCGTAAAAGACCGTCCTGACTTCCTGAGAACTGAACGCCGATCGCTCGCTTTTCAGAACCTCGAAAAAGTCGGTGTCGCAGGCAAACAACGCCTCGACCACCCGTTCCGCCCCAGCGGCGGCGGGTGACGCGAAACCAAAAAACCAGAGGGTGGCCAGGGCCGATACTGTCACTCTAAACAAGAAGCCTCCCCGACTCACGCCGAACGCCTTTGACTACCGATATGTTATGTTTGCCGTCCGCGCTCGTGCACCCCAACGAATGCGACCGATGCGTTTACAAGCCATTATTTACCCGCTCAACCTGTAGAACATTTCCGGAACAAACGCAAGACACCGGCCGCCTATCGGAGCTTGGCAGCGCATGCCTGCCCACGCTCGCGCTAAAAAGCTCCCGCTCCCAAGTCGTCACTCAAAAATCCGGAGCGCGTCTCGCAGCGAGAAACTGCGTCGGTTTCGAGCACCATCGGGATCCCAACGGTTGTCCGCCTCGGGCGCCGCCGCCGGAGCATACTTTCGCTCAAGCGCCTCAAACGTGAAGTCATCGGAATCATATTCGGGATAGGACACATTCAACTCAGCCGACTGCCCGGTCTTCCGGTAGAAGTCGGCGAAACGGTCCATCCCGTTCGTAAGATCGATGCAACCGGCCGACCCTGGGTCCGTGCCGCCATGGATCGAAAAGCCACTCCGGTGCGCAGCCTTAGGATGTGTCGTTGATGTTGCGTTTAGAAACGCCCTGGAATTGCCCCAGGCATTCTCCAACCCCTTCCACGTCCCCCTGTTAATTCGGCCCTTGAAACGCTCCCAGCTCCCCGCCGGCGGCGGATACTGAAGCTGATCAACGTCATAGACCCCCTCGGGTATCGGCCCCCTATCAATAATCTCCTGCCATTGGGGTTCTTGAAGACCCTTTTCGCCACTCACCCCATCCCAACCACCGGCATACCGACCATTCTCGGTAGCATTCAGTCGCTTCCCATCGAAGTGAAGCTTGATTCTTTTCCCGTTGTTTCCCTGGTTCATCGCATCGTTCCTTTGTTAGACTCCTGACAGATCGGCGATCCGCATCGGATGCCTGGGCCGACCATCATCATCCCCGTGGCGCGCACGAGGACGATGATCTGAATCTGCTCGCTAGAAGATCAGTTCGCGGCACTCAACCCGAAGAGGTCGGCCGCAACGCCCATGCTCTTCTCGTTGTGCACCTTCAGCGTGCCCTCGCCGATGATCACGCCCTTGTCGGCGTCGCCGGTCTTGGCCACATCCTTGTCCTCCTGGATCTTGCGCAGCCAGAGGAAGGACAGCATGTCGGTGTCGAGGAAGAAGGCGTTGCGCGCGAGCTTGGCCGTGCCTGCCTGCACCCGGTTCGGGTGGATCATCACCGTGCCGAACGGGCCTTCGTAGTAGTCGGCCGTCGCGACGATGGTGTTGCGCTCGCCCCCTTGCGAAACGGCGTAGCGGAACGGCGCGACGTTGGCGTCGAACATGAAGGTGACGAACACCGATTTCACATAGGGCGAGGGCGAGACAGAGACATGGCGAAAGTTGGCGCCGTTCTGGTAGCCGGCCTGCATCACCTGGTCGAGGATCGCCTTGGTGAACGGGCGCTGCGTGCCGTCGGTCGGCGCCACCGTCAGCCCGGTCGTCGGAAGGATACCGCCTGGCTTTTACTTTCCCTGTTCGTTCCGAAAGAGGTCGGCCGGCTCTGGCGGCTTCTTGCCGGAACCAAGGGGTGTCGTGCAACCGATGAAGCCGTCAGCGAAGCCCAGCGCCTCAGAAGGCGTATAGACGGTCGCGTCGGCTTCTAGGTTCAGCGCCCACCCGTCCTTCTCGACATAATTGCTTCCGGTGCGGTTCTCCGCAACACGAATAAGTTCGTATTCATTTCCCGGCGTTTGGAAACCCCAGATCAGTTTCGGCTCGCCGGCGACATTGACACGTTGCTGAATGTACCCAGTCAAGAGAAGGCTTGAAACATATACCGGCTTCTCAAACGCTACTCGCAGTGTCGCACGTGCAGCGTCTTCAGGCTTTCGATATGGTCCCATGGCCGCCTTGAACGTCACCTTGCCAAAGGCGTCCGTCTCCTCACCAAGCGCCGCAAAGAAATCCCGTCGGCATTGCAAGAGCGCGTTCATCAGCCTGTTGCCGCCGATCAGCGGCGGCGGCCCGAGCTGGGCCAATCCGAAAGTCTCTTCCGCCCACGGCAAGCGGAAGCCTCTCGTTTCGCTTTCGTCGGGCTCACAGGTTACGGCTGTCTGCTGGTCGGGATCAAAGTAGGAATCGAACTCCAGGTCCTTCGACACTGGGCCGGCAGCGGCATCCTTTGAGCTTAGCCACCAGGAACCAGTTTCAAATCTCACACGGTATCGCTCCGCAATGGCGCGCGCGGCCTCACCGGGCGTTGCGATCACCTGAAAAGCCCAGGCAAAGCGCGTCGGTTTGCCCTCCTGAATCGACTTTCGCTGAAAGAAGCGCACGACGGAAAAATCACCGACTTTAATGGGACGCTCGAACGTCACGGCTTCGCTGTAGGTACTCTCGGCCCCGGGAACATGAGGCATATTTTCTGGGCTTTCAAAGGCTTCGACCCGGAACCGCGGAAAGGTCTTTCTTTCGTCCCAAAGCACATTGAAGAACGAAGGCCTGCAGGCGACGAAAGCATCGAGAATTTTGTCGGCTTTAACGCCCGGCACTTTCGCCGATGGAAACAGGTCCTCCGGTGAAGGCAAACGCTTCCTGCCCGTCTCCCCGTTGGTTGCCAGATCCGACATCCGATCCTTGGAAGCGTCGCACATCACCAGTGCTTGCGTGGGGTTATTCGCCTGGCGAATGACGATTTTCCTGTAGCTGTCCTCCGGCGCGACCGATGCGTCGCCGTGTTGCGCCTCCGGCTCGGTGTCGAGCTTCAGTTCGAGCATATGGCCATCTTTGGCGACGAACCTGGCTCCGGGTAGCAGTTCCTCGATCACCTTGGCAACCTCAGGTACATTCCGCTCCACCTCGAAGCCCCAGGCGAAGTGCGGAACGGCAATGCCGACGGCTTCGAACTGGACATACCGGCTAAGCGGCAGTCCAGAGGCGTCGACAGGCGCTGCGAACGCGATGTAGTGCCCGGTTACTCCGTCCGACGCGTAGTCATAAGGGGCGATCGTTATTGCGCGAAAGTCTGCCTCATCGCTCGTGAGGAGGGAAAAGATGTCGGCATTGCACGCCAGGAACGCGCCGAACACCCGTCCCGCATCGATACGCTCAGCCGTCGCTGCAGGCGTCGCAAGTGCGAGCAGACAAAGGACCGCGCAAAAACGCTTGAGGCTCATGGACACCATTGGGAACCCGCATAGTTTGTAGAACATTACTGCTTCGCCGTCAGAAACAGTGTGGCAGGGTCGGATTCTGCTCCATCGGCCGGCACGGTACAGGTGAGGAGCCCATCAGCGATCTTGAAAGAGGGCGACGGCGCATAGCCCGTATCCTCGGTCGTCAGATCAAGCCCCCAGCGGTCACCTTCGAGCGGCTGAGCGCCAGTGCGTAACCGCAGCACCTCGGCAAGCTGATCCCGTCCATCTCTCGTCTGGAAGCCCCAGGTCAATTGCCGCTTGCCGTCCACGGAGTCCGTCCGCTGTGTATAGCCCGTGATTGCGATACCCCAGATCTCTATCGGCACCGGGAAAATGACCAAGGCGGCAGCGCGCGAAGGCTTTTTGGATTTTGACTGGCTCGATGACAGCACAGTCCGCCGCTCAAAGACTTCCGTTTCCCCGAATGACGCCCTCTCCTTCTTGAGTCTGACGAAAAAGTCTGGCTCGCAGAATAGAAGCGCCTTCATCAGGCCGTCGGTGTCCTTGAGGGGTGGCAACCCGATCTCAGGCGCCCCAAAAACCTGTACGGCCTCAGGCATTCGGAAGTCGCCGATATCCCCTGACTCGAGTTCGCAGGTGATTGTCGTCGTCCCGCCATCATAGCCCGCGATTTTCAGCAGGGTGGATATCCCGCCTTGTTCCTCCGGCGCTGCCTCCGGAGCCACGCCCCAGGCTCCCATGACCCAGGGCCTGACCAGTTCCACGCCGTAGCGCTCCTCCATCAACCGCCTGACATCCGTCAGTGTGGCAGCCACCTGGAATGCCCAGCTATAGCTCTCCGGCTTGCCGGCAACGATGTGTCGTCGCTGCAAGAAGCGCAGAAGGGAGAAACCATCAGCGTTGACCGGCTGGCCGAACGTCACTGCTGACCAGTATTCGCTTTGTGCGCCCGGTCCGTGCAGAGCGTTTTTGGGGTCATCGAATACTTGGATCTGGACGGGGCCGAATGCCTGACGCCCAGCCTTCAGCAGCGCAAAAAAATCAGGCTTGCATGCACGCAAAGCGTCAAACACACGTTTTGCACTGGCAGATGACGCTTGCGAAGAGGATGCGGGGATTGCTGAACTCAAGACAAACAAAGCCGCTAGGGCCGACACCCACAATCTGAACAAGGCTTCTCCTCGGTCGGCGTGCCGAACGCTATTTATGAGTGGAAAATTGAGAACGAATGCGGGGGCCGACACTCAGTGCGCAGGCGAATGCGACCGATACGCTTATTCCTTCATTCGCTCGCAAAACGAGTAGAACATTGAGAGAACAAACACAAGGGATTTTTTAGCGGAAATCGTGTCACTCGCAAGGCACAACCGCACTCGCCACAACGACAGCGTCTGTCGTGACGAAGCTCGGCCCCGGCAGCGAACTCATTCGAACCAATTGCCTGCGGCATCCTTCAGGGATCTGCGGCGTCCAAACAAACGATCCCAAAATCCCGGGGCATCCGAAGGAGGCGTCGATGAAGCGGGGTCCATGCCACCGTCCTGGGATAGTTTCGTGCCGGGGTCGCCCCCCGCAGGCCGCAGCAAGTGTTGACGCAGCTCTTCAACTTTTCCGGCAAGCGCCATTTGAAGCGGTCCATCTTGTTCGGTAGGGGGAATCGTGACGGATAGCCTGTCTTCAAAGGGCCGCCCCTGCGGTATCGGCATCCGGCCCTCACGCGCGCGCAGGTTCATCTGATAGGTGTCTAGAAATTGCTCCGGCGTCATGCGCTGCTCTTTGCCACCAGGTAAGCTTGTCCAGGTCATCGCCAGATTGCCGCCAGCAGCCTTGATTGTACTGGGGTCTGCGGACATCAGCGCTTCATCCAAGTCTCCTCCCTTCGTTACTCGCCGGTAGGCGTCCTGCGCGATTTTCCAGGCTGCGCGATCCTGATTGTGCGGCGAGAAGTCCTCCAGTCGCATCTTTTTCGCATAGGGGTCCCACGTCGGGGCCTGGATCTGATATCTGCCGGCGGCGGAACTCATTTTGCCTTTGTTCTCTCCCTTGTCGATCCGGCTTGGATTGCGAGGATGATCGGAGAAATCGACAATGCGCGCCTTTCCCTTCGGGCCGTACATGTTGTCGTACTCGCCACCTTCCGCGGTGGCTATCGTATCGAAAAGAGCGCGCTGGTACCGCTCAAATGGATCTCGCTTGCTTTTCAAGAGCATCGCCTGGCGAAAACCGGGCATATCACCTGACTCGTTTCCCACTTACTTGTCCCTTTCGAAAGAAAGTTGCCTGCGCAGCCCTTCGTGCGCGGAAGTTTACCAACACAGCCAAAGGACGGCCGCTCCTGGCGCTGCCTCAATGGCAAAGGCGGACCTACGCCCGCCCCACCACTTCTCGCTTGCCTGCTAGTCAGCTCGCAGCACTCAGCCCAAACAGGTCCGCCGCAACGCCGAGGCCCTTTTCGTTGTGCACCTTCAGCGTGCCCTCTCCGATGATCACGCCCTTGTCGGCGTCGCCGGTCTTGGCCACGTCCTTGTCTTCCTGGATCTTGCGCAGCCACAGGAAGGACAGCATGTCGGTGTCGAGGAAGAAGGCGTTGCGCGCGAGCTTGGCGGTGCCCGCCTGTACCCGGTTCGGGTGGATCATCACCGTGCCGAACGGACCTTCGTAGTAGTCGGCCGTCGCCACGATGGTGTTGCGCTCACCCCCTTGCGAAACGGAGTAACGGAACGGCGCCACATTGGCGTCGGACATGAAGGTGACGAACACCGATTTCACGTAAGGAGAAACCGAGACGTGGCGGAAATTTGCACCGTTCTGGTAGCCGGCCTGCATCACCTGGTCGAGGATCGCCTTGGTGAACGGGCGCTGCGTGCCGTCGGTCGGCGCCACCGTCAGCCCCGTCGTCGGGTAATAGCCGCCATTGGCGCCGGTCGCCCCGCGCGAGACGTTGGTGGTGATCCAGGTCGGCAGCGAACCGAATTCGCGCGTCGCACCGGAGACGGAAGCATTGGTGTCGACGATGGCGTATTCGATGTCCTTGCGGATCTCCACGCCCTTCTTCAGCTTCTGGTACTTGCGCTTCTGCACGTTGCCGGCCTCGGAGACGACTTCCTGCGTCGCCGAGATGATCCAGTCCTTGCGCATGATCTGGGTGTAGTTACCGAGCCTGGTCGGCGCGATGATCGTGCCGAAGGTGTATTCCTCGCCTTCCTGGCGGATGTTTTCGCCGGGCGAGGCCAGTTCGTCGGTTTCCCATTCCGGGTGGTGCGTCTTGCACGTGCCCTTTTCGATCAGCGAGTAGATCGGCGTATCCTCGGGCGTGATGCGGGAAACGACGTCGGACAGGTCCTCGCGGTTGCCGACGGCCTGCGAGGTGGTGAAGGTGTTTGCTACAACAGCCATGATAGTGGTCCTTGAATGTTGGGATGCATCGCACGCGCCGGCCTGAGGCGAGCGCGGGCGATGCGGATCGGTTTTGTCGGGTGGCATGTCGCCGCCACGTGAGCGGCCCAGGGAACGTGCGCGCAACCGCGCCTCGCCGGAAAGCACGTAAAGACAAGGCGCTAGAGCCGTTTCCGGACTCTGTTTGTGCGCTTTGCGCGAACATCGATCAGTCGAAGTCGACCGCCATCGCGTCGCGGATCGAGCCGGTTTTCGACAGTCGCTTCATCGCCTCCAGGCTTTCGCGCGGGGAGCGTTCCGCCTTTGCCGACGGCCTTGGGCGCGCCACCGGCGACGGCGCCCTTTTCAGCTTGGCCATTGCCCGCGTCTTTGCCTGTTCGGCCGCAAGGCCGAGCCGGGCGTAATGGGCGAGCTTGAACATGCGGTGGTCGGCGACCTCGCGCACCTCCTCTTCGGAGAAGCCGAGGGTCCGCGCCACGTCGAAAGCGCCGGCGAAGAAGGCCAGACGCCCCTCCTCGTGCGCGGTCTGCGGAAAGGCTTCGATCAGCTTGGCGTTTTCGGCCTCGAGCTCATCGTCGCTGGCCACTGATGCCAGCGCGTCGACGACGTTTGCCGGCCCTTCTGCAATCGCGAGGATCTCGTCGATCCGCTCGAGCCCCGCCTGATGCAGTCCCCATTGGCGGCGATAGCCGTCGGGGTCGAGCGCCGCCATATGTTCCGGCGGCTCCGGCGGTATCTGGCTTGCCAATAGGTTGGCGAAAGCGTTGGCAGATTGGGCGACGCGGTTGGCCATACCTTCCAGCGCCCGCCCGCGGTTGGCGATGTCCTGCGTCTTGTGGCGGTAGTCGCGGTCCCGCAGGTATCCGAGCTTCAGCTCCGAGAACGGCACGTCCTCGCCGCCCTTGAGCCGCACCAGGAAATCCTCGGCTTCGTTGGCCGCCTCGTCCTCGTCAGGCTCGGTCGGCTCGTCGTCAAGGTCTGCGGGTTCACAGGATGTCAGGCCATCGTCGATGGCCGCATCCGTCTCGCAGTCATAGTCCGCCTCGTAGAGTTCCGGGTTGGCCCAGTCATCGACATGCGGCTCCCGGAAGTTCAGGTTTTCGGGGTCGTCCAGATCGGTCGAGCGGTCAACGGTTTTGCTCCCGCCGTAAGGCAGGTTGGCACTATCGTTCATCATGGTGTGACCTTTTTGAAAGGTGGTTCAATGCATTGGGTCATTCCGGCGAAAGCCTGGAACGACCATAGAAAGCGCTTGCCCTTAAGCGGGTGCGCCCTTGCCGTCAGCCTTGGCTTGCTCCGTCAGGAACTTGAGCTTGGCTCGGAAATTTCGGATGGCACGGGTCTCGGCGGCATAGGCCGCCCGGCCCGCGTCGTCGGTCAGGCCGGCATGGATGCAGCCGTTGATGGCCGCCCCCTCCAGCTCGTTCATCAGTTCGTCGAAATAGGGCACGTCGAGTATGGCGCGCGCAGCGGCCGCCCGTTCGTCCGGTTTCATGCTGTTGACCTCCGCTGGAGAGCGGCGAATTCGACCGAAATTTTCATCGAAGGCCGCCTTGATTCTGCTTTTGTTCCGCACTACCCATGTGTGAACTTGAGTGATTTGCCATCCTAGGTAGCCACCCCATCTGCGACCGAAATGATACCTGAGCGGCCGTTTCTGCATCAGAGGCCTCGGTCCGCGTTGCCCGTCCCTGCGCAAGGCCCGAACAGAGCGGATGGCCGGCGCCAGTCATCGATACGCGCTCGTCTATCGAATGAGGAACACATGAGAAGATTATCGAGCTTGATATTGTCCGCCCTGCTTCTCGCTGCCGCGGCTTCGCCAGTCACCGCGATCGGCCAATCGGGAGAGCCGCGCTACCTCGTCAAGGTCTTCCTGCTCAAGACGGACAAAACCTTCGATCACGCGACTGGCTGGTGCGGCCAGGACAGCGTCTGCACCCTAATGGTCGGCGATTATTTGGTCGGCTTACGCTTCTTCCTGAGCGGCGAAAGCTACCGCCTGCGTGTCAAGCCGTCCTCGGATGGCGACGATCCCTGCTGCGTCTTTAAGGATGGAAGCGACGAGGCCTCCGTCGCAAACGGTCGTCCGCACGACGAAAGGCTCTATTACAGGACAGCCTCTGGCCGCCGGGAGCTCGGCACACTCTACATCGCACTCGAAAACCTCGAATAGCCGCGCGGCGGCTCACTCCTTCCATTTGTCGAGCGCTGTCCTCAGTGAAATGGGCTGCTCCCGCGTAGGATTGTTCCAGGGCATATCTTGCCAGTTCTTTGGCAACTGCGGGTGGTTCCTAAAGGGATCCTCGTAGAAGCTCTGGTACTCCTTCAAGCTCAGCTGTTCTTGCAACGATTGAATGGACGAGACGATGTCCTTCAAAGTTGCCGTCCCGTCGTCGTTCGAGACCTTGGACTGCAGTAAGTCGAGCTCGGTCTTTACGTCTTCAACGTTTTTCTGCATTCCGCTCAGGCCCCGACGTCGTCCGGCGCTGTTGGCGTCGTCACCGCGAGGATCCTTCGACAGTGCGCCCAGAGGCTTCCGCAACCCCTCCGCCGTGTAGGCTTTCGGCCCCTCGAAAGCGCTACGCAAAAGGTCTTCCGCATAGGCTCTCGCATCGTCGGGACTTAGATAGCCCGCCCCAGGGCTAGGCAGATTGCGCCGCTCCACGGCACCGGAACCGGGCTTCGCTCGACGCGGCGAGATGAAATCATCCATGGCTTTTCCTTTCAAGATTGATGGTCAGTGGCTCTGCGCGCAGGGCTTCGTTGCGCCCCGGTGCAAAGCGTCGGCACACACGGCACCCGTCTGGCTACAGCACGAGGCAGATAACGCCGCTCATGCGATCAAGCGCACGACAGGACAAGGTTAGATTGATTCTTGCTTTGTTCTCGATTATCTATTGGGAAACGCATTATGAGCGATACCCCCAGGCGACGGTAGCAGCGAAAGCCCGTACGCATTCTGCGACTGGGCAAAACAGGGTTGGAAACATGAAGAAAATTGCCCTTGCCTTTGATGTTGTCGTCGGGACGATTTTCAACCTCATCGACCTTCTCATCTTCGAGTTTCTCCTGCATCGGACTGCCCGCGTCATCGTACCGCTGGTCAGCTTCGGCAAGATTGAAGTCGAGGATATTCATGCAGTCCCTACCGGCTTCAACTGGCTGGGTCTAAAGCGCCGGGATGACGGCCGATATGTCCTGAACTCTACCATGAGCATGTTGGCGGCCGCGATCTTCTGGCTTCTTTGCCTGGTCGTCTATTTCGCCTTTACCCGCGATTTCTGAAACCATACGGCGTGCACGGCATTCGGCCTCATTCACGCCACTTGCGCTGCGCTTCTCGCAGGGTTGCTCGTCCGGGAAAAAGCCCGCCCCAAAAACAGCCGCCCTTGGATGGTTGGTCGTCAGCAGGCGCCACTGGCAGCCGGGACGTTCGGGACACAGGCGCCATTTTCGGACCATTCTTGGGAACGTTTGGATCGCCCTTATATGCATCCTCCCAGAATCCCGGGTTCTGGCCATAGATTTCATACGCGTCGTGCCATTCGTTGCCAAAGTCCTGCGCAATCCTGTCCGCGTAGGCTTCGGGTCCATTGAGCGTGTCGTTAAACATCGACTTGCCCAATTTCCTGCCGACCCACTTCAGTCCCTGATCGATCAACAAGGGATTCATGTAACTCTCCGTGATAGGCGCGAAGCCCGGGCCGGGCCGCGCAGAGACGCAGGCCGTGCGGCAGTTCTTGGCGCCATTGTCTAGATGTTGTTGGGATTTGTCAGATGAGCGCGAGTGGCTTCCGCCACGTGCTCTCGTGGAATTTCACGCCGGCATAGCCGAGATGTGGCGGGCTCATCAGCGGCCAGGCTCTGCTGGCGTTTGAGGTTAAGTTCGGCGTCGATCTGGTAGCGCTTCAGCGCCCCGTTCTGCTGAATCTCGGCAAGCTTCAGCTCGCGCTCCATCTCCAGCTTGCGTCGTGCGGTCTCGCTTTCCACGCGGGTCTTTTCAGCCGCAAGCTGCGCTTCCACCTGCAGACGCTGCATCGCCACATCCGGCGGCTGTTGCTGCGTCGCCTGCATCCGCTTCTGGATGTCCTCCGGCGTCGGCTTGGTGAAGTAGAGGTCGGGCGCTTTCAGCCCCGCCGCCTCCACCGTCTTGGCAATGCCGTCGTAGAGAGTTTAAGCGACCACCTGATAAAACCGACGCATGAGGCGGTTTTCCAAGAAAATATAGGTGAGAACGAAGACTAGGTAGTTGGGGCTGATCCAGCTATGCCGGGAAAACACGAACAAGCCCTGCACAAACGTCTTGTTGTCAAAGGCGCCATCCACCAATGCCCAGTCGAGCGAGCGCGCAACGACCGTCAAAAGCATGAAGGCAGTGAGCAGGAAAACGCGATTGCGGAGCGAGACAGTGGGAAGCGGTACGAATGCCACGAGAAAGTAGGTCGTGGCATAGGGCGCCATGTACCACTGGAAGAAGCGCCCATAAAGCAGTTTCGCAACGAGCAGCATTGCCGCATAGCAAATGAAAACACGGACGGTATTCCACAGCGCGTATTGCATTTAGCTCTCGGATCTGCAGTTGAGTAAGTGTGCGTTGGATGTCGGGGCAACACTACTCTAGAGACTGCGGCCTTTTTGTGCCACCTTGAGTTTAGGACAATTTTACGGTTTCGCCAGCATGCGGCGCAAGCTTTCCAAGCCGGTGGCCTCATCGACGTGCCTGTTCAGACCGCGCAGCTGCCGATCCAAAGCGACCGGCCAATCGGTCTCCTCTACGTCACGAAAAGGACCAATGCCGCTGATTGCCTTGCTCACCAACGTCGTGCAATCTGCCCATCCGCCGCCACCATTCTCGTCTGTGCGCCGGATGATCTCAGTCTCCTCCTCCGGCGTCGTTGCAAATTTGCGCACGGTTACATTGGGGCCATCACGAAGCTGATACGGCAGGTAATCCTCAGGCGATACTTCCGCT
The DNA here is from genome assembly GCF_001695865.1 of Ensifer sp. LC384. NCBI lineage: Bacteria > Pseudomonadati > Pseudomonadota > Alphaproteobacteria > Hyphomicrobiales > Rhizobiaceae > Ensifer > Ensifer sp. LC384. Next base: position 146,872 of record NZ_MBST01000011.1, read on the forward strand.
CCGTAGAGAGCCCGCCCGCTGCCCATTTCTTTATTCATGTACGACCCCGACGGATCATAAAGGAACCGCCCTTCCGCATCGCCATCGTCGGGAATGACAAAAAGCCCGCTGTGCATGTTGTTGCCGAGCAGAGCTTGTGTCGGCCAGCCCGTCGGATTGGTATTGGACATGATGTACGTGTCCGCCACTTCCACACCGCCGTCACGTCCGCGCTCCTTGCCCCAGTTCGGCAATCGGCTGTTGGCAGCCTCGCCGAAATCGCGCAGTTTCAGCGCGGTCGTCGACCTTGGGCCGGTCTCATACATGTCGTCGTCCGGCCTGACCCCGAAGGCGTCATAGCCCGGCTTGAGGCCTCGTCTGCTGTTTCTGATCATCCCGGCAGTCCTCCGATATGCGCTGTGCTGAGCGCCGTGCCGCCGGCCATTTCGGCCAGGTTCTGTTGACGTTTGAGGTTGAGTTCGGCGTCGATCTGGTAGCGTTTCAGCGCTCCGTTCTGCTGGATCTCAGCAAGCCTCAGCTCGCGCTCCATCTCCAGCTTGCGCCGAGCGGTCTCGCTTTCCATCCGGGTCTTTTCAGCCGCAAGCTGCGCTTCCATCTGCAGCCGCTGCATTGCCGCATCCGGCTGCGGCTCACCCGCCTGCATCCGCTTCTGGATGTCCTCCGGCGTCGGCTTGGTGAAGTAGAGGTCGGGCGATTTCAGCCCCGCCGCCTCCACCGTCTTGGCAATGCAGGTGAGCGCACGTCCCGCTGACTGCCGCAGTAGCGCTAGGGCTAGATCGTGCCCTCGCGCGCAGGCGCTGCAATCTGTGCCTTGGCAAGTTTTCTGACTGGAAGGTCGAGGGCGATATAGGTCAGCAGAAACACGAAGGTCTGGGGTCCAAGAAGGCCAAACAAGACCACAATTGCGATTCTTTCCAAAAGAAGATTGACACTGTCCGTGCCGTCGACAACGACGAAGTACCCGAATGGCACGATCATCAAAACGACAGCCGCCAAGGTGATATACAGAAGCCGCTTCCACAAACGCACGGCCGGAAGCGGCACGAAGGCGAATAGGTAGAGCGACGAAAACAGCAGGGCCATGGTGAGGTCCAAGCGACCGAAAAACCAGGCAACGGTTGTCAGCATGGCGCTATAGCTCAGCAGAACCCGGATCGTATTGAGAACCATGTAGCGCATGACATACCTGAAGTGTGAAGTGTCGATCTTGCCGGCCTAAACTCCGGCCTAAACTCTAGCAGGCCGATCGTCACTGCTTAGAAGACATGATCGCCCGCCCACGCGGCGGATTGACCATTCGATCAGCCGCGTGAATCGTCATTTGCCGACCATGGGGAGTTGTTGACCTTCCAAGAAGGCCACGAACCGCATCGTCACTTTGGCGCTGAGCATAATCGTTGTCAAAGGGAACAATGCTTCCAGAATCCGGACGCAAAAATCCTGACGGTGACTGAAGGGGCGACCTGAGGCTCGGATCATACATCGGCAAGCAGACGATCGGCTGCTGATTGTTCTGCCAGTAGAGATTGTCCAGCGACTTGGGCCAATCTATCCGCGCTCTGTTCTCACTTAATTGTCGGATAGCGCCAATACGGCTCTATTCTTCGCCACCCCCGTTGTGCTTCCCACCGACGAATATCGGAGCTATCCGGCTGGCTGGCGCCATCCCCATCGTCAAGCTCGCGCCGTTCGCATTCTGCGCTCCAGCTTTCGGTGAGCAACTTTGCGAACCATTGGCATTGTGCGAGCCAGTTCCGCGCCGCCTCCGGATCGCTCGCGCCAAGGTCCGTGGCACGCAGTTCCGCCCGCGCCAACTCCGCCCTTGTACGGCAGAGCCAATACTGGCCAATCGTTGACTCGTCGAGCTTCATGCCGACACGTAGCCATTTGTCCAACCTGGGAATTCGCCACTCCCCGGTAGCGTGGCTTCGCGCAGCCATCTTGTCACGAAGTCGCAGGTCCGCGTCGCGCCATTGCTTCTGGCGCTCAAATGCGTCGCGCCACGATGCGAAATGCTCACACTCGGCGTGCCAACGTTTATCACCCTCAGGGTCGATCTCCTGAAGTGCAGCGCATCGGCGCATGAAGGACAGGATCTCCTCGCCTTTCTCCGGTCGCCAAGCCCACGTTGGCCAGGGATTGCGAGGGCCGTCGTCATCGATCACTACAGAATCCCTGCGCGGCGTGTGGCCCACGGCTGAACTCTCATCATTCGCCGACAACGCCGGCTTAGCCTGCTTCATTGTACACGCCTCCAACCACCGAAATCGATGAGGAAAATACTCCTAACTTATTATAGAATGTCAAGCGCCATCAGATCAACGCCCCACATCAAAAAGCCTGCCAAAAGTTCTGGCAGCGGGCGCAGACTTTTCATCATCCGGTTTCGCAAATTGCTGATACCCCACGCCGACAGGCGCAGCGTAGGGAAGGATCTTGCCATTGAACTGGATAACATTCCGAAGGCGGGAATTGTCATTCACGTAAGACCGAATGCGCGCGGCCGTCTCCGGCGCCATCGTCTTCATCGTGTTCGGATTGGCCATGCGGGCGCCATGTCTTTCCCGCAGCCTTCCGCCGGCTCAGTTCTCAATCGGCCAGCCCGGACAAATACTCCCTTGCGCGCACCAGTTTGGCGCGCATTGCCTCAGCATTGTAAAGAAATTCACCGCCTTCCGGACGGTACATGGCAAGCATGGCCACCAGGTCCCGGACATAGTCGTTATCCGGGTAGGCATCATCCAGCGCGACCTCGATCTCGTTCGCCAGGAGAATGCTGGG
>NZ_MBST01000012.1:0-434 GCF_001695865.1 Ensifer sp. LC384
CTCGACGTTGCCCAGGTTTCGGAAATCACCGAGGTTATCTCCGCCGACACCTTCAAGCGCCCGATCTATGCCGGCAACGCCATCCAGACGGTGCAGACGACCGAGGCCAAGCGCGTCATCACCGTGCGCACCGCCTCGTTCGCGTCGGCCGCCGAAGGTGGCTCGGCTGCGGTCGAGACGATCGCAGCGGCCGCCAATCCGGGCCTGTCGAGCTTCGTTGCCGACGCGCTGTCGTCGTCCGATCGTCCGGAGCTGACCTCGGCCAAGATCATCATCTCCGGCGGCCGGGCGCTCGGCTCGTCGGAAAAATTCCAGGAAGTGATCCTGCCGGTTGCCGACAAGCTCGGGGCCGCCGTCGGGGCGAGCCGCGCCGCCGTCGACGCCGGTTATGCCCCGAACGACTGGCAGGTCGGCCAGACCGGCAAGGTGGTCGC
>NZ_MBST01000013.1:0-152454 GCF_001695865.1 Ensifer sp. LC384
CGCGGTATCCTGATCTATCTCTTCGGCCTTTCCGGCCTGATCAACATCCTGGCGCTGACCGGCGCCTTCTACATGCTGCAGATCTACGACCGGGCGCTGACCAGCGGCAGCATCTCCACTTTGGTGGCGCTGTCGGTGCTGGCGGTCGGGCTCTACCTGTTCCAGGGCCTGTTCGACGTCATCCGCTCGCAGATCCTCGTCCGGCTCGGCGCCCGGCTCGACGCCGAGCTGGCGCCGCTCGCCCACAAGGTGGTGATCGAGATGCCACGCTTCGGCTATTCGACGGCGGAGGCGACCGAACGCGGCCGCGACGTCGACACGCTGCGCGGGTTCCTCGCCAGCCAGGGGCCGGTGGCGCTGTTCGACCTGCCGTGGATCCCGATCTATCTCGTCTTCGTCTGGCTTTTGCATCCGATGCTCGGTTACCTGACGCTCGGCGGCGCCCTGGTGCTGGCGGTGCTGACGGCGATCGCCGAGGTGCTGACCCGGCGCCATTCCAACGCGATGATCAAGGCCTCGGTGGCCCGCAGTTCGGTCGCCGACAGCAATGCCCGCAACAGCGACGTGCTGCATGCCATGGGCATGACCGGCCGCGCCGTCGCGCGCTTCGAGAAGGCCAATCGCCGCCATCTCGACTGTCAGACCAAGACCTCGGATATCGGCGGCACGCTGTCGGGCCTGTCGAAGGTGCTGCGCATGGTCCTGCAGTCGGCGATCCTCGGGCTTGGCGCCTATCTGGCGATCCGCGGACAATTGTCGCCGGGCGCGATCATCGCCTCGTCGATCGTCACCGCCCGGGCGCTGGCGCCGGTCGACATGGCGATCGCGCAATGGAAGGGCGTGGTGGCGGCCCGGCGCAGCCATCACCGCCTGAACGAAACACTCGGCGTGCTCGACGAGCGCTCCGGCAGCCTCGACCTGCCGGCACCGACGACAAGCCTCTGCCTCGACAAGGTGACGACGGTGGCGCCGTCGACCGGGGCGGTGCTGCTCAGCGAAGTGAGCCTGGAACTGAAGGCCGGCCAGGCGCTGGGGCTGATCGGGCCGTCGGGTGGCGGCAAGACGACGCTGGCGCGCGCCATGCTCGGCATCTGGCCGGTGCTGCGCGGGGCGGTGCGCATCGACGGCGCCGATCTCAACCAATGGCCCGAGACGCTGTTCAACCAGCATGTCGGCTATCTGCCGCAGGACGTGGCGCTGATGGACGGCACGGTGTCGGACAACATCTCGCGCTTTGCCGAGACGCCGAATGCGCGCGCCATCATCCGCGCCGCCAAGGCCGCCGGCATCCATGAGATGATCGTGCACCTGCCGAACGGCTACCAGACCGAACTTGGTCCTCATGGAACCGCACTGTCCGCAGGCCAGCGGCAACGCATTGCCCTGGCTCGTGCGCTCTACGGGGATCCTTTTCTTGTGGTGCTCGACGAACCGAACTCCAACCTCGATGCGGAAGGGGAAGAGGCGCTGTGTCAGGCCATCCTCAAGGTGCGCGAGCGCGGCGGCATCGTCGTCATCGTCGCCCACCGCCCCAGCGCGCTGCAGACGGTCGACATGATCGGCCTGGTGCAGGCCGGCCGGCTGGTCGCCTTCGGACCGAAGGAGGAGATCCTGCCGTCGCAGAAGATGCGGCCGCTGGTGGTGGAGAAGAACCGCAGGGCGGATGCCGCCGGCAGGACGGATGCCGGCATGGGACAAGGCATGGGACAAGGCCAGGGAATGGGCCAGGGCATCGGCCAGCCGCAACGGGTGCCGGCGGAGTAGCCGGCACAGTGCCAGTGCCCAGCATAGCGGAGATTGAAGCCGCGCTTTGGCGGCAGAGCTGAACAGACGCGAGCGAGCGACACGAGGCCAGGGCGCAAGATGGGCTCCGCGATCGGAGCCGGCGCCGGCCGAGGAGGATGTCATGGACGAGAAGCTCATCCTGAAGCGACCCGACAGCCAGCAGGCGGTCGCGCCGATGAACCGTTTCGAGATCGCCGACAGACCGGAGCGCAAGCGCGGCCGGCTGCTGCTGTCGGCGCTGTTTCTCGGTGGCCTCGGCTCGGTGTTTGCCAGCCGCGACGAGGCCGACGGCAATGCGCCGGCGCATCGTCCGGGGCTTGGCGATGGTGAGGCGATGGCGCCGGTGGACGAGCCGCAGGCCGGGCCGGATCTCGCCGGCGCGCTCGATATCGTCGAGGATGTGGCCGATTATTTCCGCGAGCTGATGGCCGACTTCGCGCTGACGACCGGCACGGTTGCAACGGTGACCGGCCGGCTGCGCGCCTCGGTGCGGCTGTCCTTCGACGACGGCCGTCCCGATACCGGCCTTGTCGACGACCGGCCGTTCCAGCAGTCCAACCGTTCGGCCAACGACAACGACCTGCCGGGCTTCGATTTTCCCCGGCTGTCGTCCTTCGGCAACCTGCCGTCGACCGGCGGCCGCGACGACGACGATGCCGGTGGCGGTGACGACGATGATGACGGCAATGGCGGCAACAACGGCGGCAACGGCGGCGGCGGCAACAATGGCGGCGACGATGATGATGACGACGACGATGACGATGACGGCGGCACCCGCAGCAACCGGCTGCCGGTGGTCACCGGCCGCAACATTCTTGCCAACGGCTTCATGAACCTGTCGGCGATCATCCTGCTCGATGATCTCCTGGCCAACACGCTCGATCCCGACGGCGACCGGTTGACGATCGCCAATCTGACCGTCTCTTCCGGTTCGGTGCGCGCCTATGCCGACGGCATGTGGCTCTATACGCCGGCGCGCGGCGAGATCGGCGAGGTCAGCTTCAGCTACACCGTCTCCGACGGCAGCGGCAGCGTCGCCAATGGCGCGCTCCTGGCGCTGCTCGACTGGCCGGCCCAGGAGATCGAGGGCACCGAGGGACCGGACGTGCTGATCGGCACGCCGCGTCCCGACATCATCGCCGCCCTTGGCGGCGATGATAGCGTCTATGGCCGCGAGGACGACGACCTGATCCTCGGCGGCAGCGGCAACGACACGCTGCTGGGCGGCGACGGCGACGACACCCTCCATGGCGATGACGGCGATGACCGGCTGTTCGGCGGCAATGGCGACGACATCCTGTTTGGCGGCGCCGGCGACGATCGGCTCCATGGCGAGGCGGGCGACGACATCCTCATCGGCGAGGCCGGCGACGACACAGCTTCGGGCGGCACCGGCGACGACCGGCTGTTCGGCGAGGACGGCAAGGATAGCCTCGAGGGCGATGCCGGCGACGATCTCGTCGATGGCGGCGCCGACGACGATACCCTCACCGGCGGCAGCGGCGGCGACACGGTTGTTGCCAGTGCCGGCAACGACGTCATCGTCACCGCAGCGACCAGCGAGGAGGCCCGTCAGGCACCGGCATCGCCGGCCGCCGCCCCCCATACTGACGACGGCGACGATACCTATTCCGGCGGCACCGGCTTCGACACGCTCGATGCCAGCGCCAGCACCAAGACCATCGTCGTCGACCTCGAACAGGGCACCGCCAGCGGCGAAGAAATCGGCACCGACACGCTCGACAGCATCGAGATGGTGGTCGGCGGCTCCGGTGACGACCAGCTTGCCGGCGATGCCGCCGGCAACACCCTCGCCGGCAATGACGGCAACGATGGCATCGACGGCCGTAGCGGCGGCGACACGCTCTCGGGCGGCCAGGGCGACGACACCGTCTCCGGCGGTAACGGCAACGACACCATGCTCGTCGAAGCACCGGCCTGCGTGCCCGGGGAAACGAGCGACGGCAACGATACCTATTCCGGCGGCGCAGGAAACGACACGCTCGATGCCAGCGCCAGCACCAAGACCATCGTCGTCGACCTCGAACAGGGCACCGCCACCGGCGAAGAGATCGGATCGGACACGCTCGACAGCATCGAGACGGTGATCGGCGGGACCAGTGACGACCGGCTTTTGGGCGATGCCGCCTGCAACACCCTCGTCGGCAATGACGGCAACGATGTTATCGACGGCCGTAGCGGCAACGACACGCTCGCCGGCGGCCAGGGCAACGACATCGTCTCCGGCGGCAACGGCGACGACACGGTTATCGTCGTCGCCATGATCGAGACCGGCAACGGCACCGCGACGAATGATGGCAACGATAGCTGTTCGGGTGGGGATGGTATCGACACACTCGATCTCTCGGCTCTGGTCCAGGAAGTCCTTGCGGACATGGAGACCGGGATTGCCGAGGGCAACGAGATCGGCACGGACCGGATCGATGGCTTCGAAATCATCACCGGTGGCCAGGGGGGCGATCGGCTGTCGGGTGGCGCCGGCAACAACATCCTGTCGGGCGGCGCCGGCAATGACCGGTTGCGCGGCCGCGGCGGCGACGACGTTCTCGTCGGGGGCGCCGGCAACGACGAGCTCGAAGGCAATACCGGCAGCGACACCTTCCTCGTCGTGATCCCACCGGAGGCGAGCGGCAGTGACGGCAACGACCGTATTGACGGCAATGAGGCGGTCGACAGCTACGACGCCTCGGCGGCAACACGGGCGGTGGTGATCGACCTTGACCGCGGCACGGCTGAGGGCGCCGAGATCGGCTCGGACCTGCTGACCGCGATCGAAGGTGCTGTCGGCGGCAAGGGCGACGACGTGCTGGTCGCCGGCAACGCCGTCAACTTTCTCGCCGGCGGTGACGGCGCCGATGTCTTCGTCTTCCGCACGGTGGCATCGCTGGCCAATGACGGCAGCGGCCGCGACGAGATCCGCGACTTCCAGGTCGGCGACCGCATCGACCTGTCGAAGATCGCCGAAGCCATCGGCGGCCTGGTCTTTGCCCCGTTCGCCGCCGACGGCCAGGCGCCGCCGGTGCACCAGATCACCTTCTATCACGAGGCCTTCGGCGACGGCGAGCGCACCGTCGTGCGCGCCGTCATCAACCTCGAACGCGACGAGGATCTCGAATTCCTGATCGCCGGCCGCCACGAGCTCACCGAACAGGACTTTATCCTCGCCGCGCTCGAAGCCCCGGCCGACCCGCCGAGAGACACCGTCTGAACAGCGAAAAAACCTCAATGTCACGCGTTATCGGGAGAAGAAGACCATGAACACCACGGACAACAGCACGGCGGACACCGCAGTCACGAGTTCAACATCTGCAGAGAAGCCGCAGTTCGGCATCACCTCGCGCATCGTCGTCTCGGCCGTCTTTGCCGCCACCCTGGTGTTCGGCGTCGGCGGCTGGGCCGCCCAGGCCAAGCTGTCGGGCGCCGTCATCACCCAGGGCCAGGTCGCCGTCTCCCAGCAGGTCAAGCTGATCCAGCACCGCGACGGCGGCATCGTCGCGGCGATCGCCGTCAAGAACGGCACCCATGTCGAGAAGGGCGACGTGCTCCTGCGGCTCGATGAGACCCAGACCCGGGTCGAGCTGGCGATCGTGCGCGGCCAGCTGCAGCAGTTCTACGCCATGCGCGCCCGGCTGACGGCCGAGCGCGACGGCGATGCCACCGTCTCCTTCGATGGTCTCGACGTGCCGGAGATCCTGAAAGTCAGCGAGCTCAAACTGTTTGAGGCGAACCGCCGGATGATCACCAGCCAGGAAGAGCAGATGCGGCTGCAGATCGGCCAGTTCGAGGAGCAGATCCGCGGGCTCAAAGCCCAGACCGGCTCGAGCGACAAGGAGAAGGAGATCGTCGAGAAGGAACTCAGCAAGCTCGACACCTTGCTGAAGAGCGGCCTGGTGCCGATCTCCGAGCATCGCGACCTGTTGCGCCAGATGGCCCGCATCGACGGCTCCAAGGGCGAACTGCTGGCCCGCATCGCCGAGGCGGTCGGCCAGATCAGCGAGCTGCGCATCAAGCTGCTGTCGATCGACCAGAACAACCGCAAGGAAACGCAGGGCCAGATCGTCGGCCTCGAGGCCAAGATCGCCGAGCTCAGCGAGCGGGCGGTGGCGGCCGAAGACCGGCTGTCGCGCATGGTGGTGCGCGCCCCCGTCGACGGTCTCGTCTACGACCTGCAGCTCCACACCATCGGCGGCATCATCGCCCCCGGCGCCACCGCCATGTCGATCGTGCCCGAGGGCGAGGACCTGACGGTCGAAATCCGCATCCCGCCGGCCGACATCGACCGCATCGCCCCCGGCCAGCCGAGCCGCATGCGCTTTACCGTCTTCAACCAGCGCACCACCCCCGAACTCGACGGCCGCATCGACGTCGTCGCCGCCGCCACCACGCTCGACCGCAACACCGGACAGCCGTTCTATCTCGCCACCGTCGAGATCACCGAGCCGCTCGACAGGCTCGGCGGCCGCAAGCTGATGCCCGGCATGCCCGTCGAGGTCTTCGTCCAGACCGACGAGAGAACCGCAATCTCATACCTGACAAAACCCTTCACCGACCAGATGCTCAGGGCCTTCCGCGAGGAGTGAGGGGGAGACATAATCGGCGGCTACAGCAAATTTGGCATTCGGTAGCGGCGGAAGGTCTGCTTCCGCCACTTGGCGACGGTCTTCTGATTGATCCCGTAGCGCTTCGAAAGCGTCCTCAGGCTCTCTTGACTATGTTGTATTTGGCATAGGCCCAAAGCCAGGCTGTCTTTGTCGATCCTGAACCGGGAGCCAACGTCGGCAAGGTGGTTTCGTCGGCGAAGATCCGCTCCCCTTTCTTGATTTGATCAAAGAGGCAGTCGGCGAGGTGGGAACAAAAATGTCCAGAATTTTGAGGTGGTGTACTTTTCTGGACGTTTGGACAACAAAACGACCTAAAACCAAAGGCTGATTTTAGTGATGGTGCCCGGAGGCGGATTTGAACCACCGACACGCGGATTTTCAATCCGCTGCTCTACCAACTGAGCTATCCGGGCATCCTGCCGTTTCGGGCAGCGGCTCCTCTCGGAGCCCTCGGGGCGTTGTCTGTGCCCCGGAAGCGAGCGGGGTTATAACATCTTGTTCGGCGGTGTCCAGCACCAAATGAAAGTTTTTTGGCAGGAATTTCAAAGATAGTGGAAAAAGCCAAAAAACCGAAGATATTCAGGCAGATCGCGGTCAGCGATCGTCGTCGTCCGCTTTCGTCTCGTCGTCTGCGACAGGAATGGCATAGGAGCCCGAGAGCCAGCGATTGAGGTCGACATTGCGGCAGCGGTCCGAGCAGAAGGGATAGTGCTCGCGGTGCGAGGGACGGCCGCATTCGGGGCACGGACGCGGTGCGCGCAGAGGTGCTACGTTCGAACCGCTCTTCTTGTCTTCACCAGTCACTGCCTTCAGCCTTCCAGCCAACGGTTGTGAACGTCGTAGCCTTCGCCGACCAGCAGGCCGACCGTCTCATAGAGCGGCAGGCCGACGACGTTGCTGTAGGAGCCGACGATTTTGACCACGAAGCTGCCGGCGATGCCCTGGATGCCATAGGCCCCTGCCTTGCCGCGCCATTGGCCGGAGGCAAGATAGCTCTCAATGTCGAAGCCGGAAAGGCGCTTGAAGCGAACCTTGGTGTCGACCACCTTCTGGCGCAGCGTCTTGTCGGGCGTGATCAGGCAGACACCGGTATAGACGCGGTGGCTGCGGCCCGACAGAAGATGCAGGGCGCTCGAGGCTTCGCTGACGAGTTCCGGCTTCGGCAGGATGCGCCGGCCGACACAGACGACCGTGTCGGCTGCCAGGATATAGCTGCCATCCCAACCGGCTTCGCCCTTGATCGCCGCAAGCGCCGCCTTCGCCTTCTCGGCCGAGAGGCGACGCGCCAGCGAACGCGGATGCTCGGAACGCTTTGGCGTCTCGTCGAGATCCATCGGCATCAGGCGCGCAGGCTCGACACCTGCCTGGGCCAAAAGCTCGACGCGACGCGGCGAACCGGACGCCAGTATCAGTTTTTGAGCCGCTGTCATCGGAACGCGCCGTCACCCCAGAGATATGATGAAGCCACCTGTCGGTGGTTTACTTGAAACGATAGGTGATGCGACCCTTGGTCAGGTCATAGGGCGTCATTTCGACGAGCACCTTGTCGCCGGCCAGAACGCGGATACGGTTCTTGCGCATGCGGCCTGCGGTATGGGCAATAATTTCATGTTCATTTTCGAGCTTCACGCGGAAGGTCGCATTGGGAAGCAATTCCGTGACCACGCCCGGGAATTCGAGGACTTCTTCTTTCGCCATGTAGGACTGTTCTTTCTGTGTTTGTTCGGGGATACGACACGCATCCCGAAAAATTCGCCGGAAACTACACAATCGACGAGGATTTGTGAACCGCTTTGCGCCGGCTTTTCCGCTTTTGTACTGCCTTAAGCTTTTTCGCCCGCGGGCGCCACTACCAGACGGCGACTAATCAGAGTGGCAAGGTGATCGCGCACCGCGCGATAGGCGTCGACGATCTGCTCGCGCGTGCCGGTCGCAACCGTCGGGTCTGGCGTCGGCCAATAGACCACGTCGACGGCCATCGAGCGAGTCAAATCCAACGCCAGATGGTGGGCCTCCGGCGCCAGCGTGACGATGAGGTCGAAATAATCGTCCTCGAGTTCGTCCAGCGTTCGCGGTTGATGCCGCCCGATCGACAGGCCGATCTCCTCCAGCACGACATCGACAAAGGGATCGCGCTCGCCGTGGCGCACGCCGGCGGAGGCGACATAGGTGCCCGCCGGCAGGGCCGCCTTGGCAAGCGCCTCTGCCATCGGCGAGCGGATCGCGTTCATGCCGCACATGAAGAGAACGGAACGGGGCCTTGTCGGCGGGTGCGTCGCGGTTCCCGTCATCCCGGTCTCCGCCGTCATCCGCGCCAATAGAGCACGCAAACGAGCGTGAACAGGCGGCGGGCGGTGTCGAAATCGAGCCTGATCTTGCCGGACAGGCGGTCCATCAGTGTCTGCGATCCCTCGTTGTGGATGCCGCGGCGCCCCATGTCGATCGCCTCGATCTGGCTCGGCGTCGCCGAGCGGATCGCCTCGTAGTAGCTCTCGCAGATCATGAAGTAGTCCTTCACGATCCGGCGAAACGGCGTCAGCGAGAGAATATGGGTGGCGACGTCAGATCCCTTCTCGGTCGAGATCGCAAAGACCAGCTTGGCATCCATCAGAGAGAGGTTGAGCTTGTAGGGGCCGCCGGGATGGCCGACCGGTTCGAACAGGTTTTCTTCGAGAAGGTCGAAGATCGCAACCGCGCGCTCATGCTCCACGTCGGGCGTCGAACGGCCGATCGTCTCGTCCAGTACGACATCGCAGAGGCGCTGGTTGCGGTCAGCTTTCATCCCGCATCCCCGAGATTGAGGCGAATGGCGACCGAGCGCGCATGGGCCTCAAGCCCTTCGGACCGTGCCAGCGCGATCGCGGCCGGGCCGAGGATGCGAAGCTGCTCCGCGTCCAGACGCAGGATCGACGTGCGCTTCATGTAATCGAGAACACCGAGACCGGAGGAGAACCGTGCCGAACGCGCCGTCGGCAGCACGTGGTTCGAGCCGCCGACATAGTCGCCGATGACTTCGGGCGTGTGGCGTCCGACAAAGATGGCGCCGGCATTGCGGATCCTGGCAACCATCGGCTCGGGATCGGCAAGCGCCAGTTCCAGATGCTCGGCGGCTATGCGGTTTGCAAGCGGTATGGCCTTTTCGAGGTCCGGAACCAGGATGATCGCGCCAAAATCGCGCCAGCTCGCCGATGCCGTCTCGGCCCGCGGCAGGGTTTTCAGCTGACGCTCGACCGCCGCTTCGACCGCCTGACCGAAGGCCGCGTCGTCGGTGATCAGGATCGACTGGGCGCCGACATCGTGCTCGGCCTGGGCAAGCAAGTCGGCAGCAATCCAGTCCGGGTCGTTTTCCCGATCGGCGATGACGAGCACCTCGGACGGGCCGGCGATCATGTCGATGCCGACGGTGCCGAAGACCTGGCGCTTGGCGGCAGCGACATAGGCATTGCCCGGCCCGACGACTTTTGCCACCGGCGCGATGGTTGCGGTGCCATAGGCAAGGGCAGCGACCGCCTGCGCGCCGCCGATGCGGTAGATTTCCTCGACACCGGCAAGCCGCGCCGCGGCCAGCACCGCCGGGTTGATCTTGCCGCCACTGGCCGGCACGACCATGACGATGCGCTCGACGCCGGCGACTTTGGCCGGCAGCGCGTTCATCAGCACCGAGCTCGGATAGCTCGCCGTGCCGCCCGGGACGTACAGCCCGACGGCGTCGACCGCCGTCCAGCGCGAGCCGAGGCCGACGCCCATCGTATCCTCGTAGATATCGTCCTTCGGCCGCTGGCGGGCATGGTGCGCCTCGATACGGACGGCGGCAACCTTGAGCGCGCCCAGCACTTCCGGCTCGACGCTCTCGATCGCGGCATCGATTTCCTCGGCACTGACGGCCATCGGCGTCGTTGCGAAGTCGATGCCGTCGAAGCGGGCGGAATACTCCGCCACCGCCTGATCGCCGCGCAGGCGAACATCGTCGATGATCGCCTTGACCGTCGCGTTCACGTCCTCGGAAACTTCACGCTTGGTGGTCAGGAATGCCGCGAACTGCTGTTCGAAGTTACCGTCGAGATAGTTCAGCCTGATTGCCAACGCAAAATGTCCTTGTGGTATGCCAGTGTCGCGGGGTTCAAACGCCTTCGGGATGCCGGGGCTTGAAAGCGGTTTCCCATGCTCCGCCGGTATCTGCAAGCTGCGCCTCGATGCATTCCACATCAAGGACAATGGAAGCTTCGCCGGCAAGCACCAGTTCGACGGTGCCTTCCGGCCCCTCACCCGCAACGGCGAACCGCACCGCCAGCAGATCGAGCACGGCTTCGCCGTTGCGACGGTCAAAGCCGAGCGAGCGCACGGCGCTGACCCGCTTGAACAGGAGCACGGCGCGACGACGCTCGAAGGAACGCCGCTTGCCGTCGGCCATCTCCCAGACGAAGCGGTTGACGGTGAGCGAAAACTGCTTGCGGCGCGCGTCGTATTCCAGTCCGGAAACCTTGAACACGGCATCCTGGACGTGGGCGGAGACAACCGCCAGGTCCTCCTCGTCGAGCGCCAGCAGCTTCAGACCATCCATGCGATCCATTCCTTTCGCTTTCGTCGCACATTTTGCGTGCCACAAGTGAAATGGACATAGGACGTCGCGCCTGAAACCGCAACGGCATCAGGCGCAACGGGCAAAATCAGTCGCTGACGCGCTCGACGTGGGCGCCGCAACGGGTGAGCTTTTCTTCCAGCCGCTCGAAGCCGCGGTCGAGATGGTAGACGCGCGACACCATGGTTTCGCCTTCCGCCGCAAGGCCGGCGATCACGAGCGAGACCGAGGCGCGCAGGTCTGTCGCCATCACGGGCGCGCCCTTCAGCCGGCTGACACCTTCGATCTTGGCCGTCTGGCCGGAAAGCGAGATCTTGGCGCCGAGGCGCGCCAGTTCCTGCACGTGCATGAAGCGGTTTTCGAAGATCGTCTCGGTGATGTGCGAAACGCCGTTCGCCTTGGTCATCAGCCCCATGAACTGGGCCTGCAGATCGGTCGGGAAGCCCGGGAAAGGATCCGTAACGATGTCGACCGGCTTGATGCCGGCGCCATTGCGCACGACGCGGATGCCGCTGTTGGTCGGGGTGATCTCGGCGCCCGCCCGGCGGATCGCCTCGAGCGCGGTGTCAAGCAGCGCCATATCCGTGTCTTCGAGAATGACGTCGCCGCCGGTCATGGCGACGGCCATGGCATAGGTGCCGGTCTCGATACGGTCGGGCAGCACGCGGTGGCGCGCGCCGGACAGCGAGCGAACGCCTTCGATGGTGATCGTCGCCGTACCCTGGCCGGTGATCTTGGCGCCCATGGCGTTCAGGCAATTGGCAAGGTCGACCACTTCGGGCTCGCGCGCGGCATTGCCGAGCACGGTGGTGCCGTTGGCAAGCGTCGCCGCCATCATCAGCACATGGGTGGCGCCCACGGAAACCTTCGGGAAGGTGTAGCGGGCGCCGATCAGGCCGCCTGCCGGCGCCGTCGCGTTGACGTAGCCGCTGTCGATCTCGATGTTGGCGCTCAGCGCCTGCAGACCCTCGATGAACAGATCGACCGGGCGTGTGCCGATGGCGCAGCCGCCCGGCAGCGACACGCGGGCCTTGCCTTCGCGCGCCAAAAGCGGACCGATGACCCAGAAGCTTGCACGCATCTTCGACACCAGCTCATAGGGCGCCGTCGTGTCGACGATGTTGCGGCAGGTGAAATGGATCGTGCGGGCGTAGCTTTCGCCCTGGCGCTCGCGTCGACCGTTGACCGAGATATCGACGCCGTGGTTGCCGAGGATGCGGATCAGCTGCTCGACGTCGGCCAGATGCGGAACGTTTTCCAGCGTCAGCGTGTCGTCGGTCAACAGCGATGCGATCATCAACGGCAGGGCCGCATTCTTCGCGCCGGAGATCGGGATGACCCCGTGAAGTTCATTCCCGCCTACAATCCTGATGCGATCCATGAGGCCTCTCGAACGGGCTTGGCCCGCCTTTCCAAAAAATTGAAGTGTGTCTGAAGGCGCCTCTTTAGTGGAGACGCCGCGAAATTAGAAGTGCCTTGAACGCAAGACGGCCACGGCCACCTGCATGCGTGAAGGAATACCGAACGGCAGCCCTCCCCCTCGTCGAACTAATCTTCGGATTCGTCCGTTTTTGCGGCAGGCACGCCGATCGCCTCGTCGGCGGCACCGGAACGGCGCGCACGCATCTGCTGTTTGCGGCGCTGGAGATTGTCGCGCAGCGTCTTGGCAAGGCGCGCCTTTCTCAGGTCCTGCTCGGTCGTATCCTTTTGCTTGCGCTTTGCCGTCGCATTCTGCGGTTCGGCCAGCGGCGGTTCGCCCTCAGCGCTTTTCTTATCGTCTGTTTGCATAAGGCTGCATTAGCGCAAAACCAGGGGCTTCGGAAGCCAAAATGGATTTTCTCACAGCTCAACACCGAAAACTTCGAAATGCGGCTTGCGCTCCCCGTCCAGCTATGGCAATAGGCGCCTCGCTTGATGCGGCTTGTCAACGAACCGGCCGCGAGATGCTGCTATAGCTCAGGGGTAGAGCACTCCCTTGGTAAGGGAGAGGCCGAGAGTTCAAATCTCTCTAGCAGCACCAGTTTCCTGCATAATACTCCAAAAATCTTGTCGCCATTCAGCGCGATGATATCTTGGCGAGCGCTCGCATGTGCATACCCGCGCAACTCGTCGAGGCATCGGCGAACAAAGCCTTGCAATCGTCACATTCAGCTCCTATGTGGCGGAAATCGATATTGCTGACGAACTTTGTGTCGGCGCCCTAAGCGCGTGAGAGACGGACTTCCCTCTTCAAAATCGGTTATCTTGATCCGGAGGTTTGTTTCCGGGAATGTCTATTACGAGCGATTGAAAGGGAATCGTCATGGCTACAGGCACAGTAAAGTGGTTCAACAGCACCAAGGGCTTCGGCTTCATTCAGCCTGACGACGGCAGCCCGGACGTGTTCGTTCACATCTCGGCCGTTCAGCGCGCAGGCCTTTCCGGCCTCAACGAAGGTCAGCAGATCAGCTACGAGCTGACGCGCGACCGCAAGACCGGCAAGTCTTCTGCAGACAACCTGCAGGCCAAGTAATTTTCGCCCGACGTCGCCGAACGCAGATTTGTGGGCGGCGGCAGTGCAGCGAATGAGAAGGTCGGGCTCGCCCGACCTTTTTTGTTGCTCTTCGGTCAGCGACAACTGGCCAATTTCTCCCTGGATCGAAACCGACCCTTGGAAGACATTACGCAGCAATCTCAAAATATTACGACGCCCTTACAGCGCCGCGCATCAAATATGATGCGCAAAGGACGCTGTAACGCTTTAAACTTCTGCATAATTCCTTAAATCGATTCCGATTTAAGGAATTATGCAGTAGCGCGCCCGATCTGACTGACAGTGCCGTAAGGCCTCCATCCGATGCAGAGAACGTTTCCCTACAGCCGCGTTACCAATTCAACGGCAACGACGTGGAGGTTCTGAAATGAAAGGCATCGTTCTCTGGCTCATGGGCGTGCCCCTGATCGCCATCATTCTGCTTTAAATGTTCGTGTTCTGACGCGCCGCTCACGAAAGCTGAGGCGATCGGTCGATCGAAACACTGAAGCGGAAAATTTAATTTGTAGTTGCAGGCACCAAAGGATGCGCCTTAACGCAACCTTAAGATTCGGCCCCCTAGATTTGACATCGCGATGATGGACAATCGCAACGCTTAAATCCCCTTTTGAAACCGGCTCACGCCGGTTTCTTTTTGTCCAGTCGTCTGCCATCAGACCTTGACGGCCTGCTCGACGAAATCCTCGCTTCCAAAGAACTTCAGATAACGCTGGACCTCGGCGGCATCGCCCGTCGCCTTGCGCGGGTTATCCGACAGTTTGACCGCCGGCCGGCCATCCGCGTCGCTGACCTTGCAGACGATCGATATCGGATTGAGGCCCTTGATCTCCGTCGGTGCGCAATCGGCGAAGTCGTTGGTAAGGTTCGTTCCCCAACCAAAGCTCATGCGCACGCGCCCTTCGAAATGCCGGTAGGTTTCGATGATCGTTTCGACATCGAGGCCATCGGAGAAGATGAGCAGCTTTTCCCGCGGGTCGCGCCCCATCTTCTTCCACCAGGCGATGATCTTTTCGCCGCCTTCGATCGGCGGGGCGCTGTCCGGGCGGAACCCGGTCCAGTCCGCCACCCAGGCCGGCGCGTTGCGCAGGAAGGCCGCCGTGCCGAAAGAATCGGGAAGCACGATCAAGAGGTTGCCGCCGTAGAGCTGGTTCCAGTCCTGCAGCACCTTGTAGGGCGCCGCCGCAAGCTCGGCGTCGTTGCGGGCGAGCGCTGCTGCCACCATTGGCAGTTCATGCGCGTTGGTCCCGAGCGCTTCCAGGTCCGTATCCATCGCCAGAAGCACGTTGCTGGAACCGGAGAAGGACGCGCCGATGCCTTCCTTCAACGCCTCGACGCACCAACGCTGCCACAGGAAGCTGTGGCGCCGACGGGTGCCGAAGTCCGAGATCCGCAGGTTGGGATATTGCCGAAGGCGTTCGACCTTCGACCACATCTTCGCCTTGGCACGGGCATAGAGCACATCGAGCGTGAACGGGCCGAGCCCCTTCATGGCCGAACGCGAGCGCAGCTCGTTGATGATCGCGAGTGCCGGGATCTCCCACATGGTGGTCTCGGCCCAGCGTCCGCGGAAGGTCAGCTCGAACTGGCCGTCGCGTCGAGACAGCTCGTAATCCGGCAGGCGGAATTTCGCGAGCCAGGCCAGAAACTCCGGCGAGAAGATCTGCTTGCGGCCGTAGAACGAGTTACCGGCAAGCCAGATCATTTCCTTCTTGGAGAACCGCAGCTCGCGGGCATGATCGAGCTGCTCGCGCAGTTCATGCTCGTCGATCTCGTCGGCGAGGCGCACAGTCTTGGTGCGGTTGATCAGCGAGAAGGTCGCATCCACATCCGGATAGAGCTGCCAGATCATCTGCAGCATCAAGAGCTTGTAGAAATCCGTGTCGAGCAGGCTGCGCACGATCGGGTCGAGCTTCCAGGTGTGGTTGTAGACGCGCCTGGCGATATCGGTCTTGGTCATTTCGGGAATTGCTCCTCCTAGGGGCGCAGGGCTAAACCATCCGCACGCCGGCTTGCCGCATACGCACGATCATCGCGGAGAGCGAGCCGTTGAGATCGATACCCCGACAGGCATCAAGCACGACCGAGGTGGAAAACCCCTGCGCGACGGCGTCGAGCGCTGAATAGGCAACGCAGAAATCCGTGGCCAGACCGCACAAGATAACGCTCTCTATGCCACGGTCCCTGAGGTAGCCGGCAAGCCCGGTCGGCGTGCGGCGATCATTCTCGAAGAAGGCGGAATAGCTGTCGATACCGGTGCGGAAGCCCTTGCGGATCACCAGTTCGGCGCGTGTCCATTCCAGCGACGGGTGAAAATCTGCGCCTGTGCTGCCCTGCACACAATGGTCCGGCCAAAGTGTCTGCTCGCCATAGGACATCGCTACCGTTTCGAACGGCGCTTTGCCCGGATGGACGGATGCGAAGCTGGAATGGCCGGCCGGATGCCAATCCTGCGTCAGGATCACATGGTCGAACTTCCGGATCAGATCGTTGACCACAGGCACGATCTCATCGCCTCCAGAAACGGCTAGCGCTCCGCCCGGGCAGAAATCGTTTTGCACGTCAATGACGATCAACGCCTCAGCAGCCATCGCTTTCCCCTCGACCGGACCAATCGCTATCGATCACCAAAATCGATTTAAGTCCAAGATCAATCACAGAATTTGAGCGACGGCAACCCGCTTCGAACGCTCCCCGGCACGATCCTCTATGGCTATAGAAAAAGGGCGCCGACCACGGTCGACGCCCTCTATGAACTGGAGCCTCGAACGGATCAGTTGCCGAGGCTGTTGATGTTGTCGGCGATCGAGAAGCCGGAATTGGCAATACCGACCGGCTGGGCGACAAAGTTGAGGAACTTCCCGAAATCGACGGACGGATGACGCGACGCGTAGATCACGTCGCGATTCTTGACCGGGAAGGTCTGGCCGACGATCAGGCTGTCCGGCTTGCTCATGTCGAAGCGGTAGACGATCGGATAGCGGCCCTGGCTGTCGGTCTTCATGCCCTTGTGCAACATCTCGTTGAAGCGCTGCTGACCGAGAAGGCTCATGACCACATCCGGCTCTTCGTAACGGAAGATGAAGTAGCCCTTCATGTCGAGCGTATAGTCGGCGCCGCCGCCGGCAAGCCCCATGGCTTCCAGCAGATTGAGATCGTTGGCGCCGAACTCGACGCGCTGGTTGGCCTTGACGGCGCCGAGAATCGTGAAGCGGCGCGGATCGCGCGCTACGAAGATCTGGTCGCCCGGCTTCACATGGATGTTTTCAGACGGGTTCTCGATGATGGACTTGAGGAGGACCGTGCCGGTCTTCTTGCCGCGCACCAGCGTGACATAGGTCTCGTAGGGCTGCGCCACGGGGCCGCCAGCCTTGGCGATGACCTCGTTGATCGTCTCGTCGACGAGGCTGAGCGGGACGACCGAGGATTTGCCGACGGCGCCCGAAACGGTGACGTTGCGCGAAGCGGTGCTCATGCTCGTGACGATGACATCAGGCTCGACCGCTTTCTGCTTCAGCGCTTCCAGGATCTCCTGGCGTGCCTGCTCCAGCGTCAGGCCGGCAAATCGAACCGCACCGACATAGGGAATGGCTGCCTTGCCGTCCGGCTGGACGACGAGATCGATGCTGGTCTGCTTGGAGTCCTGCGTCGAGAAGAGACCGTCGCTGCCGGCCTCGAAAATCGATACTTTCAGCGCGTCGCCGACACCGATGACCACCCGGCCGACGCCGCCGCCAATACCGAACCGACGGTTGAGCGTCGACGACACATAGTCGGACACAAGGCGCGCAGACTGGCCGTTCACATCGACGATATCAAATACGGTGGCGTTCTTTCGACCGATCTCGGCGCCGGATTGACCAGCATCCGCTACAATGGCTCCGGCCAGCGGCCCCTCGCCCGGAACAGCCTGACACCCCGCAAGCGCGGTAGAAAGCAGAAGGGCAGCTACACGTTTCAACTACGACACTCCGAATTCGACACAGCTATGATTCTATTCACAGTTCTGCGCCGCATGATCTCCCGGCCGGGAATCCGCCGGTCTCTGAAAAGCACAATAGCCGTCTCACAACAAGTCACTTGCAGACGAAGACAAGCAAAATAATTGGCCCTGCGCCTTTCCGGTCATACCTCCTACACCTTGACGGGTTTGAAGCCCGATTTGTCTTGGATGAAGGTTCTAGGCATGTATATGTTAGGCCTTTGGACTTGAAAGCTAGGTACTTTAAGTTAAAAGCTGCCTAATGAGGCGGAACGAATATACGTGGGGATAACCCTGGGGCGAGATGATTGGCGATTGCGTTTTCCGCCTGGAACCGCAATCGCAGATGCAACTTTAACGTCAGTTTAGAGCGTTCGATCATATATGGCTGTTGAGATTATTGGGCGTGCATGCCTCGCCCCTGGAGCAGAATCGCCTTCGGCGTTGTTCAAACTTCTTCGTCAGGGCAAGTGCACAGTCACCAGCATCCCATCCGATCGCTGGGACGTCGCGCGTTTCTGGCACCCGGTCATGGGCACGCAGGGCAAGACCTATTCCTTCGCCGCCGGTGTGCTCGATCAGCTGTATGATTTCGACCCGGCCGTGTTCGGCATGTCGCAGCGCGAAGCCATGTATATGGATCCGCAGCAGCGCGTGCTCCTGCAGCTCGCCTGGCGCGCGCTTGAAGACGCCAATATCTCGACGACCTCGCTGCACGGCGAGAATGTCGGCGTCTATATCGGCGCATCCAGCCTCGACCACGCCAACCTGACGGTCGAGGATCCGGCGGCGGCCGGCCCCTACTTCATGACCGGCAACACCCTGTCGATCGTCTCCAACCGCATTTCGCACATCTTCGGCCTGAGCGGCCCGAGCATGACGGTCGATACCGCCTGTTCGTCCTCG
The DNA here is from genome assembly GCF_001695865.1 of Ensifer sp. LC384. Taxonomy (NCBI): domain Bacteria; kingdom Pseudomonadati; phylum Pseudomonadota; class Alphaproteobacteria; order Hyphomicrobiales; family Rhizobiaceae; genus Ensifer; species Ensifer sp. LC384. The sequence goes on from NZ_MBST01000013.1 coordinate 18,405, forward strand.
CTCGTCGCGCTCGATCAGGCGATGCGGGCACTCAACGCCGGCGAAATCGACACAGCAATCGTCGGCGGCGTCAATATTCTCGCCCATCCCCTCCCGTTCGTCGGCTTTGCGCAGGCGCGCATGCTGTCGCCCGAAGGGCTCTGCCGCGCCTACGACAACGATGGCGCAGGCTATGTGCGCGCCGAAGGCGGCGTCGTGTTCGTATTGCGCCGCTCGGACCGGGCACGGCGGGAAAAAGACCGGAGCTATGCGCGCATCGTCGCGACCGGCGTCAACTCGGCCGGCCGGACCAACGGCATCTCCCTGCCGTCGCGCGAAGCCCAGGCAAACCTGCTGCGGGCGATCTACGAAGGCAACGGCATCGATGCCAACCAGGTCGCCTTCGTCGAAGGTCACGGCACCGGCACCAAGGTCGGCGACCCGGCGGAAGTCTGGTCCATCGGCACGGTCATCGGCGCCAATCGCCGGGCGCCGGTTCCGATCGGCTCGATCAAGTCGAATATCGGCCACACCGAGCCTGCCTCGGGCCTCTTCGGCATGATGAAGGCGATTCTGGCGCTCGAGAACAACTACCTGCCGGCATCGCTGCACTTCGACACGCCGAACGAACATATCGATTTCGACGGTCTAAACGTGCGCGTAACGGCCAGCCCTATCGAACTGCTGCGCGGCAAGCGGGCGCGCCTCGCCGGCATCAACTCGTTCGGGTTCGGCGGCGCCAACGCCCACGTGGTCATCAGCGATCCGGAGCCGGTTTCCGAAGACAAGATCAACAATCCGCCGTCGTCAGGCCACGTCTTCCTCGCGAGCGCCCATACCGCATCGAGCCTTGAAGCCCTGCTCAAGGACTACAAGACGCGTTTTGCCAACGCTTCCAAGGGTGAAATCCGCTCGATGGTCGCAGCATCCGGTGCCAACCGCACCCATATGCGCTATCGTTTCGCAGCCCGCAGCGATCATCCCGAAGACATCGTCCGCGCGATCGCTAGCCATGTGGAAAAGCCGGGCTCGGATATCGGCGAAGTCGGCGAAGCCGTCACCAGAGATGCCAAGGTTGCCTTCGTCTTTTCGGGCAACGGCTCGCAATGGGCAGGCATGGGCGTGGAAGCGTTCCGCGAGAACCTCCATTTCCGGCAGTGTTTCACCTCCGTCAGCGCGCTCTTCAAGTTCCATTCGGACATCTCCCTGACCGAGCTTCTGACCGATCCCGACCTCGACAAGAAGCTGTCCGACACCAAGATTGCCCAGCCGCTGCTGTTCGCAGTTCAGGCAGCCCTTTCCGATTCGCTGGTCGCCATGGGCATCAAGCCGGTCGCCGTCTTCGGTCATTCGGTCGGCGAAATCGCCGCCGCCTATGCAGCCGGTGCCCTCTCGATGGTCGATGCCGTCTCGATCGTCGCGAAACGGTCGCTGCATCAGGACCTGCTCGCAGACCACGGCACGATGGCCGCCGTGATGCTGGGCGAAGACGCCGCGCGCGCCTTTGCCGAGGCACGTGGCCTCAATGAGCTTTGCGTCGCAGCCGTCAACGCCCACAATTCGGTGACGATCTCGGGCCCGGCCCATGAGATTTCCGCCTTCCGCGATGCGGCGCGCAAGGCGAAGATCCCGGTTCAGATCCTCGACATCAACTATCCCTTCCATCACCCGATCATCGACCGGGCAAAGGACGCATTCCTGTCGGACATTCCCGACATCGCGCCCCGCCGTGCGGAGGTAACCTATCTGTCGACAGTGACGGGTGCGGCCCTTGACGGCACACAGCTCGACCCGGACTACTGGTGGAAGAATGTCCGCGAGCCGGTTCGCTTCCAGGCGGCGGCAGAAGCGGCCATCGAACTCGGTTGCCGGCTCTTCGTCGAGATTTCCCCGCGTCCGATCCTCTCTTCCTACGTCAAGGAAACGATCAAGCAGGCGGCCGCACCGGGCATGGTCGTGCCGACGCTGCTGAGAGACGTCGGAGAGACTGGCCAGGATCCGATCTCGGCCGCCATGGCGCGTGCCGTCGCGCACGGCGCGATCGTCGACACGGCACGTGTTTTCGGCAAGCGCAATGCGGCGATCTCGCTGCCGAGCCTGCCGTTCGAGCCGGTTGAACTGCGGCCGGCCGCCACGACCGACGCCACGGATCTCTTCGGTCGTACCGCCAAACCCTATCGCCTCACCGGCTGGCGCAGCGATCCGAACAGCGGCAGCTGGAAGAACCACATCGATGCGCCCCTCTTCCCGGATCTGGCGGAGCATGTCGTCGACGGCAAGGCCATCCTGCCGGGCAGCGGCTTCATCGAAATTGCCGTCGCAGCCGCGCAGCAGTTTTATGGAACCGACGAAGTCGAGATCACCAATCTGGAGATCGTCCGCCCGCTGGAGCTGAGCGACAGCCGCATCATGGAGCTGTCGACTATCCTGTCGCCGGAAACCGGCGACATCGAGATCCGCTCGCGCGAACGCCTGTCCGAAGACGACTGGGCCGTTCACGCCGTCGCCCGGTCCCGCAAGCCCTTGCCGAGCGAAGAGCGCCAGCCGCCATCCTTTGCCGGCATGCAGAAGACGGCAACGGTTGCTCCGGCGAAGGCATATGACACGGCACGACAGTTCGGTCTCGACTATGGCCCGCGTTTCCAGCTGCTCGCGAAAGCCGTTGCCTATGACGACCGGATCGTCGACGTCGAGCTGAAGAGCCCGGACAAATCCGGACATCCGCTCGTCACCTATGCCCTCAATCCGATCTCCGTCGACGCCACATTCCATGGCTTGGTCGCGCTTTTTGACCGCTTTACCGGCGACAAGAGCGGCGCACCCTATATTCCGGTGCGCTTCGGTTCCGTGCGTGTCGTCAATGCCCGCAAGCCGATCGCACGCGCCACGATCGAGATCGAACGTGTCAGCGCCAATTCGATCAAGGCCAAATTCCATTTCTTCGACACCTCGGGCGACCCGATCGCCCATTTCGAGGATTGCCGCTTCCGGCGCACCTATCTGCGCAAGCACAAGACGCTGGACGCTCTCTCCTTCCATTACGAGACGGTTCTTTCCGACACGCTTCTGCCGACAACTGAGACTGTCGCTCGGACGCCACTGCCCCTCAGCGTGGCATCGGCGGCCGATACCGGTGTTGACAACACGACGTTGCTGTTCAACGCCGCCATCTATCGTGCCTGCCAGGAAATTGCGCTGAAGCTCGGCAAGGGACGGTCGATCGTGCGCAGCGACAGCCTGCCTGGCGATTTCGCCTTCCAGTGTTTCCTGGCGAGCTGCCTCTACGTTCTCGAAGATGCTGGCCTTTGCGAGCACAAGGATGGCGTCTGGGTCGTCGCCCAGGAATTCAGCCTGCCGAGTGTCCCCGAAATCCTGCGCGATCTCTACGGCGAACGTCCCGACCGCGCAGTGGAAGCGGTTCTGATCAACAACGCCTATGCCGAAGCGCTGGCGCGCCTCGACGTCCTTCTGGCTACGCCTGTCGGTGGTGATACCGAGGCCGTTGCCAATGTCGGTTTCATCAGCGATGCGACGCTCGACCATCAGGCTGTGCATTCGCAGGCAAGCCGCCAGCGTATGGCACTCGTTCTCGATGCGGTCGAAAACGCGCTACGCGCGCAGCCGGCAGGAACGCGCCTACGCATTATCGAGCTTGGCAGCGTTTCTGCCGGGTTCACGCGCCGCATAGCGACGCTTGCTGCCAAACACAGTGCAAGCCTCAGCGTGGTCGAGCCGCGCGACAATGCTCAACGCGGCCTTGAACTCGCCTTCGAAAACGATGCGCATGTGCGTGTCCTCAAGAAGGGTGAGCTTGCGACACAGGCGCTGTTCGACCTCGCCATCAGTGCATCTGACAGGCTCTATGGCCTGATCGAAGACGACATCGATGTTCGCGCCGCGCTTCGCTCGACCCTGCGCCGGAGCGGCGGCCTGGTGGCCGCCGTCGACGCCCCCTCGCTCTTCAACGATTTCGCGCTCGGGCTGTCAGACGGTTGGTTCGCCCGCAGCCAGACAGCCGAATTCCCGATCGGCAACCTCGCCGCCGTTCCTCACTGGCAGAAATGTCTGGCCGATCTCGATCTTCGCGAGATTGACGTCACCGACCGCGAATGCGCATCCGGCAATGTCATCGTTCTTGAAGCGCGCGGCGTGGAAGCGCCGGCTGCTGCCGAAGTCGGCGCTTCTGCTGCCTCAGCGCCAGGTTCCTACCTTCTGCTGCAAGCCGGCGCGTCCAAGGCAAAGCAACTGTCGGCCGGCGCCATCCCAGTCGACCTGACGGGTGATACGGCGACGGATACGACCTTGCTTCGCGATGCACTTGGGGCCTTCCGCGATCGCCCCGTTCGGGCCGTCTTCCTGTCGTCGTCTGCATCGAAGAGCCGGACAGACGAATCCGCCTCGTTGCAGACCCAGGTTCTCGCGCTCAGCGCCGTTGCCGAGGTGTTGCGACAGCATGTCGGTGACACCGATCCAAACGGCGACGCACGTCCCAGGCTCGTGCTTGTCGCGCCGGGCGGGGCACCGGTTGCAGGCCGTATGTCGGGTACGACAGCGGCAAGCTCCGGCACCAATGCCGGCCTTTGGGCTTTCGCCCGCGTGCTGCAGAACGAGTACGAATTCCTCGACGTGCTTGCTCTGGATCTTGACGCAGACCTGACGTCCACCGAGCAGAAGGTTGCCGCGTCGCTGCCATTGCTCGCCGTTTCCGGCACCAACCGCGAATGGCTGCTGGAGGGCCCGAACGGATCACTTTCGGAAATCCGCGCGGTTCCCGGTCCGACCGACAGCGCCCATGGCTCGACAGCGTCCTTCGAGGCGGCCACCATCCGCCAGCGCGTCGCCTCCCAGGTCGGCAGCATCGTTTGGGAAGAAAGCAACATGCCGCCCGCCGGCCCCGGCGACGTCGTCGTCAAGGTTGCCGCCACCGGCCTCAACTTCCGCGACGTCATGTGGGCAATGGGTCTTCTGCCTGAAGAAGCACTCGAAGACGGCTTTGCCGGTGCAACGATCGGCATGGAACTGTCGGGTCACGTCGTTGCCGTCGGTGCAGGCGTGGACGATCTTTCGATCGGCGATGCCGTCATGGCGATCGCCTCGGCGGCGTTCTCTACCCATGCCGTCGTTTCGCGCGCGGGCGTCGCCAGGCTGCCGCAATCGGTCAGTCCGGTTGCCGCTGCCACCGTGCCGGTTGCATTCCTCACGGCCTATTACGCGATGGTCGAACTCGGCCGCATCCAGGCCGGTGAAACGATCCTCATTCATGGCGCGGCCGGCGGCGTCGGCCTTGCAGCGCTGCAGGTTGCCAAGCTGAAGGGCGCGAAAGTCATCGCCACGGCCGGCACCCGCGAGAAGCGCCGCTTCCTTTCGATGCTCGGCGCCGACCATGTGTTCGATTCGCGCTCGCTCGGTTTCGTCAACGATGTGCGCACTGTCACGAACGGCGAAGGCGTCGATCTCGTGCTGAACTCGCTCTTCGCCGAGGCGATGGAGCAGAGCCTGGCGCTCGTCAAACCGTTCGGCCGCTTCCTCGAACTCGGCAAGCGCGACTACTACGCCGACAGCAAGATCGGCCTCAGGCCGTTCCGCCGAAATGTCAGCTACTTCGGCATCGATGCGGACCAGTTGCTGGTCAATGCTCCATCCCTGACCAAGCGGATCTTCACGGAGATCGGCGCCCTGTTCGAGGACGGCAAGCTGACGCCGCTGCCATATCGCGCCTTCGACTTCGATGAGATCGGCAATGCGTTCCGCCTGATGCAGAACGCGGGCCATATCGGCAAGATCGTCGTGCTGCCGCCGGTCGCCGGCAAACACCAGGTCGCAACGCGGCCGCACGGCGGCGTCAAGGTCGATCCCGACGGCATGCACCTTGTCGTCGGCGGCATCGGCGGTTTTGGTCTGGCTGCCGCCAACTGGCTTGCCGAGAAGGGTGCGACAAACATCGCGCTCTGCTCGCGCCGCGGTCTTGCCGACGCCGAAACGACGGCGATGATCGAGCTTTGGGCCAAGGCCGGCATCTCGGCGACGGTTCATGCCTGCGACGTCACCGACGCGACCGCTGCGGATCGCCTGCTCAAGGAATTGCGGGCCATTGCACCGCTGCGCTCCATCGTCCACGCAGCGATGGTGCTCGACGACGCGCTGATCAGCAACCTCAATCGCGAGCGCAACCGGCCCGTCATCGACACGAAGGCAAAGGGTGCAGCTGTCCTCGATCAGTTGACCCGCGGCGACGCGCTCGACAACTTCATCCTGTTCTCGTCGGCAACGACGCTGGTCGGCAATCCCGGCCAGGCAAACTATGTTGCGGCAAACGGTTATCTCGAGGGTCTTGCCCGTGCCCGGCGCGCGGAAGGACTGGCCGGCCTTGCGGTCGGGTTCGGCGCGATCGCCGACAAGGGCTACCTAGTACAGAACACCGACGTCAACGATCTCTTGGCCAAGCGTATCGGCAAGACGGCACTGAAGGCGCAGACGGCGCTCGACATGGTCGAGAGCCACCTTGCCGGCGATCCCGGCACGGTCGACGCTGCTGTCGTGATGATCTCAGAGATCGACTGGTCGGCTGCCCGCAACCTGCCGGTCGCCCGCAATGCGCTCTTCGAAGTCATCCTGCGCAGCGCCGATCAGCATTCGTCCGGCGGCGAAGGCACCAAGATGGACCTCGTCGCGATGATCGACGGCAAGTCTGCGCAGGAAGCCGAGGATATTCTCTTCGATCTGGTCGCCGGCGAAATTGCCGCCATCCTTCGTGTCTCGAAGGATACGGTCACGCGCAGCAAGGTGCTGAAGGAAATCGGCCTCGACAGCCTGATGGCCGTAGAGCTTGGAATGAGCTTCCAGCAGAACACCGGCTTCGACATGCCGCTCAGTGGCGTCGCAGACAACACGACGGTTGGCGACGTCGCCCGTAAGCTCTATGAGAAGGTCAGCAAGCGCGACCAGGGTGAAGAGAGCGACGGTGCCGACGACAAGTTGGTCACCGAACTGGCGCAACGGCATGTCGGCACGGCAAAGGAAAAAGCACAGAGCCAATGAGCACGAACGGAAACGGTCCCGGCTCATCCAAGATGACCAGCAGCCTCAAGGAGAACCTGCTGGACCGGATGAGAAACACGCATCAATCCTCCGAGCGCAACCGCATGGCGCGTTCGGAGCGGGAGATGCCGCCGCCGGCCCGCCGGCAACAGGCCCGTTTCGAGGATCTGCCGGAGTACAAGCAGGTTCTGACCCAGAAGTTCGCAAGCGAGCAGCTCGGTATCGCCAACCCGTTCTACCGCGCGCATCAGACCGCGGCCGGCGCCACCACCATCATCGACGGCCGCAAGCTGATCAACTTCGCGTCCTACGACTATCTCGGCCTCAACCGGCACGCGGAGGTGCTGGCAAGGGCGCGGGAAACCGTCGAGACCTTTGGGATATCCGCCTCGGCCAGCCGTCTGGTCGCCGGCGAGCGACCCGTCCATGTGGAGCTGGAAGAAAAGATCGCGCGCTTCTACGGCGTCGATGCCGCCGTCTGCTTCGTCAGCGGCTATCTGACCAATGTCGCGGCCATCAGCTGCCTGATGGGACCGAAGGATCTCGTCGTCCATGACGAATTCATCCACAACAGCGCGCTTGCCGGCATCAAGCTCTCCGGCGCCACGCGCCGGCTGTTCAAGCACAATGACGCCAGCGACCTGGAACATGTGCTGCGCACGGTCTCGGGCGACTATCGCCGTATCCTGGTCATCGTCGAGGGCATCTACTCGATGGACGGCGACATCGCCGACCTGCCGGCTCTTTTGAAGCTCAAGGCCGAGTACGGATTCTGGCTGATGGTCGATGAAGCCCATTCGCTGGGGGTCGTCGGCAAACATGGCCGTGGCCTTGCCGAGCACTTCGGCGTCGATCCGAATGAGATCGACATCTGGATGGGAACGCTTTCGAAAACGACGTCCAGTTGCGGCGGATACATTGCTGGCAGCGAAGCGCTCGTGGCCGTGCTCAAGGCGTCTGCCGGAGGCTTCGTCTACAGCGTCGGCCTTGCGCCGGTTCTGGCCGCTTCGGCAGCCGGCAGCCTCGATGTGCTTGCACGCGAGCCGTCGCGCACGGCCGCCCTCAGACGCAATGGCGCGCTCTTCCTCAAGCTCGCCAAGGAGGCGGGTCTGGATACGGGCCTCAGCAGCGGTTTTTCGGTGGTGCCGGTGCTGGTTGGGGATTCCCTGCGTGCGGTGCAGCTGTCCAACGATCTGCTCGCCGCCGGCGTCAATGCGCTGCCGATCATCCACCCCGCCGTTCCCGAAGGCCTGGCGCGGTTGCGCTTCTTCATCACCAGCGACCACACCGAAGAGCAGATCCGCAAGACGGTGACCCTGACGGCGGAACGCCTGAAGGATCTGACCGAACGCAACTTCGGCCTCGGCGGCATCGATATCGACCAGATGATGAAGGCGCTCTCGGCGCGCTGAGGACGAAGTGCAGGCGCCCTCCGGGGGCCGGATGCCGCGGGCGGGAACCTAATGACCCATGTGATCATCACCGGCGGCTCGAGCGGCATAGGGTTGGCGATCGCATCGATCTATGCCGGTCGCGGCGCGCGTCTTTCGCTGATCGCCCGCTCGAGCGAGATCCTGAAACACGCGCAGGACGAACTCGCCTCAAAGTCGACAAGTGCCGGCGATGTCCGGATCGAGACTGCGGATGTTGCGAAGGAAGTCGAAATCGCCGCCGCCATCCATCGCTGCGAAGCCGCATTCGGACCCTGCGACATCCTGGTGACCTCCGCCGGCGTCGTCGAGCCGGGCCGGTTCGAGGAACTTCCCAGCACCGCCTTCCAGCGCCAGATGGAGACGAATTTCTCCGGTACCGTTCATGCGGTTCGCGCCGTCTACGCCGGCATGAAACAGCGCCAGCGTGGAAAGATCATGATGATCTCCTCCGGCGCCGGCCTTCTCGGCATCTATGGCTACTCGGCCTATTGCGCCTCGAAGTTCGCCCTTCACGGCTTTGCCCAGGCGCTTCGCTCCGAGGCGCGCGCGCATGGGATAGATGTCTCCATCTGCTTCCCGCCCGATACGCAAACGCCGCAGTTCCAGCGCGAGCTCGCCTTCCGCCCCCCTGAGGCTGCGGCCGTCATGGGTACGGTCAGCCCCTGGCCGGCAGAAGCGGTTGCCCGCAAGGTCGTCGCCGGTATCGAGCGCGGGCGGTTCGAAATCTATTTCGGCCTGACACTTTTTCTTCTCGGTCGGTTCGGCCCCGCTGTCAGACCGCTTCTCAATTGGTGGTTCAACCGAGCAATCGCCCGCAGTAGCGGTGGAGTATCAAAGGGCGGCCGGTGACGGCGCTTGTGCGCGCCAACGATAGGATCTAAGTGTCGGACGGATGCCGTGCTGCATGAGGCGGCGCCGGCGGGCAAGAAAGCTTGAAGGTTTCCGCTTGGCGTTGCTCCCCTTTCAATTGCACGACTATCCGATAACGCTGACGGTCTGTTGTTTCATCTTGTCCTGTGCGGTGATCTTCTTCACCGATCGCTTGGCACTGCCAAAACGAGAGCGCCGGGCAAACCCCTCTCCCTTTGGCCGCAGGCAGGACATCATCGACGTGATCGCCCGCCTGCCGGTCATTGCGCTGGTGTTCGCCGGTTTCTTCGCAGGCTCCTGGCGGCCGCTCTATGCCGCCGCCGGCACGATGAGCTTCTTCATCATCTTCACCGGGATTTCCCGGGCCAAGTTCAAATTCATCCGCGAGCCGCTGATTTTTTCCGACATCGCCCTCGTCGTCGACGTCTTCAAATACAAGACGATCTTCTACGCCAGTTCGCTGAACATCGTGTTCTGGACCGTCGCCTTTCTCTATGTCTTCGGCGTCTCCGGGCTCTATCTCTATTTCGAGCCGGCGATTCTGCCCAGCAGCGGCAAGGTCTTCTGGATCCTGGTGATGGTGGCAGTCGCGGCAGGCCCATGGCTTCTGCTCTTCTATGGCCCGGTGAACCGACCGACGGCGGCGCTCGTCCAGAGGCTCGTCAAGGTGCTCGACGTCAAGATGAACACGGTGCGCTTCGGCACCTTCGGGTCGGTGATCTTCCGCTTCATCATCTGGCTCGGCGTCAAGCGCGAGAAGATCGTCGCCGAACTGTCGGAAATCGTTCGGGCGGCGGTCCAGGACCTGATCGGTGACGACGGCTCGCCGCTGATCGTCGTCTGGCAATCGGAGTCCTTCATCGACATGCGGCATTTCGGCGTCGACACGCTGAAGATGCCGACACTCGACCGGTTGCGGCGCCAGGCTGCCCAATGGGGGCGTCTCAGCAGCGTCTTCGAAGGCGGCTATACGCTGCGCACGGAATTTGCCGTCATCAGCGGCCTTGTGCCCGACGATATCCACGTGGATGCGAGCTACCCCTATTTGCGCGCATCACACTATTCCGACGTCGTCTGGCCGGGCAAGATGAAGCGCGCCGGCTGGCACACCCATTTCATGCACCCTTACGACCGCACGTTCTTCCTGCGCCACAAGGCCATGCCACAGCTCGGCTTTGCCGAGTTGACGATGCTCGATGGCTTCGACCATGTGCCAGCCCGCGATGGGCCATATGTCTCCGACGAGAAGCTCGCCGCCAAGGTCATCGACGCCTGCGAGCAACTGCCGGAGGACACGAACGGTTTCGTTTTCGTGGCATCGATGGCAAACCACGGCCCCTGGGAGCCGGGCCGGGTTGGCGACCTCGCCAATCCGGTGGACATCTACCTGGCGATCCTGGAGCAATCGGATGCGGCACTGAAGCAACTGACCGATCGGCTCGACAAGCTCGACCGGCCCGTCTGGTTCGTCTTCTATGGCGATCATGCGCCGCTGCTGAAATCTTTCGCGGACCCCTTCCCGGATCCACGCACGGACTATCTCATCGTGCCGCTCGCCAAGGCGAAATCGACGCATCATCGACCGACCGAACCACGGGACGTGGCGGCGTGGGATCTGATCGAGGCGCTGCTCAATCACGCCAACCTCAAGAAGGACACGCTGCGTTAGCGGCGGCGAGACGATGGAGAACGCTACGTTTAACACTCGCGTGTCAGCCGCTCGGCCAAGCCGGCGGGTATTCCTGTTCCTGCAAGGCCCCTCATCGCCGATCTTCCGCAAGATCGCCGATCGGCTCGAAGGCTACGGCCACGCCTGCCTGCGGATAAACCTCAACGTCGGCGACCAGATCTTCTGGCGACGCAAGGGTGCCTTCAACTACCGCGGAAAATCGGAAGATTGGTCGGCATATCTGGACCGGTTCATCGACGTCCACCAGATCACCGACATGATCCTGCTTGGAGAGGAGCGCCCCTACCATCAGGCCGCCACCGCTGCCGCACGGCGCGCCGGCGTCGCAATCACCATCGTCGAGATGGGCTATCTCAGACCCGACTGGTTGACGCTGGAGCGCGACGGCATGTCGTCGAACTCGCACTTTCCCACCGATGCCGTCCACATCGTCGAAGCAGCAAGGAACTTGCCGGAGCCGGATTGGCGCAAGTACTACAGCCAGACCTTTTTGGCCGATGCGAGTTGCGACCTTCTCTACAACCTGCCCAACGTCTTCCTGTGGTTTCTCTTTCCGCACTACCGGCGGCACGCGATCTTTCATCCGCTTGCCGAATACGCCGGCTGGATCCGCCGGCTTCTCACCGGCAAGCGGCGCAGTACCGAAGCTGAGGAGACCGTCCGCGCTCTGCTTTCGCAGAACACGCCCTATTTCGTCTACCCGTTGCAGCTCGAAACCGACTTCCAGTTGCGCGCCCACTCGCCGTTCCATAGCCAGAAGGACGCAATCGACGAGGTCATGCGCTCGTTTGCAGCCCATGCGGTTGAGGACCACAGACTGGTCTTCAAGGTGCACCCGCTCGACAATGATCTTATCGCCTGGCGCAAGTTCATCGAAGCGAAGGCAGCGGAACTCGGGCTGACAGGGCGCGTCTTCTATCTCGATGGCGGCAATCTGGATGTGCTGGCAGAGGCCAGTGCGGGCATGGTCACGGTCAACTCGACCGCCGGCCTGCATGCGCTGAAGCAGGGCCGGCCGGTCAAGGTGCTGGGCACGGCTGTGTTCGACATCGCCGGCCTGACGGACCAGCAGTCGCTGGTGGATTTCTGGCAAAGGCCAACGGCACCCGAGGCCGAAGTGAGCGCCGCCATGTTCCGGCTGCTCGCCGCCTCGATCCAGGTTCGCGGCAACTTCTATTCGCAAGCAGGCACCGATGCCGGTGCGCGGGCAATCGCCGAGCGTCTGCATGAGAACACGGTCAATCAGCCCGGCGCCTTCGTCGATCCACCGCCACGCCGGAAGCCGCAGAAAAGACAATGGCCAGCCTCGCCATCCGCATAGGCTGGCCGTCAACGATCGAAAAAAGGGCTGGGATCAGGCAACGCCGGCGCGAAGCAGGTCGTGAATGTGCAGGATGCCGATCGGAAGCCCGTCTTCGTCGACGAGGAACAGCACCGTCACCTTGTGATCCTGCATGAACTCCATCGCACCGCTTGCCAGGACGTCACCTCGAATGACGCGGGGGTTGCGCGACATCACCGCCTCGACGGTCTGCGCAAGCAGATCGCCCGACATGTGGCGACGAAGGTCGCCGTCGGTGATGACGCCGGTCAGCTTGCCGTCTTCGTCGACGATGCCGACGACGCCAAACCCCTTGGACGACATTTCGATGACGGCTTCGCTCATCGGGCGGCCGACGCTCAAGAGCGGCACCTGTTCGCCAACATGCGCCAGCTCGCGCACGAGGCGCAACTGCGCGCCCAGCTTGCCGCCGGGATGGAACGTCTTGAAATCTTCGGCGGAGAAGCCGCGGCGCTCGAGCAGGGCAATGGCCAGCGCATCGCCGACCGCCAGCTGCAGCATCGCCGACGTCGTCGGTGCCAACCCATGCGGACAGGCTTCCTGAACCTTCGGCAGAACGATCGGCACTTCGGAGTTGCGGGCAAGCACGCTGTCACGGTTGGACGAGATCGAAACGATCGGCACCTTGAAGCGCTTGGCGTAGGTGAGCATGTTGGCGAGTTCCGCCGTCTCGCCCGACCAGGACAAGAGGATCAGCACATCCTGCGACGTAACCATGCCGAGATCGCCGTGGCTCGCCTCGGTCGGGTGAACGAAATAGGCTGATGTGCCTGTCGATGCCATGGTCGCGGCCATCTTGCGGCCGATATGGCCGCTCTTGCCGACGCCGGAAACGACAACGCGCCCCTGGCTTTCGCCGATGAGTTCGATCGCCTCGACCATGCTTTGCGCAAACGCCGCGTCGGCACCGAGATGATCGGCCAGAGCCTTGATGCCCGCCATCGCCGTCGTCAACGTTCTGCCGACCGACTCCAATGCGGCAAAACCGCGACGATCATCCGCTGATGCGTGTCTCAAACCCATGGTGTTTCCACTCCCGCGAAGACGTTTGCGCCGATTAGAAGCGGCGTTTCCCAGACCCATTGCAGGCAGATAGGCGCTTTTTGTTGGCAAACCAAGCCAAAGCCGTCGAGTTTCGGCAGGAAATCCCGCAAAGACGGCGTTTTCGTCAGCCGACGCGCTTTTCTTCCGGCGCTTCGAGCGGCATCGACTTGTCAGCAGCAAACTCTTCGAGCGTCATGGAATCCAGGATCGACGCAACCGCGTCGCGCACTGTGGTCATGGAAACGCGGACCTGACAGGTCTCGGGATCGTTGCAGTCCTCACAGACCTCGTAAGCCGTGCGGCTGGCACAGCGGATCGGCGCGAGCGGACCATCAAGCGTGCGGATGACATGGCCGATGCGGATTTCCGCGGCCGGACGCGACAGCGAATAGCCGCCGCCTGGCCCCTTCTTCGAGCGCAGCATGCCGGCATTGCGCAGTTCGAGCAGGATCGTGTCCAGGAATTTTTTCGGAATATTGTTGCGCTGCGCGATCTCGGTGATGAAAGCCGTCTCTCCCGGCTCCAGTCGAGCAAGGTCGACGAGAGCCTTCAATCCGTACTTTCCCTTCTTCGTCAGCATTCCGGCAAGCTTTCCCTGCGGCTCCCTTAAGAACGGGAATCATCCGCGCAAACGCAATCTTGGTTTGGCATAGCACAAGAAACGTGCGGCCAATACACAATTGTGGCGCGGAATCAGCGCAAAACTTGGTCTTTGGGTGCGCTCGGATTGCACGGGACGGCCGCGCTTGCACTATGCCGCGGCCGCACCACCATGACGTTCGGCAGGCACTGCCTGGCGCGCGAGCAGTCGGCGAATTGCCGCGCGCGCTTCGTCAGCCGACCGGAACCGCTGTGCGTCCAGATCCCAGACATGGTATTTGACTGCCAGGAACTTGAAACGGCCTTCGTCCGGGACGACGACCCCGACGGCTTCGCCGCCATATTCGATAACCTGCTTGCTCATGCAAATAACGCTCCTTCCACACCTGAAGGCGCGGACATTTCAATTTCGGCAAAGGATGAATTTCGAGAGTTCGAGGATCACATTCGGCAGAGGCGAATGAGACGTTTCTTCACTGTTGCACGACAATGGGAACGCGTGCCGAAGAAGGCGGCGGTCGAGACGGTTTCGGACATGTCACACTCCTTTGGCTTGGTCCGGCATCGCAATGCCGGAGCGGTTCATGAACAACCGTGAGGCGGACTCGTCCGCGTCACAGGGCTGCAAACTAGAATAATCTACCAATTCCGTCAAATAAAAAGATGATGATGCGAAAAATATTTCTCCACCCATCAAATTTTAGGGGGTTCGGATGCAAAATCCGTTCTCCCGATCCGAAACCGGAGGCCCTCACTATCTAGGAAGCGAAGAATCAACCTGCAAGGTCCGGGTGAGATAAAGCCAGCACTTTCGGACAAAAAAGGGGCGGCCCACCGGACCGCCCCTTCACGTTTTGTATCCTTAGAACGGGATGAGGAAAAATGTGTGCGGTTTTCCTAATCCCGCTCTAACCTGGAAGAACCGATCACGTTTGTAATTCCGGGTCGATTCGACCCGGAATTATCGAGATCTGCCCGGATCAGGCAGCGGGCGCGCCCGGCTGCGTGGTCCCGGTGCGGGTCGCTTCGCGATCCTTCCACCAGCGATTGAGGAACAGGAGGATCGGGCCGCCGATGTAGATCGACGACGTCGTCGCGACGATAACGCCGAAGATCATCGGCCAGGCGAAGCTCTTGACCGCATCGCCGCCCCAGATGGCCATGGGCACCAGCGACAGCGCGGTGGCCATCGAGGTGAAGATGCATCGCGCGATCACCTGGTTGATGCTCATGTCGATGAGCTCGGAGAACGGCATCGACTTGTACTTGCGCAGGTTCTCGCGCATGCGGTCGTAGACCACGACCTTGTCGTTGACGGAGTAACCGATCATCGTCAGCAACGCGGCGATGGCCGTCAGGTTGAAGTCGATGCCGGTAAGCGCGAAGAAGCCGATCGTCTTGGTGATGTCGAGCAGCAGGACCGCGATCGCACCGACGGCGAAGTGCCATTCGAAGCGGAACCAGATGTAGAACAGGATCGCCACCATCGCGAGACCGACGGCGAGGAAGCCCGACCGCGCGAGTTCGGTGCTGATCGTCGGGCCGACGACTTCCGTCCGCTCGAAGGTCACGTCAGGAATGGTCTGAACGGCAGCATCCTTGATCTTGTTCAGGGCAACGGTCTGCTCCTGCTCACCGCCAGGCTGGCGCTGAACGCGGATCAGGACCGACTTGTCCTGGCCGAATTCCTGCAGGGCCACTTCACCGATGTTGAGCGACTCCAGGCCATGGCGCAACGCCGGCAGGTCGAGCGTCTGCTTGGATGTCGCTTCCACCTGAATACCGCCGACGAAGTCGATGCCGTAGTTGAGGCCGGGCGTGAAGAACAGCACGACCGAACTGACCGACAGGAAGGCGGACATGCCGATGGCAACGAAACGGCCCTTCATGAAGGAGAAGGATGGCAGGTGCGGAACACGTCCGAAGAGCGAGGGGATATCGAGCTTCTTCATCTTCCGGCGAACGACAACTTCGCGCATCATCAGGCGCACGACGGTGACCGACGTGAACATCGAGATGACGATGCCGAGCATCATCGTGACTGCAAAACCCTTGACCGGTCCGGAGCCGAAAAAGAACAGCAGCAGGGTGCCCGAAAGCGTCGTGACGTTGGAGTCGATGATCGTCGCATAGGCCTTGTTGAAGCCGATATCCAGCGCCTTCATGGCGCCGGCGCCGCCTTCGGTTTCTTCTCGAATACGGGCGTTGATCAGAATGTTGGCGTCAACCGCCATACCGATGCCGAGGATGATACCGGCGATGCCGGGAAGCGTCAGGGTCGAGCCGAGCATCGCGAGCACGCCGATCGTCAGGATCGTGTGCAGCACAAGGCCGACATTGGCGATCATGCCCCATGCGCCGTAGAGCACAACCATAAGGGCAACGACGAGGCCGAAACCGGCAAGACCGGTGAAGATGCCCATGCGGATGGAATCGCTGCCGAGGTTCGGGCCGACGGAGCGTTCTTCGATGACGGTCAGCGGTGCGGGCAGTGCGCCCGAGCGCAGGAGCGCCGAAAGAACGGTTGCTTCCTGTGTGGTGAAATTGCCGCTGATCTGACCACGGCCACCAATGATGGGCTCGTTGATGACAGGCGCAGTCAACACCTTGCCGTCGAGGACGATGGCAAAGGGCCGGCCGACGTTGCTCTGGGTGATTTCAGCAAACTGGCGGGCGCCGAGCGCGTCGAAGGTAAAATCGACGATCGGTTGGTTCGTCCGCTGATCGAAGCCGGCCTTGGCATCGGCCAGGCGTTCGCCGGAGATGGCAATGCGGCTTTCGACCGGATATTTGTTATTATCGTTGGCGCCGGGCAGGATATCGACGCCACGGGGTGCTGGCTGCGTCACGTCCACGGTCTGATCGAGCATGTGGAAGCTCATCTGGGCGGTTGAGCCCAGCAGCTGGCGCAGCCCCGTCGGATCCTGCAGGCCCGGAAGCTGAACGAGAATGCGGTTGGAACCGACGCGCTGGATCAACGGTTCGGCCACGCCGACCGTGTCGACGCGGCGACGGATGATCTCGAGGCTCTGCTCCACCGCCTTGGTCATGCGGTCGTTGAGGCCGACCTCGGTCATCGTCAGGCTGATGTTGCCGCCGTTCTCGGTGACTTCGACATCAGAGGCCGAGCCGCCGAAACCGAGCGTACCGACGGGTGCTGCGAGCTCGTTGAGCTTCGGCAGCGCCTTCTGAAGGTCGGCCGGATCGTCGATCTTGACGGTGACGGCGTCGCCGCTGATGCGCGCCGACGAAGCGGGAATGCGCTCGCCGCGCAGCGCCCTGCGCGTATCGTCGAGCAGGGTTTCAAGCCGCGCCTTGCGCAGGCCGGCGGCATCGACTTCGAGCACGAGGTGAGAGCCGCCCTTCAGGTCGAGACCGAGGGTAACGGGCTTCACCGGCAGCCAGGCGCCGAATTGCTCGCGTTGTGCCGGTGAGAGAGCGTTTGGCAGCGCCGCTATGCATCCGAAGATGATGACGACGACATAGGCGAAAATCGCCCATTTGGATGTACGCATGTTGTGGTTCCAAGAGAGCCTGCGCGAGCGCCAAACGCGTCGTCAGGACTTTGTTTCAGCAGGGGGCATGAACACGATCGCGGCGATCATCACGCCCGAATATCGGCAATCGCTCAGGCGCGCGGAGGCGCGCGGATTTGCAGGCCGCGGTTCGACAACCCAGAAGCGAAACGGACGTGGCCGAAAGCGAGATCCTGGCCGGATGGCTCGAAGGGAAGCGCCAGGCCCGACGCAAGCAGCACCGGCGTCGAGCCGTCACCGGTTACGGATTTGCCATCCTTGCGTTCGGCGGTGAAGCGCAGATCCGAAACCGGCGTGGCGCGCGATATCTGGCGCGCGGCGGGGTGATCCGAAGGAGCGGTATCGGGCGAAGAGAAATTGCCCGCCTGCTGTTCGGCCGAAAGGCGCGAGGAAAAGCCCTGCCCGACGACGATCAGCTGCATGGCGAGCGAGGCACAGAACAGCCACAGCACGGCGAATAGCCGGCCGGCAAACCTGCCTCTGTTGCCACCACACACTGGGTCCATTCGGGACGCCGCCCCTTCCTCGGCGCTTGGCGCCTGAAAGTTCAATTCAGCCGGAATGCAGCAAATCTAGCCGAAGAACATGGCCGGAATCGAGCACGAGGCGCTCTTAACACCATTGCGGGCGCGAAATGTCAAATTTCGCGCCGCTCAACGATGTCATGGTTTGCAGCTTACGCGGTTGCGCCGTTCGTCCTGACCTGGTGGATCTCGATCAAAGACGGTCCGTTCCGCGTACCGGCATCCGCCAGCGCACGCGGGAGATCGGCGACCGACGCCAGTCTTTCCGCCTCGATGCCATAGGCCTTGGCGGCGAGGATGAAGTCCGGCGCCGAGGGCCTGACGCCCTCGGGCGTCACGCCGGAATCGACCATGTAGGACTCTATTTCCTGGTAGCCGTCATTGTTCCACACGAGAAAAATCACCCGAGCCTGAACGTCGACGGCCGAACCGATTTCGGCAAGCGAGAATTGGAACCCCCCGTCGCCGACGAGGCAGACGACCGGGCGCGTCGGGTCGGCCACAGCCGCACCGACAGCGGCGGGCGGCGCGTAACCCAATGCCCCATAGCCGGTCGCGGAATTGAACCAGGCGCGTTGGCGCGGCGCGTCGCAATAGAGGTTGCCGGCATAGACGGCCTGGGTGGAGTCGCCGACGATGGTGCAGTCCGGCAGCGCCTTGTAGACCGCATCGACCACGGCAATCTCGGCCCGGATCTTGGCCGTCAGTTCCTTCAGCGCCGCTTTGCGTGCCAGCTCCGCGCGGGCTGCCCCATCCTTTGGCGCATGTCCCGGCAGGAAAGCGAGAATACTCGCCGTTGCCGCCTTGGCACCGGACAGGATCGAAAGCGCCGCATGTGGACCGCGGGCCAGCTGTGCTGCATCGATATCGGTGCGGATCAGGTTGCGCAGCACCGGAAACCCGCCATCGGCATACATGTCGTAGTCGGTCTGTCCCATTTCCGTGCCAAGCGCCAGCACAAGGTCGGCCTCCTTGAGCAGCGATCGCACCGCCTTCAGGCTCGGGCTTGCGGGAACGCGCAATGGACTGCCGGCCAGCATGCCGCGCGCATTGACCGTCGTGACGACCGGCGCGCCGATCTGTTCGGCAAGCGCCCTGACCTCCGCCTCTGCAGTGAGTGCGCCACCGCCGCAGATGATCACCGGGCGGGTCGCATCGGCGCAGAGGATGGCTGCGCGTTGCAGCGTCTCGCTGTCGGAGCGCGGACGGGTGGCGGCGGCCGAGCGGATCGTCTTCGGCTCGATCCGCGCCGCCATGACGTCGGTCGGGATTTCGATATGCACCGGCCCCGGCCGGCCGGACAGCAGCACCGAGAAGGCGCGGTCGACGACAAAGGGCAAATCGTCGGGATTGAGAAGCGTGTGCGAATAGAGCGCCAGCGTCTTGATCATGCCGTGCTGGTCGGGAAGCTCATGCAGCAACCCGCGCCCGTGGCCGAGCGAATCGCGACGATTGACGCCTGAAATCACCAGCATCGGGATCGAATCCTGCCGGGCCTGCGCCATCGCGGTGATGGTGTTGGTCAAACCCGGTCCGGTGATCACCAGGGCGACACCCGGCTTGCCGCTGACGCGGGCGTAGCCATCGGCCATGAAGCCGGCGCCCTGTTCGTGTCGGGGGGTGACGTGGCGGATCTTCGACGCCGCCAGGCCGCGATAGAGCTCGACCGTATGAACGCCCGGAATACCGAAGACCACCTCGACGCCATTGGCCTCGAGCAGATCGACCAGGGCCTCGCCAACCGTTTTCGTCGTCGTCATGCGCGGCGCTCCTGACGCAGTGTGGCGCGCTCGGCAAGCGCGGTAATGCGGCGGCAGGCCTCGTCGATGTCCTTGTCGGGCACGGTGAGGCTCACGCGCAGGAAGTTCTGCGCCTCGTCGCCAAAGGAGGATCCGGGCATCACCGCGACTCCCTCTTCCTCCAGCAACGCCCAGGCGAAGGCTTCGCCGGTCATGCCCGTTGCCGCCACGTCGATCAGCGTGAACATGCCAGCCTCCGGTGGCAAGACCAGAATGCCGGGCGCATTGGCGAGGCCATCGACAACGCGGCGCGAGCGGGCCTTGTAGCTCTCGCGCATCCGCCGCGCCGTATCGATCTCGTGCGTCAGCGCGTAAGCCGTCATGTCGGCGATGAACGGCTGCACGCCGAAAAGCATCGTTTCAGACACCGGCAGCAGCCGGCTGGTAAATTCCGCCGGCCCGACGGCCCAGCCGCTGCGGAAACCAGGTGCGGCATGCGACTTGGAGATCGACGAAACGACGATGGTGCGCTCGGCCAGATCCGGATTGTCGAACGGAGAGGCGAACACGGCGTCGAACACCAGTTCTTCATAGACCTCGTCGCAGACGATCCAGAGGTCGTGGCGGCGTGCAACCTCGCCGATCTCGGCGATCTCGGCAGCGGTGAGTACGGCACCGGTCGGATTGTGCGGTGTATTCAGCAGCAGCACCCGGCATTCCGGCGTGATCGCCTTTTCGATGTCAGCGGCCTGCATATGAAAACCGAACTCCGGCTTCAGCGGCACCAGCACGTGATGGGCACCTGTCGACTGGATGACGCCTTCATAGGTGGCGTAGAGAGGATCGCCGACGAGAACGGCATCACCGGCCTCGACCAGCCCCAGCATGACAGCGAAAAGCGCCGTCTGCGTGCCCGGGAAGCACATGACGTTTTCGGTGGTCACATCGGCGCGGCGACGACGGTACTTCTCGACGAGAGCCGCCACGACCGCGTGCTCGCCGCGACCGTTGGAATAACGATAGCGGCCGGCGTTCATGGCGCGCTGGCATTCGTCGAGCAGCGCGCGGTCCGGCGGCACGTCTGGCTCGCCGATGGTCAGCTCGATGATATCGGCACCACCCGCCTTCAACTGGCGCGCACGGATGTGCAGCGACCATTTTCCCGAACCGAGGTCGGCGAGACGTTCGGTGATCGACGCATAGCGCATGGTGTTTTCTCCCGTTTTCATTGTTTTTCACTGCCGATCGAGGTGCCGAGCAGCGCCTCGACCGAGGCCATGGCGATGGCGACCAGTTCGCCTTCCCGGAACAGATCTCCCGCCAGGCACCCTTCGATCCACAGGCCGTCGACGAGACCGTTGATCGCGATCGCGTAGGCGCGGCAGGTTTCCGCGTCGGCCGGTTTGTTCTTCACCGCCAGGAAATCGGCCAAGAGGTCCTGCAGCGTATTGCGAAAGGTCACGTAGCCGTCCCGGTGGATTTCGGCGAGGATCGGGTCGACGCGCACCTGGCTGATGAAAGCCGCCCAGAGCGAGATGCTGCGGCTGTCGGCGACCGGCTCGGTCAGGTTGATGGCGATGAAGTCCCTCAGCCGTGTTTCCGGATCGCCTTCGACATGAGCCGCCTTGTCGGTCAGGGACGCAATCACCGCGCGGTACGCCTCGGCGACCATCTGGTCCTTCGATTCGAAATAGTGCCGGACCAGCCCGGCCGTCACCCCGGCGCGGATGGCGATCTGGCGGACCGTCGCGCCCTTCAGGCCGAATTCCGCTATGCAATCGAGCGTCGCTTCGATCAGTTCCTGCCGGCGCTCTCCTTCTGGGGCCCGATGAAACGTCCGGCGATTCATGCCGCCATCCGCGCACGGGGTCCGGCGAACGGGTTCGTCAAATCCTTCGAGCGGAACGGGCGCATGGGAGGCTCCTTCAGGGAAAATTCGGTCGGCGGGCTGCGATAAAAAAACGACGATACGCATTATTATACGCTTGAACAATAGCGGCACAAGTGCAACCATGCCTGCCAACAAAGACCGTGACAAGCCAAAGATGCTGCACGGAAAGACGACAGGGGAACTGTTTCATGCCTTCAGAAAAAGCTCGCAGAGCCATGGGAGCGGCGCGTCGATGACGGATGCGGCCCAGGCAATCGCGGTCACTGACCTGCACAAGCGTTTCGGGCCATTGGAAGTGCTGAAGGGGGTTTCGCTCACCGCGAAACAGGGCGACGTCATCGCCATCATCGGCGGCAGCGGTTCCGGAAAATCCACCTTCCTGCGCTGTATCAACATGCTGGAACTGCCGTCCGCCGGCACCGTCAGCGTGCATGGCGAAAAGATCCGGATGAAACCGGATGGCCGCGGCGGCCTCGTGCCCGAAGACCGCAAGCAGGTACAGCGCATCCGCAGCCAGCTCGGCATGGTCTTCCAAAGCTTCAATCTGTGGCAGCACATGACAATCCTCGAAAACGTCATCGAGGCGCCGATCCATGTGCTCGGCAAACAGAAGGCCGAGGCGGTCGCCACGGCAGAAACGTTGCTCAAACGGGTCGGGCTCTACGAAAAGCGCGATGCCTACCCGGCCTTCCTGTCCGGCGGCCAGCAGCAGCGCGCCGCCATTGCCCGGGCGCTCGCCATCCAGCCGCTGGTCATGCTCTTCGACGAGCCGACCTCGGCGCTCGACCCCGAACTGGTCGGCGAGGTGCTTTCAGTGATCGGCGATCTCGCCCGCGAGAAGCGCACGATGATCCTCGTCACCCACGAGATGAAGTTCGCGCGCGACGTCGCCAACCACATCGTCTTTCTCCACAACGGCGTCATCGAAGAGCAAGGCCCGCCAGAGGCCATCTTCGGCGCCCCCAGATCCGAAAGGCTCAAGAAGTTCATCAGCTCCATTCACTGAATTCAGCAATGCTCAACAACCAAAAAAGGGGAACAGCATGAAGAAGACATTGAAAGTCCTGGCGGTCGCGGCCGCCATCGCCGTCAGCGGCGGCATCGCCGCTTCGGCGGAAGCCCTGAAGGTCGGCGTCGCCGCCGAGCCTTACCCGCCTTTCACCGCGCCGGATGCGAACGGCAACTGGGAAGGCTGGGAAGTGGAATTCATGAAGGGCGTCTGTGCCGAGGCGAAGCTCGAATGTGTGCTGACCCCCGTCGCCTGGGACGGCATCATTCCGGCGCTGACGTCTAAGAAGATCGACATGATCATGAGCTCGATGTCGATTACCGACGAGCGGCTGAAGACGATCGACTTCTCCGACAAGTACTACAACACGCCGACCGGGGTCATCGGCACCAAGGGCGTCGATTTCAAGCCGACGCCGGAAGGCCTTGCCGGCAAGACGATCGGCGTCCAGGTCTCGACCGTGCATCAGGCCTACGCGGCCAAGCATTTCGCGTCTGCCGGCATCGAGGTCAAGGAATATCAGACGCAGGACGAGGCCAACAACGATCTGGCCGCCGGACGCGTGGACGCCGTCCAGGCGGACGCGATCGCGCTCAAGGCCTTCCTTGCGACAGACCAGGGCAAGGAGTGCTGCGACTACAAGGGTGACGTGGCCGAAGACGTGGCCGTGATCGGTCCGGGCGTCGGCGTCGGCCTGCGCAAGGGCGAGACGGAGCTCAAGGACAAGCTCAATGCCGCGATCAAGGCGATCCGCGACAACGGCAGCTACGATACGTTCTCGAAGAAGTATTTCGACTTCGACATCTACGGCGAATAAGGCGCAGCCGGCCGGCAGTCCCTGGGCTGCCGGCCGATGCCTTCGGAGGTCGAAGACGCATGGCATCGGATTCTATCGTCAACTGGAGCCTGCTCGCACTTTCCGCGCCCGGTTGGGGCGGCGTGCTGCTGCAGGGCTTCGTCAACTCGATCCAGATCGCCGTCGGCGGTTTTGCGCTCGGGCTGGCGCTCGGCGTCGGCGGCGCTTTCGGCAAGCTCTATGGCGGCCCGATCCTGCGCGACCTGCTCGAATGCTACACCACGGTCGTCCGGGCTGTGCCCGAGCTGGTGCTGATCCTCCTGCTCTACTACGCCGGCACCGACCTCTTGAACCAGGTGCTGGCGCTGTTCAGCATCGGCCCGGTCGACATCAGCGGCCTGATGGCCGGCATCTTCGTCATCGGCGTGGTGCAGGGTGCCTACTCCACCGAGGTGCTTCGCGGCGCGATCAAGGCGGTTCCGGCCGGGCAGATCGAAGCTGCACGCGCCTACGGCATGTCACCCCTGAAGGTGCTGCGACGGATCACCTTGCCGGCCATGCTGCCCTACGCCATACCGGGTCTCTCCAATCTCTGGCTGATCGCCACCAAGGACACGGCCCTTCTGGCCGTCGTCGGCTTCAGCGAGCTGACGCTGGTCACGCGCCAGGCGGCCGGCACGACCAAGGCCTATCTGTTGTTCTTCCTCGCCGCCGGCGCGCTCTATCTCGCGCTGACGCTCGTCTCCAACATCTTCATCGGCATGCTGGAACGACATGCGAGGCGCGGTTTCGCGGAGCAGCGATGACGGATCAAACCACACATGCCGTCGCCTTCACGCCCGAGGACCTGCCGACCGCGCGCAGCTTCTTCCAGCCCCATCGCATCGTGATGATGGTGGTCTTTGCCGGCTTCGTCATCGGCGTCGCAGTTTTCATGCGCTGGGACTGGTTGCCGCGCTACCTGCCGCGGCTCGGCTGGGGCATTCTCATCAGCCTGGTGATGCTGTTCAGCACGTCGATCCTCGGCTTCCTGCTCGCCGTGCCGATCGGCCTGGCGCAGGTGGCAGGCCCCTGGTTCTTCAAGCTGCCGGCAAAGGTGTTCTGCACCGTCATTCGCGGCACGCCGCTGCTGTTGCAACTCTGGCTGCTCTATTACGGGCTCGGCTCGCTGTTCCCGCAGTTTCCCGCCATCCGCCAATCCTTCCTCTGGCCCTATCTGCGTGAGGCGTGGCCCTATGGCGTCGCGGCGCTGACGATCTCGTTCGCAGCCTACGAGGGCGAAGTGATGCGCGGCGCCTTTGCGGGCGTTCCCGCCGGCGAACTAGAGGCCGCCAAAGCCTATGGCATGAGCCGCTGGACGATGTTCCGTCGCATCTGGCTGCCGCGCGCCATCCACCGCGCCTTGCCGACGCTCAATGGCGAGACGGTGCTGCAACTGAAGTCGACGCCGCTGGTGGCGACGATCACTGTCGTCGACGTCTACGCCGTCATCTCCAAGGTGCGGCAGGAAACCTTCCTGACCTATGAGCCGCTGCTGCTGCTCGCGCTCATCTATATGTGCCTCACCGGCATTCTGGTGGTGGCTTTCCGCACGTTCGAAAACCGCATTCCTACCCGTGGTGCATGACATGAAGCTTTCCTCCTCCATCGACAACGCCATGCCGGAACTCGTCGCCATCCGCCACGATCTGCACGCCCATCCTGAACTGGGTCTGGAGGAGACACGCACCTCGGCTTTCATCGCCAGGCACCTCACCGAACTCGGCTACGAGGTGACCACGGGGCTTGCCAAAACCGGTGTCGTCGGAACGCTGCGCAACGGCAGCGGATCGCGCTCGATCGGCATTCGCGCCGATATCGACGCGCTTCCGATCCTTGAGGAAACCGGTCTCGACTATGCCAGCAAGACATCCGGGCTGATGCATGCCTGCGGCCATGACGGCCACACGACGATGCTGCTCGGCGCGGCGCGCGCGCTTGCCGAACGCCGCAATTTCGATGGCACCATTCATCTGATCTTCCAGCCGGCCGAGGAGAATTTCGGCGGCGCCAAGATCATGATGGACGAAGGGCTGTTTGAAAAATTCCCCTGCGACGCGGTCTTTGCGCTTCACAACGAACCGGGCCTGCCCTTCGGCCAGTTCGCTCTGCGCGAAGGGCCGATCATGGCGGCGGTCGACGAGGCGCGCATCACCGTGCACGGGCGCGGCGGCCACGGGGCCGAACCGCAGGAAACCGCCGACCCGATCGTCTGTGGCGCCTCGATCATCATGGCGCTGCAATCGATCGTCTCGCGCAACATCCATCCGATGGATCCGTCCGTCGTTACCGTCGGCGCCTTCCATGCGGGCTCGGCCAGCAACATCATTCCGGAGCGCGCCGAAATCGTCGTCGGCATCCGTTCCTTCGACCCCGGCGTGCGCGACGAGCTGGAGCGACGCATCCGCATGATCGCAGAGGCCCAGGCGACGAGCTTCGGCATGCGCGCAACGGTTGACTATCAACGCAGCTACGACGCGACTATCAACCACAAGACTGAGACGGACTTCGTCCGCGATCTCGCCGTCCGGTTTGCTGGCGCCGACAAGGTGGTCGATCTCGAACGCCCGTTCATGGGCAGCGAGGATTTCGCCTACATGCTGCAGGAACGGCCGGGGACCTACTTCTTCCTCGGTTCGAAAGTGAGCGACGACGAGAGGCCGCTCCATCATCCCGCCTACAACTTCAACGACGACCTGCTGCCGATCGGCGCCACCTTCTGGACCGAGCTTGCCGAAGCCTATCTGCCGACGCGCTGAAAGCCGACCCTCGGCATAAAGCCCGTCCCATTCTCCCGTGCCACCGATGACCGGCGCGCCCGCTCCCTTTTGCCGCAAGCGCGACATTGCCGCAGTGTGACAACGTGGCGGCCGGCCTGTCATTGACCTTTGGCAATTTTGGCTCAGATTCAATCACATGCTGAAACTCGGGTGCAACCACAGGATTGGCCCGACCTGAAAGACCCTGCGTAACGCCTGAGATCGGAAACGGTGAAAGGCTCAAAGTGTGCAGCAGACCAGAGAGCTGCAGTGACCTTTGCGTGTCCAAACGGAGGCGCGGCGCTGTATGTCTGAAAGGATTGTGCCGTGTTTGAAAATTTCGATGCGACCATACTCGCCCGCATCCAGTTCGCCTTTACCGTCTCGTTCCACATCATCTTCCCGGCTTTCTCGATCGGGCTTGCCAGCTACCTTGCGGTGCTTGAAGCGCTGTGGCTGTGGAAGAAGGACGAGGTCTATCTCGAGCTCTTCAATTTCTGGAAGACGATCTTTGCCGTCGCCTTCGGCATGGGCGTCGTCTCCGGCATCGTCATGTCCTATCAGTTCGGCACCAACTGGAGCGTCTTTTCCGACAAGGCCGGGCCGATCATCGGGCCGCTGATGGGCTACGAGGTGCTGACCGCGTTCTTCCTCGAGGCCGGGTTCCTCGGCGTCATGCTCTTCGGCCTCAACCGCGTCGGCCCGAAGCTGCATTTCCTGGCGACGGCCATGGTCGCGATCGGCACGCTGATCTCGGCCACCTGGATCCTTTCGGCAAATTCGTGGATGCAGACGCCGAGGGGCTTCGAAATCAATGCGGCCGGGCAGTTCGTGCCGGTCGACTGGTGGGCGATCGTCTTCAACCCCTCCTTCCCCTATCGCCTGGTGCATATGGTGCTTGCCGCCTATCTGACGACCGCCTTCGTCGTCGGCGCCTGCGGCGCCTGGCATCTGATCCGCAAGACGGCGCCGCGGCGCGCGCGAAAAATGTTCTCGATGGCGATGTGGATGGCGGCGATCGTCGCACCGATCCAGATCTTTGCCGGCGACATGCACGGCCTCAACACGCTGGAGCACCAGCCGGCCAAGGTGATGGCGATGGAAGGCCATTACCAGAGCCACCCGGACGGCGCGCCGCTCATCCTCTTCGGCATTCCCAATTCCGCCGAGAAGCGCGTCGACTACGCCATCGAGGTGCCGAAGCTTTCGAGCCTCATCCTCAAGCATGACCTCAACGCGCCGCTTGCCGGCCTCGACACCATTCCCGACGAACTGCACCCGCCGGTCGGCATCGTCTTCTGGTCGTTCCGCGTCATGGTCGGCCTCGGCTTCGCGATGCTCGGCATCGGGCTGTGGAGCCTGTGGTGTCGGTATCGCGGCACGCTGGACAGCAATGCCTGGCTGCATCGCGCAGCGGTCGTGATGGGGCCGGCCGGCTTCGTCGCCGTGCTTGCCGGCTGGGTCACCACGGAGGTCGGCCGCCAACCCTATACGGTCTACGGCCATCTGCTGACGGCAAACTCGGTCGCACCGATTGCGGCCCCCGCCGTCGGCGCTTCGCTGCTTGCCTTCATCATCGTCTATTTCTTCGTTTTCGGCGCTGGCACCTTCTACATCCTGCGGCTGATGGCGCGGCTGCCGCGCGATCCGATGCCGGATCTCGACGAGGGGCCGATCCGCACGGCCGGTGCCGCCATCGCCAACCCCCATGGAGGTCATCATGGACATTGATCTGCCGCTGATCTGGGCCGGCATCATCGCGTTTGCGGTGCTCGCCTATGTCATCCTCGACGGGTTCGACCTCGGTGTCGGCATCCTCTTCCCATTCTTTCCCGAGAAGCATGATCGCGACGTGATGATGAATTCGGTCGCGCCCGTCTGGGACGGCAACGAGACCTGGCTTGTTCTGGGCGGTGGCGGCCTGATGGCGGTGTTCCCGCTTGCCTATGCGACCATCCTGCCGGCGCTCTACGCGCCTGTTATCGCCATGCTCGTCGGCCTCATTTTCCGCGGCGTGGCGTTCGAATACCGCTGGCGCACCAGGCGGGCGGAATACCTCTGGAACTGGGCCTTCGCAGGCGGCTCGATGCTGGCGGCCTTCGCGCAAGGGGTGACGCTCGGCGCGCTGGTGCAGGGCATTCCGGTCGAAAACCGTGCCTATGCCGGGAGCTGGTGGGATTGGCTGACGCCGTTCTCGATCATGACCGGCGTCGCGATCGTCGTCGGCTATGCGCTGCTCGGAGCCACTTGGTTGGTCATGAAAACCCATGGCGATCTTGCCGAACGGGCGCGCGCCATGGCGCTGAAGTGCTGCTTTGCCACCGTCGCCGCCATGGGCATCGTCAGTCTGTGGACGCCGTTCCTCGAACCGCTCTATCTCCAGCGCTGGTTCGGCTGGCCGACGGCGATCTTCAGCGTCATCGTGCCGCTGCTGGTGCTCGCCTGCCTCTACCTGCTGATATCAGGCATTAGGAGCCGTCATGACAGCCGCCCCTTCATCGCCGCCCTCGGGCTGTTCGTGCTCGGTTATGCCGGCATCGGCATCAGCTTCTATCCCTATATGGTGCCGCCATCGCTGACGATCTGGGATGCGGCCGCACCCGACGAGAGCCTGTCGTTCCTGCTGGCCGGCGCGCTGGTGCTGGTGCCGATCATCCTCGCCTATACCGGTTATGCCTATTGGGTTTTCCGCGGCAAGGTCGATCCGGAGGAGGGCTACCATTGAAGAGCGAAACGGGAACCGGCCGCAAGCTTCTCTGGTTCGTCGGGCTTTGGTGTGCGGGGGTGGCGACCGTCACCGTCGTCGGCCTGGCGATCAAGCTGATGATCGGCACCTGATTGTAATCTTCATGTGACAGGGCAAAAAGCCTCGCTCAAGCTTGGCGGGTTAGCTTTTCCCAACACGTCAGCAGGCGATCGCCGCGGACGGAGACAGGACCGCACCCTCCTCCCCCGCCAAGCGATCGCCTGCTGAGGTGACCACCGCCCCGGTGACACCCAGCGCTGAGGTGACCACCGCCCCGGTGGCACCGGGTGACCACCGCTCCGGTGGCACCAGGTGACCATCGACCCGATGGCACCAGCACCGTGCGACCCTGTTGCCTCTTCTCAGATCACCCGCCGTTTGTTAGCAGTGCGCCGCAAGAGCGCCGCGTGCCCATGCGGACGCAAGGCATCACTGCCGCAACCGGACGAGACAGATGCAAAAGACCCCAGCCGAGTGCACGACCATGGCCGATGTGCGCGCAGAGATCGATCGGCTCGATCAGGCGCTGATGGCGCTTTTCGCCGAGCGCTGGGGCTATATCGACCGCGCTGCGGAGATCAAACGGCCACTGAAGCTGAAGGCTGATATCCCCGCGCGGGTCATGGAAGTGCGCGAGAACGCCCGCAAGAATGCCGAAAGCCAGAACCTGGACCCGGATTTCTACGAGGAAATCTGGGCGCGGCTGATCAACCACGCGATCGCGCATGAACAGAAGATACTGGGCGAAACGAGCAACGATCAGACGCCCTGATCAAGGGTTTCAGACCAGCCGCATCTTCGGGCGCGGTAGGTCGTAGCTGTTCTTGCGTGCCAGATGCTGCTCCCAGGCAAACGCGCTCTCGACGATTTCCTCAAGGCTCGCATGGGCCGGCACCCAACCAAGCTTCAGCCGCGCCAGTGAGGGATCGGCGACGATGCGCGCGATATCGCCCGGCCGCCGCGGCCCGTGCTCGACCGCTATGTCACGGCCGGAGACGCGCCTGATGGTGTCGATGACCTGCAACACGGAAAAACCCTCACCGTAGCCGCAATTGCTGATCAGCGGCTCGCCACCGGCCTTGAGATAGGCGAGCGCGCGCATATGGGCTTCGACGAGGTCGGTCACATGGATGTAGTCCCGAACACCGGTGCCATCGGGCGTCGAATAGTCAGTGCCGTAGATATCGACCTTCAGCCGCTTGCCGAGCGCCGCTTCGCAGGCGACCTTGATCAGATGCGTCGCGCCGATCGTCGACTGACCTGTCCTGCCCAGGGGATCGGCGCCGGCGACGTTGAAATAGCGCAGCGCCACATAGCTGAAATCGTGGGCCACGGCGGCGTCCCTGAGGATCAACTCGGCCATCAGCTTCGACAGCCCATAGGGGCTTTCGGGGTGGAGGGCCGCCGTCTCGCACACCGGGTCCTCGCCGTCCTGGCTACCGTAGACGGCGGCCGTCGACGAGAAAACGAAACGGCCGATCCCCGCCTTCACGCCAGCCTCGATCAGCGTGCGCGTGTTGGCGGTGTTGTTTTCGTAATAGGCGAGCGGGCTGGCAACTGATTCAGGAACGATCGCCGAACCTGCGAAATGCACGACGGCATCGATGCCGTTCTCGTCGAAGATACGCGCCAGCAAAGCCTTGTCGCCGGCATCGCCGCGATAGAAGCGCGCCTCGGGCGGCACGGCCCAGCGGAAACCGGTCGACAGCCGATCGAGCACGACCACATCCTCGTGCGCGTCGAGCAACGCCCACGTCATGTGGCTGCCGATATAGCCGGCACCGCCCGTTACCAACACGGCCATTCGCTGCTTCCCGTTCCCTGGAACATTGGAGACAGCAAAGCTCACTGATGCTTTCGGAATAGGTAAAGGCCGCACGTCTGCACGGCAGCAGGACCACAATTCCTTGTTGTAGGGTTAAGAAATGATCACGCCGAAAGGTCGGCAGGGCATCTGGCGCCCGCCGGCCTTTGCGACGGCCACTCACTACCGGCCGAGAATGTAACTCTGCAGGCGGTTTGCCGCTTCTGCGACCTGAGCCGGATCACGCAGGAAACAGGCGCGCATGAACAGCGAGCCGCCATCGCCGAAGGCGGTTCCCGGCGCAAGGCCGACGCCGGTCTTGTCGACGATGTCGATGGCCGCGGCGCGCGAATCCGTGACGCCGTCGATCTTGAGGAACGTGTAGAGCGCGCCGTCCGGCTTCAGCGTTTCGACCCGATTGGTGGCAATCAGCGCATCGCACAAGAGGTCACGGCTCTGTGCCGCCTTGGCGATGTTGGCGTCGACGAAAGCATCCCCCTCGTCCAGCGCCACCATGGCGCCGCGCTGCATGAACTGCGCCACACCTGAGGTCGCATACTGCACCAGGTTTTCAAGCACCTGGCCGATTGCCGGCGGAGCGACGATCCAGCCGACGCGCCAACCGGTCATCGACCAGTTCTTGGAGAAGGAGTTGACGAAGATGATGCGATCGTCGTCGTCCATCACATCAAGGAAAGAAGGCGCCCGGCCGCCGGCATAATGATAGAGCGCATAGATCTCGTCGGCGACGATCCAAAGGCCGTGCTTGCGCGCCAGCGCAAGGATGGCACGCAGATCGTCGTGGCTCGCGGTCCAGCCGGTCGGGTTCGACGGCGTGTTGATGAACAGCGCCTTGGTCTTCGGGCCGATCGCCGCTTCGAGCCGCTCATGGTCGAGCTGCCATTTGCCGTTTTCGAAGCGCAACTGCACCGAGACCGGCTTGACGCCCGACAGTTCCGCGGCTGCGGCAAAGTTCGGCCAGGCCGGGGTCAAAAGCACCATTTCATCGCCTGGCGAAGTGATCGCCTCGATCGAAAGCTTGATTGCCTGCATCCCCGATCCGGTGACGTAGAAGTGTTCCGGCGACAGGACCTTCTGGAACCGGCGCTGGTAATAGCGGGAAAGCGCCTCGCGCAGCGGCGGGATGCCGCGCTGCCAGGTGTAGAAGGTCTCGCCGGCCAAAAGGGCCTCGCTGGTGGCCTTGGAAATGAAAGTCGGCGTCGAAAGATCGCCCTCGCCCACCCATAGCGGGATCAGACCATCGCGCCCACGGGCATAGTTCACGACCTCGACGATGCCGCTTTCCGGCGCCGAGAGTGCACGAGGGCTGATGGTGGTCATGATGGTCATCGACGGGCTCCTAAATTGCCCGTCGCTTCTAGCCGCTTTCGCATCGGCGATCACGCGACTTTATCTGACCGGTTTATTGATTTCTGTGATGTTTCGCGGGCGCCGGCCGACGCCGGAGCCCGCGGGAAGGGGAAACTCAGGCGCGCTGCTTCAAGAGGTCGCGAATTTCCGAAAGCAGCCGGACATCTTCCGGCGGCGGGGCGGCCGGTTCGGATTGCTTCTGCTTTTCGACCGATGCGCGCACGCGGTTCACCACCTTGATCATCAGGAAGATGATCCAGGCGAGGATCAGGAAGTTGATGAGGACGGTGATGAAGTTGCCGTAGGCAAAGACAGCACCCTGCTGGCGGGCAGCGGCGAGAGACGTCGCCGTCACGTTGGCCGAGAGCGGCAGGAAGTAGTTGGAGAAATCGAAACCGCCGCCGGTCAGCGCACCGACGATGGGCATCACCAGGTCTTCGACGACCGACGTGACGATCTTGCTGAAAGCGGCACCGATGATCACACCCACCGCGAGATCCATGACATTCCCGCGGGCAATAAACTCCTTGAACTCATTCAGCATGCGTCTCTCCGTATCATCCCCGTTGAAAGCGACCGCCGGCGCTGTCCCGCGCTGCAACCGTTGACGGAAACTAAACCAAAGCGAGCAACGAGGAAACCTTTCTTTGCCTTTGATCAAATCGCATGCAAGCGAGTTGCCCGACAGCGAGCGGCGCCTGACCGCAACCACAACTCGCGGACTTTCTGCAGCACGGTCTTGAACTTAAGACTGATGCCCGAGGCAATTCTCAACCTCTTGCAGTTGGCCTATGCTTGCCCTTGGAGGAATGAGGCATGCTCTCGGGTTCGGTCATCTTCGCGTCAGCCTTCGCCTATCTGCTGCTGCTTTTCGCAGTCGCAAGCTACGGCGACCGGCGGGCCAGGAGGAAAAGCACTGCGGTCAAAGGCAGGCCGCTGGTCTATGCGCTGAGCCTTGCGATCTATTGCACGTCCTGGACCTATTTCGGTGGCATCGGTCTTGCGGCCGAGCGCGGCCTCGAGTTCACCGGCATCTATATCGGTCCGATCCTGATGTTCACACTCGGCATGCCGCTGATCCGCAAGATCATCCGGCTCGCCAAGACCGAAAAGCTGACCTCCGTCGCCGACTTCATCGCGGCGCGCTACGGCAAGAACCCGGCGGTTGCGGCGATCGTCGCGCTGATCTCGCTGGTGGGCGCCGTGCCCTATATCGCGCTGCAGCTGAAGGCGATCTCCAGCTCGGTCGCGGCGATGATCAACACCAGCGATTACGGCATCGGCGCCGGGCAAAGCTTCATCGAGCTGCCGCTTCTCGTCACCCTGTTCCTCGCGTGCTTCGCCATCGTCTTCGGTACGCGCCATACGGACGCGACCGAACATCAGGACGGCCTGATCCTCGCGATCGCGATGGAATCGGTCGTCAAGCTGGTGGCGCTGATCACCGCCGGCCTCTACATCGTCTTCGTGATTTTCGACGGGCCGACGCATCTGTGGACACTCGCCCAGCAGAGCCCGGCGGTCGAACAGGCGCTCTCTTATGAAACCCCGATCGCGCGCTGGATCCTGCTGATCGTTACATCGGCCTTTGCGATCATCATGCTGCCGCGGCAGTTTCACGTTACCGTCGTCGAGAACCGCACCGAAGGCGAGTTACGCACCGCCGGGATTCTCTTTCCGCTCTATCTCGTCGCCATCAATCTCTTCGTTCTGCCGATCGCGATTGCCGGTATCCTGACCTTCTCGGGATCCGGCGACGCCGACCTCTACCTGCTGACGCTGCCGCTCGCCAACGGCCTGCCGCTGCTGACGCTGATCACCTTCATCGGCGGCTTTTCGGCAGCGACCGCCATGGTCATCGTCGCTTCCGTGGCGTTGTCGATCATGATCTCCAACGACATCGTCATGCCGGTTTTCCTGCGCCGCAATCTCGGCCAGCGTGGCGGGCTGCAGGAAAACCTCGCTGGCACGCTGCTCAACATTCGCCGCACGGCGATCTTCGTCGTGCTGCTGCTCGGTTATGCCTATTACCGCTCGGCCGATATCAGCGCTGGCCTCGCCTCGCTCGGCCTCCTCTCCTTCGTTGCCATTTCGCAGATGGCGCCATCGCTGCTCGGCGGCCTCGTCTGGCGGCAGGCCAATGCCCGCGGCGCGATCACCGGCATGGTCTCGGGCTTCTTCGTCTGGGCCTATCTGCTTTTCCTGCCAAGCCTCGGCGGGCCGGACAATTCGCATGTCGCAACGACGGTCCTAAGCTTCCTCTTGCCTTTCACCGACGTCTTCTCCGGGCCTAACGCCGATCCGCTGGTCAACGCCACCACCCTCAGCCTGCTCGTCAATCTGACCACCTACGTGCTCGCCTCGCTCACCCGCGCACCAAAACCGCTGGAACGTTTCCAGGCCGGGGTCTTCATCACCCGACGCTCGCGCAGCGAAAGAGCGTTTCGCGGCCGCAAGACGAAGGTCACCGTTCGCGACCTCAAGGCGACGATCGCCCGCTACATGGGTGATGAGCGCATGCAGCGTTCGTTCCATACCTATGAGCGCCAGTCCGGCCGCTGGCTCGACGACAACGCGCAGGCCGACATGGCGCTGGTGCATTTTTCAGAACAACTGCTCGGCAGCGCCATCGGATCGTCCTCGGCCCGTCTCGTCTTTTCGCTGGTGCTGCAGCGGGTCGACGACACGTCGTCGGATACCGCCTGGCTGCTCGACCAGGCAAGCGAAGCGCTGCAATACAATCAGGACATGCTGCAGACCGCGCTTTCGCAGATGGACCAGGGCATTGCCGTCTTCGACAATGCCAACAACCTGATCATCTGGAACCGGCGCTTCCGGCAATTGCTTGAGCTGCCGGAGGCCGCCGGTCAGGTGGGTTTCCCGCTTGCCGACATCGTTGCGATCCTGACCAAGCGGGGCGACATTCGCAAAGAGGACGAGAAGCGGCTGATCGCCAACTTCCTGACGCTCGACAAGCCGTTCCTGCTGGAGCTTGGAAACCGCCAGCACATCATCGAAGTGCGCACCAACGCCATGCCGGACAAGGGCATCGTCACGACCTATACCGACATCACCCAGCGCGTTGCGGCCGACATGGCACTCAAGCAGGCGAACGAAACGCTGGAGCTTCGCGTGGCCGAGCGCACCGGCGAACTGACGCGCGTGAACCATGAACTGGCCGAGGCGCGCGCCGCCGCCGAAGAGGCCAATATCGGCAAGACACGTTTCTTCGCCGCCGCCGGCCACGACATCCTGCAGCCGCTCAATGCCGCTCGCCTCTACTCGTCCTCGCTGGTGGAGCGGCTGGGGGAATCGGACAACAGCACGCTGGTGGAAAACATCGACTCCTCGCTGGAGTCGGTGGAAGCCATTCTCGGCGCCGTGCTCGATATCTCCCGCCTCGATACCGGGGCGATGAAGGCGCGCCTGCAGTCCGTGCCTCTCAACGACCTGCTGCGCCGCGTCGAGACCGACTTTGCACCGATGGCACGGGCGAAGGATCTCGAACTCGTCGTCATGCCGACGTCGCTGGTGGTGCGCACGGACCCGAACCTGCTCAGGCGTGTCGTGCAGAACCTCGTGTCGAACGCCGTCAAATACACGCTCGGAGGCAAGGTGCTGGTTGGCGTGCGCCGACGCGGCAAGATGGCGACGATCGAGGTACTCGATTCCGGCATCGGCATCCCGTCATCGAAATTCAGGACCGTCTTCAAGGAATTCGCGCGGCTCGACGAAGGCGTCCGCACCGCGTCGGGCCTCGGTCTCGGGCTTTCCATCGTCGATCGAATTTCTCGTGTGCTCAATCATCCCGTCAGCCTACAGTCGAAGCCCGGCAAGGGCACCGGCTTCAAGGTCACGGTGCCGCTCGACGCGAATGCCGGCGAGCGCGTGGCCGCAGGGCCAGTGCCGACGACCAAGGCCAGCGAGGCACTCAACGGCCTGCGCGTGCTCTGCATCGACAACGAGCCGCGCATCATCGAAGGCATGCGGGTGCTGCTGTCGGGCTGGGGCTGTATCGTCACGACAGCGGAATCGCTTGCCGCCTGCACCGAGATGTCGACGTCCGCCCAGGCGCGTCCGCACGCCATCATTGCCGACTACCATCTCGACGACGGCACCGGCATTGACGCGATCGCGCGCATCCGGGCACTGTTCGGTGAAAACATACCGGCATTGCTGGTGACTGCCGACCGGTCGCCGGAAGTGCGCGGAGCGGCGGAGCGGGACGGCGTCGGCCTGCAGAACAAGCCGGTTCGTCCCGCCGCGATGCGGGCATGGCTTACCCAACTCTCGACGACGGCAAAGGCGGCCGCGGAATAGAACATTTCCAGGAAAAGTGCGAAGCGGTTTTCCGTCAGGGAATGCGTAGAAACAAAGAGATAGAGCGTTTCTGCGGTTCCGTTTAAACCGGAAACGCTCTACAGCGCCGCGCGTCAAATATGACGCGCAAAGGACGCTGTAACGCCTTAAATCTGCTGCATAATTTTCTCCTTAAATCGATTCCGATTTAAGGAATTATGCAGTGGTCATCGAGAAGGTCTTGCTTCAGGCGGCGGCCACCGTGCCGATCTTCGAAAGCTGGATGACCGCCTGCGTGCGGCTGTCGACATTGAGCTTCAGCAGGATGGCCGACACATGCGCCTTGATGGTGGCCTCGGAGACTCCTAACTCGTAGGCAATCTGCTTGTTGAGCAGGCCCTCGCCAAGCATGCTGAGCACGCGCGATTGCTGCGGCGTCAGTGTCTGCAGCCGCTGCAGGAGATCGGCGACCTCGGGCTCGTATTCCTGCCCCTGATCGTAGCCGGCCGGCACGAAGACTTCGCCGGCCATGACTTTCTCGATGCCGTTGCGGATCTCCTCGATCCCCGCCGATTTCGACAGGAAGCCGGAGGCGCCAAGATCGAGCGCCCGGTGGATCGTCGCCGGATCGTCATGGGCGGAAACCACCATGACCGGCAGGCTTGGAAATTCGGCGCGAAGCGCGATCAGGCCCGAAAGGCCGCTGACACCAGGCATGGTCAGGTCGAGCAGCATCAGGTCGGCGTCGGGACAATCGGCGGCGGCCTTGCGCGCGGCGGCGAAATCGCCGGCTTCAACGATACCAGGCGCGCCGGCCATGCCGCTCAATGCCTGCCGCATGGCGCCGCGAAACAGCGGGTGATCGTCTGCGATGATGATGGTCATGTCCGGCGTCATGTCGCTCCCTCCCAAGAGCTTCGGCTACAACCAACGCCTCCAAACGTCGGTCGCAGCCGCACGGTCCGTCCGACCCCTCAGGTCTTCTGCGGCGACGCTCCGTCGCTGCTGCCTTCAAGATCCTTCACGATATCCATGAACTTGCGCATCATTCTTTCCATGATGCCCATTGTCCGGTCAATCTCTTCATCGGTCGGAAGGTCCGGTTTTGCGACGGCTCCACCGGATTCGACAGCCTTTTCCAGCGCTTCCACCCGCTTGGTCAGGAGATCGATCTCCAGCTCGAAGGCTGTGCGCTCATCGGCGGCCATGCGGCAGACGAGCTGGCCATCCCTCTCCTGGCAGAGCGAGACCTCGCCGGTCTGGGTGTCGAGCCGGGCAATGCCGGTCTCGGACTTCTGCATGCTGTAGCGACCTGGAGCCGGTTCCTGGGCGCACGCGCCTCCGGCAAGGCCAAGGCCGGCACCGATCAGCAGAACTGCGATTGCTCTTTTCATGATTTCCTCTCCGTTGCGGACATGCGGGCGGAAATCCGCCGGTGAACGACCTTCAGCAATGGACAATCGCCGATATTTGCGGCAAGGCCACGACAGAACATCACGACGGATAAGCGGGCATCATGAGCTCAATCATATACAAGATCGTTCCGGCCGCACTATGGCAGGAAGCCAAGCGCACCGGCCGTTTCGATGGAGCGCCCGTCGACCTTGCCGACGGCTTCATCCATTTTTCGACGGGCGAACAGGCGATTGAAACCGCCGCCCGCCACTTCGAAGGGCAGGAAGGCCTGCTGCTGATCGCGGTCGATGGCGATGCGCTGGGCGAAGAGCTGGTTTATGAGCCGTCACGCGGCGGCGCCCTCTTCCCGCATCTCTACGCACCGCTGTTCCTTTCGGCCGTCTTGTGGGAAAAGCCGCTGCCGCTTGGCGCGGATGGCCTTCACGTCTTCCCGGAACTCGACGCATGAACAATCCTTTTGCCAGCCTCGCCCGCCGCGGGCTTTTCCTCTTCGATCCGGAAGCCGCCCACGGCCTGTCGATCAAGGCGTTGAAAACCGGCCTCGTGCCGGGTTGTCCGACCAGGCAGGACAAGCGGCTCGCCCAGACCATCGCCGGCCTCACCTTCCCCAATCCGCTCGGCATGGCTGCCGGTTACGACAAGAATGCCGAAGTGCCGGAAGCGCTCTTGAAGATCGGCTTCGGCTTTACCGAAATCGGCACCGTGACGCCGCGCCCGCAATCGGGCAACGACAAGCCGCGCATCTTCCGCCTGGTGGAAGACGAAGCGGTGATCAACCGCCTCGGCTTCAACAATGAGGGCCATGGCGCAGCCTTGGCGCGTCTGAAGGCCTGCTCGCGCGATGCGCTGATCGGCGTCAATATCGGCGCCAACAAGGACAGCGCCGACCGCATCGGCGACTATGTCAGCGGCATCCATACCTTCTATTCGGTGGCCAAGTATTTCACCGCCAACATCTCCTCGCCCAATACGCCCGGCCTTCGCGACCTGCAGGCGCGCGAGAGCCTGGCCGCGCTGCTGTCGGCCGTGCTTGCCGCGCGCGACGAAGAGGCATCCCGCAGCGGCAAGGTCGTACCCGTGTTCCTCAAGATCGCGCCCGATCTGACCGAGGAAGGCATGGACGACATCGCGGCCGAGGTTCTGGCGCATAAGCTCGACGGTCTCATCGTGTCAAACACGACGCTTTCGCGCGACGGCCTCAAAGACCAGGCCCAGGCAAAGGAAGCGGGCGGCCTTTCCGGCAAACCGCTTTTCGAGAAATCGACGGCGGTGCTTGCCCGGATGCGCAAGCGCGTCGGTCCGGATCTGCCGATCATCGGCGTCGGCGGCGTCAGCTCGGCTGAAACGGCTGCAGAAAAGATCCGTGCCGGCGCCGATCTGGTGCAGCTCTATTCCTGCATGGTCTATGAGGGCCCTGCCCTGCCCGGCCGGATCGTGCGCGGACTTTCCGATCTCTGCGATCGCGAAGGGCTGACGTCGATCCGCGACCTTCGTGACAGCCGCCTCGACTACTGGGCCGAGCGAAAGGCCTGACCCGCCTTCGCCGGAATTCTGGCGAGCAGGAACAGGCCGCGCATCAAAAGAAACAGGTTGAGCCCCGCCCATAGGCCGTGATTGCCGAAGGCGGGGACAAGGATCGCCAGCGCGGCGACATATCCGCCAAAGGCCGCCAGCATCATGTTGCGCATCTCGCGCGACCAGGTGGCGCCGATGAAAACGCCATCCATCAGGAAGGCGAGCGCGCCGGTCATCGCCGTCAGCGCCGCCCAAGGCAGATACTCGTAGGCCACCGTGCGGACATCCGGCGACGTCGTCAGCAGGTCGACAAGCCCGCTGCCGAAGAGCAGGAACGCCACGGTCGTCAGGGCGGCAAGGCCGAACGACCAGGCGGCCGTCAGCTTCAGAGCCCGATCGAAGGCCGGACGGTAATGCGCGCCGATCGAGCGACCGATCAGCTGCTCGGCCGCATTGGCAAGACCATCGAGATAGTAGCCGGCCACCAGAAAGATGGTCATCAGCACCGCGTTTGCTGCCAATGTCACCGGGCCGAAGGCCGTGCCGATGCGCGTCATCAGCGTGAAGGCGGCAAGCAGCACAAAGGAGCGGATCATGATATCGCGGTTGAGCCCGAACAGCGGTCTCAGCCGTTGGCGATCGAAGATCATCGCCCAGCTTGGCGCGTCTTTCCGGTCGAAACGACCGTAGACGATGGCAAAACCGGCCAAGGCGCCAATCACCTCGCCGGTGACAGTTGCAATCGCAACGCCGGCGACACCCCAGCCGAAGACCAACCCGAGCAGGATCGACAGTACGATGTTGATGCCGTTGATCAGCGTCTGCAGCATCAGACCGATCGTGCCTTCGCCACGCCCGAGCACGAAGCCGAGGATGGCGTAATTGGCAAGGGCCGCCGGACCGGACAGGATACGCCAGAGAAAATAGGTGCGGGTCACGGCCTCCACTTCCGCTGGCGGGCCCATCAACCAGAGACCACCGGCAAGAAGAAGCGGCGACAGGGCGACGAGCGCGACACCGGCCACCAGCGCGATCACCAGCGAGCGCCAGAAGACGGCCTGCTGTTCGCACCGGTCGCCCCTTCCATAGGCCTGCGCGACAAGGCCGGTCGTGGCGGCGCGCAAGAAATTGAAGGTGGTGAAGATCAGGTCGAACATCACGGCGCCGACCGCAAGCCCGGCCAGCAGCGTCGCCTTGCCCATGCGACCGACAACCGCCGTACCGACGAGGCCGAGCAACGGCGTGGTGAGAAAGCCCAGCGTCATCGGCAGCGCGATCGCCAGGATCAGACGATGTGTGACGTGGAAGGGGCCGGCGGGATCGCTCGGCGAAGCGGGAGAAGCGGCGGTCATCGAACGGTCCCGGCGTGATGGGTGAGTGACGACCGTTTTAGGGAAGAAGGATAGGTGGACGCAAGGTGCTGCGGGCGGTCACAGCAATCGATGCCTCGGCGCCGCAAGGGCCCCCTCACCGCTAACGCTCTCCCCGCCTGCGGGGAGAGGGGACGTGCATCAGCCGCAGAAACATCATTTCGCATCCGCTGTCGCCAAACAACACGACGTCGAGAACGGTAATTGTAGGTTCGAGCGAGTGCGGCGGATTTCCTTCTCCCCGCGTGCGGGGAGTAAGGTGGCCGGCAGGCCGGATGAGGGGCTCATTGAGACGTAGGTGGCGCGCCTTTAGCCCGCCAGCACCATGGCCCAATAGGGCCGGTTCCCCGAAGCCGCGTTCTGCGCCACGGCCACGCCGAGACCGCGATAGGTGCCGAGCATGTTTTCCAGATGC
Organism: Ensifer sp. LC384; assembly: GCF_001695865.1. Classification (NCBI taxonomy): domain Bacteria; kingdom Pseudomonadati; phylum Pseudomonadota; class Alphaproteobacteria; order Hyphomicrobiales; family Rhizobiaceae; genus Ensifer; species Ensifer sp. LC384. Next base: position 59,630 of record NZ_MBST01000013.1, read on the forward strand.
TTCGGTGATTTGTACCAGGCGTCATAGGCGCGTTCGGCGTCGTCCTGGCCCATGGCGATGTTTTCGGCGGCCGGCAGCGTCACGCCCTGGCTTTTCATCCTGTCGTAGAAACTGTCGCTCCAGCCGATCAGGTGCTGCATCTTGCCGACCTTGGCCATTCTGGCCGCCTGGCTCATGGCGGCGACGGAGGCCGCCTTGTCCGCCACCAGCGGCGACAGGCCCTTGTTCTTGCGCAGGGCGTTGACATGGCCGAGGCTCGCCTCGGTCTGGTCGCTGCCGGTGCCGCTTCCGGGCGTCAGCACATTGGATGTCGTGCAGCCGGCGAGCACGCCTAGCGAAAGGACGGCGCCGGCGCGCAGAAAGCCGCGCCGCTCGATGAAGAAAAGCTGATCCTTCATGCTCAACGCCGGTAGCTCATGACACGCAGGATGAGGAAGGCGGGAATGACGATCGCAGCACCGAGCAGCAGGTAGTCGCCGACCCGGCCGAGAGCGGAAAAGCCCGTGTGCCAGAGGTCGAGCAGGAAGTTGCGGATGCCGAAATAGATGTCGGCGGGATACCAGCCGAAAACGGTCATGACGAACCCGACGAGGATCGACACCACGACGAGCTTGACGAGGACGCGCAGCGGCGAATCCCCCAAAAATCTGTTCACTCCGTCCGACATCGGCGAAATACTCCTGTTTCCCTTCACATAAGCTGCCATTCGCACCCTCGCAAGTCACCGCAAAAGGCGGGCTGGTGCCCGGCTTGCAGATTCCGCTTGTGTTTTGCCCGGTCCGGCGTCAGAAGCGCTGATCGCAACCAACATCTCACATTGATGACGCTCAACCAGCTCTCCTCCGGCGACCTGATCGCCGATCGCCGCGCCGACTACGCAAAAATGCTTGCCGAAGCCGGCGAGCCCGAGAGCGCGGCCGATCTCATGGCCCAGGCGCTCGAGCGTGTTCCTGAATGGGCTGCCGGCTGGTTCCGGCTGGCGGACTATGAGGAAAAATCGGGCCGGAAAGAGGCGGCAATCGACGCGCTGCGCAAAACCTTGCGCCTCAACCCGAAGGACATTTTCGGCGCCGGCCTGAAGCTGGCGCTGCTGGGCGCCACCGAGGTGCCGGAACAGCCGCCGAGCCTCTATGTCGAGCGGCTTTTCGACGACTACGCCGACCGCTTCGACCACGCGCTGGTGGAGAAGCTCGATTACAGCGTCCCGGAAAAGCTCGCTGCGCTGATCGAGAAGTCAACGGCGGGCGCGCATTTCGAGCATGTCGTCGATCTCGGTTGCGGCACCGGCCTGTTCGGCGAGCGCATCCGCGAGCGCGCGGCGTTTCTCGAAGGCTTCGATATTTCCGCCAACATGCTGGTGAAGGCGGAGACGAAGGCCATCTATGACCGGCTGGCGCGAGCCGACCTGTCGTTGCCTCCTGAACAATCGGGTGTGTTCGGCAACTTTGCCGCGGCTCGCGCCGATCTCGTCAGCGCCGCCGACGTGCTGATGTATCTCGGCAGCCTTGATGGCGTCGCCGAGATCGTCGGCGCGCTGCTTTCCAGCCAGGGCCTGTTTGCCTTCTCGGTGGAGGACGCAGGCGCAGACGACGGTTTCGTCCTGCGCCCGTCGCTGCGCTACGCTCATAGCGAGGCCTATATCCGCGACCTTCTCGCATCCCACGGCCTGGACATGGTGGCCGTCGAGCGCACCGTCATCCGCATGGATGCCGGGAAGCCGGTCTCGGGCATCCTGTTTCTCGCCCGCAAGCCTGCTTAAAAACGCAGGGCTGGTACGCAGAATTATGTCAGCATTGCTGACATATTTTTCTTGATTGTTTTTGTGCGTTGCAGCATTGCTTGGCGCATCGCAATCGAGGTTTTGCCATGGCTCAGAGCAGCAGCGTTTTCGGTCTTTGGAACACCAGCCCGACCCGGCACACGCCGATCGAGGACCTGCAGGGCATCTTCTCCGGCAGCCTGATCGCCGCGCTCGGCCTTTATTTCCTGGCAAGCGCCGGCCTGCTCACCGGCAGCACCGCCGGCGTCGCCTTCCTGCTGCATTACGCGACCGGCGTGAACTTCGGCCTCGCCTTCTTCCTGCTCAACCTGCCGTTCTTCTATCTCTCGCTGAAGCGGCTTGGGCCGGCCTTCACCGTCAAAACCTTCATCGCAATCGGCGTGACCTCGTTCCTCACCGACATCCAGTCGCGCCTGTTCCACATCGGCGATATCCACCCGGCCTGGGCGGCGCTCATCGGCGGCCTGCTTCTCGGCTACGGTCTCCTGGCGCTCTACCGCCACCGCGCGAGCCTCGGCGGCGTCGGCATTCTCGGCATCTACCTGCAGGAGCGTTTCGGCGTTCGCGCCGGGCTGGTGCAGCTTGCCATCGACATGGTCGTGCTGGTCGCTGCCTTCGGCGTCACGACCCCTACGGTCGTCGCCTGGTCGGTGCTCGGCGCGGTCGTCCTCAACCTGTTCGTGGCCATCAACCACCGCGCCGATCGTTACATCGCACTCTGAGACGCCGGAACGCAAAGCCCCGGCATTCATGTCCGGGGCTTTGTCGTCGTTCGATCCCTGGCGATATCAGGCGGCCTTTGCCGGTGCGTCGACCGGATGCTGCGACCGCAGGCCGACGGCGACCCGGTTCCAGACATTGATGACGCCGATCGCCATGGTGATCTTGGTGATCTCCGCCTCGTTGAAATGCTCCCTCAAGGGCTCGAAGTCGGCGTCGGGCGCACCGGTCTGGGCAAGGTTGGTGAGCGCTTCGGTCCAGGCCAATACCGCACGTTCGCGGGCGTCGTAGATCGGCGATTCGCGCCAGGCGCAGATCAGGTGGATCCATTGCTCGCTGAGGCCCGTATGACGCGCCTCCTTCACATGCATGTCGATGCAATAGGCACAGCCGTTGATCTGCGAGGCGCGCAGCTTGATCAGGTGGATCAGGCGCGGGTCCAGCCCCGATTCCTTGACGATGTAGCTTTCGAAGGCTGCCGCAGCCTTGTATGCATCGGGGGCGGCTTTGACGGGGTTCAAACGCGGATGCATGGTCTTCTCCTTCAGGTGGGGGCTTAGAGTTTCAGGCGCCGGCGGCCGACTTGCGTTCGTTGACCGCCAGAAAAGTATTGGTTCGCGCCGCGACGCTGCCGTCGTCCTTGGCGCTGAGGTCGTCCATGATGTCGGCAATGGTCACGCGCTGCAGCTCGGCGCGGTAGGCCTGCTCGGCTTTCAGCATCGCGACGTTGATCGTGCACGGTGCCTTCGGCTTGCAGGCATAGGGATTGGGGCCGCGCAGCCGGATCTCGTTGCAGCGGAACGCCGGCTCCGGCCCTTCAACCGCAAGCACGATATCGAGCAGGCTGATCTTTTCCGGCGTTCGGGCAAGACGGTAGCCGCCCTTCGGGCCGGGCACGGCTTCGAGCAGCCCTGCCCCGGACATCGCCTGCAGGTGCTTCAACAGATAGCTCACGGAAACCCCGTGAAATTCGGCAAGCGCCGCCGCCGACAGCGTGCTGCCGGGCTGAAGACAGCTCAGCATCGTCACACTGTGGATCGCCTGCTCGACACCGTCCCCGAGTTTCATTCGCCTTCTCCCTAATCGTGGATATCTTTTATCCATGATTTGACGACGAGTCAATCGCCGTGCGGATCGCCGATCAGGCGGGCTTCTCTTTTGCCGGATTTGATCTACGTTTGTTCTCCGTGAACAGGATCGATTCCCCGCTCAAGCAAGGCGATGCACTGACCTTGCCCGCCCCCTTCCTTCGCTGGTTCGGCGAGAAAGGCTGGCAGCCCCGCGCCCACCAGCTGGAATTGCTGGCGCGGGCGGAGGCCGGCGAAAGCACGCTGCTGATCGCGCCGACCGGCGCCGGCAAGACGCTTGCCGGCTTTCTGCCCTCCCTTGTCGACCTCACCCGACGCGGAAAAATTCCGCCGGGCTTCGCCTTTACAGGCATTCACACGCTCTACCTCTCGCCGCTGAAGGCGCTTGCCGTCGACATCGAGCGCAATCTGATGAAGCCGGTCGCCGAAATGGGCCTGCCGGTGCGCGTCGAGAACCGCACCGGCGACACGCCGCAGGGCAAACGCCAGCGCCAGAAGCTCAACCCGCCAGACATCCTGCTGACGACGCCGGAGCAATTGGCCCTGCTGCTCGCCAACGGCGAGGCCGAACGCTTCTTCAGGGATTTGCGTTACGTCGTCTTCGACGAGTTGCATTCGCTGGTCACCTCGAAGCGCGGACACCTGCTATCGCTCGGCCTTGCCCGGCTGCGCAGGCTGGCGCCCGAGCTGCAGACGATCGGGTTGTCGGCGACGGTCGCCGACCCGATGGACCTGCAGCGCTGGCTTTCGCCGCAGTCGCCGGAGAGGAACGACCATGCCGGTCTCGTGACCGTTAAGGGTGGTGCCAAGCCTGAGATCACCATCCTGCGTACCGACGAACACGTGCCTTGGGCTGGACATTCGGCGCGCTATGCGATCGCCGACGTCTACGCCGCCATCAAGGAGCACGGCACCACCCTGCTCTTCGTCAATACCCGCAGCCAGGCGGAGCTTGTCTTCCAGGAACTCTGGACCATCAACGACGACAACCTGCCGATCGCGCTACATCACGGCTCGCTCGATGTCGCCCAAAGGCGCAAGGTCGAGGCGGCGATGTCGGAGAACCGGCTGCGCGCCGTCGTCGCCACCTCGACGCTCGATCTCGGCATCGACTGGGGCGATGTCGACCTCGTTGTGCATGTCGGGGCGCCGAAGGGGGCAAGCCGGCTTGCCCAGCGCATCGGCCGCGCCAACCACCGCATGGACGAACCTTCGAAGGCGATCCTGGTCCCGGCCAACCGCTTCGAGGTGATGGAGTGCCAGGCGGCGCTCGACGCCAACTACATCGGTGCGCAGGATACGCCGCCGGTCGGCAAGGGTGCGCTCGACGTGCTTGCCCAGCATGTGCTCGGCATGGCCTGCGCCGCGCCCTTCGACCCGCTGTCGCTTTACGAGGAGATCACCAGCGCCTCGCCCTATGCGTCGCTCACCTGGGAAACCTTCGAACGCGTCGTCGATTTCGTCGCGACAGGCGGCTATGCGCTGAAGACCTACGAGCGCTACGCCCGTATCCGCAAGACCAAGGAGGGGCTCTTTCGCGTTTCCAATCCGCTGGTCGCGCAGCAATATCGTCTCAATGTCGGCACCATCGTCGAATCGCCGATGCTGAACGTGCGCATGGTCAAGCGCAACCAGCGCGGCTCGCTCGGCCGCGGCGGCATGTCGCTCGGCAAGGTCGAGGAATATTTCCTCGAGATGCTCTCCCAAGGCGACACGTTCCTGTTTTCCGGCAAGGTGCTGCGTTTCGAAGGCATCCGCGAAAACGAATGTCTCGTCAGTCAGGCCTTCTCCTTCGACCCGAAGGTGCCGAGCTATGCCGGCGGCAAATTTCCGCTGTCGACCTACCTCGCCGAACAGGTGCGCAAGATGCTGGCCGATCCGGCGCGGCGCGCAGCACTTCCCGAACAGGTGCGCGACTGGTTGTCGCTGCAGAGGGACGTGTCGATGCTGCCGCGCGAAGACGAGCTGCTGATCGAGACCTTTCCGCGCGGCAGCCGGCATTACATGGTGATCTACGCCTTCGAGGGACGGCTGGCGCACCAGACGCTCGGCATGCTGCTGACCCGTCGGCTCGACCGCGCCGGTCTGAAGCCGCTCGGCTTCGTCGCCACCGACTACTCGCTCGCCGTCTGGGCACTGGACGATCTCGGCGCGACGTTCCAGCTGCGCCGGAAGGCGCTCGCCGACCTCTTCGACGAAGACATGCTCGGCGACGATCTGGAAGCCTGGCTGAACGAATCGTTTCTGCTGAAGCGCACCTTCCGCAACTGCGCGGTCATCGCCGGGCTGATCGACCAGCGGCACCCCGGCAAGGAAAAGACCGGCCGCCAGGTGACCGTTTCGGCCGACCTCATTTACGACGTATTGCGCGCGCACGAGCCGGACCACCTGCTGCTGGAGGCAACACGCAACGATGCGGCGACGGGGCTTTTGGACATCGGCCGTCTCGGGGATATGCTGAAGCGAATCAAGGGCCACATTACCCATCGCCGGCTCGACCGGATTTCGCCGCTTGCCGTGCCCGTGATGCTGGAGATCGGCAAGGAGGCAGTTCAGGGCGAGGCGCAGGACTTCCTGCTTTCCGAAGCCGCCGACGACCTGATCAACGAAGCGCTGGGCGGCGAGCCGTTATAGAATAGCCCCGTGTTCGCGCGAACACGCTGCTGCATAATTCCTTAAATCGGATCCGATTTAAGGACGAAATTATGCAGAAAATTTAAAGTGTTACCGCGTCCCTTGCACGTCCTGTTTGACGCGCGGCGCTGTAAGGACAATGAAGAGACGACGCATGCACAGGCTTGCTCACGCACTATCGGCTCCAGCAGACAGCTCGGCGGTCTCCGCGCGCGCCATCGTCCACGGCGTCGAAGCCGTCTGCGATCCTCTCGGCAGCCTCTATTTGCCGGAGACGCGAACGCTCGTCGTTTCCGATCTGCACCTGGAAAAGGGATCGGCCTTCGCGCGGCGCGGCATGATGCTGCCACCTTACGACACGCTCGCCACCCTGCGCGTGCTCGAAGCGGCGATCACCCGCCATGACCCCAGACTGGTCATCAGCCTCGGCGACAATTTCCACGACCGGGTGGGTTCGGCGGCAATGCCCGATACCTTCCGCCACATGATCGCGGCGATGGCGATGGGGCGGGACTGGGTGTGGATCAATGGCAACCATGACCCCGATGGCACCTGCGGCCTGCCCGGCATATCGCTCGACGAATTCCGCCACGCGGGCCTCACCTTTCGCCATGAACCGTCGAGGGGCGAGGCGTCAGGGGAAGTTGCCGGCCACCTGCACCCGGCAGCGACCGTTGTTCGGCGGGAGAAATCGGTGCGACGGGCCTGCTTTGCTACCGATGGGACGCGGCTGCTGATGCCGGCCTTCGGCGTCACCACCGGTGGCCTCGACCTGCGCCACCGGGCAATGAGCGGCCTGTTCGATCGCGCCAAGCTGGTCGCCCACATGCTCGGTCGCGACCGGATCTATTCGGTCCGCTTCACGAACCTGATCGCTTGAGCATCCGTCAGAACGCGTTGAAGGTCAGCGTCGTCAGCGATCGGGAAATGCCGGGAACCGTGGCGATGTTGTCGTTGATGAACTTGCCGATGTCCTGGCCTTCTTCAATGTAGATCTTGAGCAAGAGGTCGTAGTCGCCGCTCGTCGAGTACATTTCCGAAACGATCTCCTTGCGGTAGATCTCGTCGGCAACGTCGTAGGTCTTGCCGGGAGCGCACTGCAACTGGACGAAAATCGGTTTCATGGAGTTTCCTCTGTTTCTGCCTTACAGCGCCGCGCGTCTATTTAGACGCGCAAAGGTCGCTGCAACACTTTGAGTTGCTGCGCAATTTTGCCCTTAAATCGATTCCGATTTAAGGAATTATGCAGTAGGCCTTCTTTAGCCGCCCCGCGTACAAAAGGGAACGTCGGCTGGATGCCGTCAAAGACTATTCCTTGCGGAAGAGCAGGCTCGCGCCCCAGCCGGTGATGACAGCGAGCAGCACCGCAAACAGGCCGTAGAAGAGCGGCTGCTGATGCGCCGTCTGTGTGATCACCTGCTCCACGCCCGTCTTGACCACGCGCAGCGGCAGCGCCTTGGCGGCGACGAAGGTGCCGTCGCGGAAGAGATAGGCGCGCACCACATGCACCCCGTTCGGCACATTGGCCGGCAGGCGCACCGACGCCTTGAACAGGCTGGAGCTGATGAACTGCACGCCGCCCGGATCGCGCTCATAGACGCCGCTGGTCTCGCGGATGCGGCGGAAGGCATTGCGGAACTCGCCGAGATTGCTGCCGTCACCGACGAAGCCGAGCGGCACGAGCCGCATGTGATCGACACCGATGCCCATATTGCCCATTTCGCCCGGCGGGGCGATCGTCTCGATGTCACGCGTGCTCGACAGCGAATAGGATTCCGGCACCAGCTCGAAGGTCATGGAGCTGGTGTTCACCCATATGCCGAAAACGCGCTCCTTCTTGCGCACCGTCGCATTGTCCTTCGGACCCTCGAGCGAAACGATGATGTTGTACTTGCCCTGCACCAGGAGATTGGCGTCGAAGCCGTCGACCGCACCGAAGATCGTCAGGTCGGCGCCACGGAAATCCGAGGTGATGGCGATCTCGTCGGTCGAGATGCCGATCTCCAGCTTTTCGGTGAAGTCGTTGGCATTCTCGTCCTGCAGTTGGGCGGCGGCGGGAGCCGCGAAAGCCAAGGTCAGGGCTGCAAGGGCGATGCGGGCGAGACGGATCATCAGAAACCGAACCCCGCTGACACGACGGAATAGATGTCCTTCGGTGGAATGACGAGTTCGACCGCCAGACGGATGCCGACGGCAAGCACGAGCAGTGCCAACAGCGCGCGCAACTGCTCGCCGCGCAGCTTCTGTCCGACCCGCACGCCATACTGGGCACCGATGACGCCGGCGATCATCAGCACGAAGGCGAGCACGATATCGACGGTATAGTTGGTCGAGGCCTGGACGATGACCGTGTAGGCGGAAACGAAGATGATCTGGAACAGCGAGGTGCCGACGACGACATTGGTCGGGATGCGCAGGAGATAGATCATCGCCGGGACCATGATGAAGCCGCCGCCGACACCCATGACCGATGTCAGGATGCCGATGCAGAAACCAAGGGCCGCGACGGGAATGACGCTCAGATAGATCTTCGATTTCTTGAACCGCATCTTCAGCGGCAGCCCGTGCACCCAGTTGTGCTGGCCCGGGCGGCGCAGCGGCGTCGCCTGGTTCTTGGCCGCCTTGCGCATCGCGCGCACGCTTTCCCACAGCATCAGACTGCCGACGGAGCCCAGCAGCACCACATAGAGCAGCGAGATGACGAGATCGAGCTGACCGGCCCGACGCAAGAATGAAAAGAGCCAGACACCGAGCGTCGCGCCGGCAAGACCGCCGCACAGAAGCACCGTGCCGAGCTTGATGTCGATCGTGCCGCGCCGGAAATGGATGATGGCGCCTGATATCGACGATGCCACGACCTGGTTGGCGCCGGTCGCGACAGCGACCACGGGCGGAATGTTGTAGAAGATCAGGAGAGGCGTGATCAGGAACCCGCCGCCGACGCCGAACATGCCTGAGAGAAAGCCGACGGCCGCACCCATGCCGAGGATGATGAGTATGTTCACCGACAACTCTGCGATGGGCAGATAAATCGTCACGCCGGACCTCAATATGCCAACGGCCCGCGGTGCGGGCGAAAAACGTCACAGTGGCAAGCAATTCACCACGGAGGGGGGATTATCTCTGAAAGCCGACACCTCTCCCGAAGGCGAGATGGCATAGGCTTCCGTCATGCGCTCCTACGCCGGAGCTGTCAACCTTTTCAGCCACATGGCAGACAGCTTCGGTTCCACGAACCGTGTCACCCGGCTCTGCGGCTTTATTGCGGCGGCAAACCCTGCCGGATCAGGAATTGCGCTTGAGCAATTCCTTCACCAGCTGGTCGGTGATTTCACCGGTCGGCTCCTGGCCAACAGATGTCTGGAAGGCCTTGATCGCCGCAACTGTCTTCTTGCCCAGCTGGCCGTCCGGCTTGCCGGCGTCGAAGCCGTTGTTGTTGAGGATGGCCTGGATGTTGCGAATGGCCTTGCCCATGTCGATCGAGGCGGTTTTGTTGGCCGGGCCTACCCAGGCATCCGGCACGTCGACCGCGTTCGCCTTGGCGTCGACCGGCTGCGGCTTCCAGGCATCGGCGTTGGCCTTTGCACGCGAAAGCTGCTCCGGCTTCATCGCCTTGGCCACTTCGTCGCGCTTGGCGGCGGCATCCATGTCGCCCTCCCGGGCGGCAGCGGCAAACCATTTGTAGGATGCTTCCAGATCCTGCGGCACGCCGTTGCCGCGGGCATAGAGCACCGCCAGGTTGAACTGGCTGTCGCGGATGCCAAGCTCGGCTGCCTTGGCGAACCAGTTCGTCGCCGCGGCGAAATCCGGCGAGCCGTCGCGACCGCTGGCCAGCATCACGGCAAGATTGTGCATGGCGCTGACATTGCCCTGCCCGGCGGCCTTCAGATAGAGAACCTTGGCCTTGGCCGCATCGCGCGTCAGACCCGAGCCCTTTTCGTACATGCTGGCAAGCCGGTATTCGGCCGGCACGACGCCGCCGTCTGCAGCGCGCTGATACCATTTGGCGGCTTCCGCCAGGTCTTCCTTGACGCCACGACCTTCGGTGAAGCGCGCGCCGATCTCGTAGAAGGCCAGCGGATCGCCACCCTTGGCAGCCGTCACCAGCGCAACCGGACCGAAACCTTCCGGCAGGACGACCTCGGCGGTCGTGGTCACAGGCGCAAAGGTCCCGGCCTGAGCGGCATCGACTGGGGCGGCCTGGAACGTCGAAGCGGCTACCGGCTCCTTGGCTTCCGGCACCGGCTGAAGCAGCGGTGCCTGTGTTTCGTTCGTCGCCACCGTCGATTTGGACGTATCGGCCGGCGGCGTCGAGATGGCTGGTCCCTGCACGGCGCTTGACTGCTTCTCGACAGAATCGAGCGGTGCTTCGGGAATGGGCTGCAGCGCTTCGACAGGTGTTTCGGTCGCAACGGCGGCGGCGGACGAAGGTGCCCGGTCGCCTGCGATGTCTCGCTCATTGGCAATCGGCGGCTGCTCGGCGACGGGAGCCACTTTCTGCTCGATGATCGCCACCGGTTCGGCAATGGGCGCGTCGCGGCCCTTCAGCATGGTGCCGACGAGAGGATAGGACATGATCGCCAGAAGCACGGCGCCGACAGCCATGAGGATCGGCCGGCGATGGCGGGCAAAGGCACCGCCGACGCCGCTGGCAACACCACCGTCCTTGGCCTTGTTGAGCGTATCGGCTTCCTCGACGGCCAGCTGCGCTGCCCGGCGGGCGGCGGCAATGAAGTCTGCCTTGTCGCCGTCAGCGGCCGGTTTGCCGCCGCGGTTCATCTGGCCGGCGCGGACACGCTCGAGGATCTTCTTGACGTCGGGAACGCCCGAACCGGGCTCGAGCAGCTGATTGGCCTCTTCCGGCGCAAGCATCTCGGACGGGTCGATGGAGGGGGCGGGCTCGACGAGCTGTCGTACCTGCTCCGGTGCAGGGTCGACACGCTTTCCGGAGAAGCGCCGGGTGAGGCCGGCAAGCAGGCCCGTGCGGGCAGCGGCCGGTTGTTCGCGCGCACCATCGGGCTCTATGGTCGAAACCTGACCTTCGCCACCGACAAACGCGGTGTCACCGGCGAGGGCGGTTGCAGGCGCGGATGCAGTGGCAGCAGCGATGACACCGTCATCTTCCGCCTGCAGGGCGCGGACATTGCGCTGCAGATCCTGATAGCGGTCATCGAGATCGGCGCCGCTGAAGGGGTCGTTGAATTCCGGCTGCATTGCCTTGGGCATCGCAGGAATTTCGCGCGCCACCGGCGCCTCGTAATGTGCCGCGGCCATGGCGGGCTCGCGTCCCTCGATGCGCTCGAGCTTGTCGGCGATATGGACGAGGGTTTCATGCAGCGCTTCGAAGGTGCGTGCCGTGCGCTCCTCGCTGGAGCGGCTAAGATCTTCGAGCATGCGCAGGTCTTCCGCCAGCGCCGAGATCGCCGCGAGATCGCCGCCACCTGCCGACTGCGGCATGCCCTTTTTCGAATAGGCCTCCATCACCGCCTCGGCCGCCTGCCGGGCAGCCTCGACGATGTACTCGTCGCTGGTGGCGAAATAGTCTTCGAGCGCAGTCATGCGGCTCTCGAATTCCACCGGCATGGCGGGGCCCGCCTCGCTGCGGGGCTGGCTGACCAGGGTCGACAGATTGGCAATCTGCGCTTCGAGATTGTGCAAGGCGGCGCGGTCGTCGAACGGCGCCGCATAGGTTTCTTCCAGCCGCTGGGCGATACCGGCGAGACGGTCTTCGAGCCGGTCGAAACGCGGATCGGCGACGGGATGCGCGCTCAGCGTATCGAGATCGTCAATCCGGCGGGCAAGATAGTCGAGCCGCTCGGCGAGCGCATCGTTGACGCTGCCTTGATCAAGGGCCTCGATCTTGCGCGAAATGTCGTTGAGGTGGCCCGTCAGGTCCGGCTGGGCGTTCCGGTGGCTGCGCTCCATCAGCAGGGAGAGCTGATCCAGGCGCTCTTCCAGCCCCGCGGCAGCCTTTTCGCTCGCGAGATCCTCGACCCGCGCAGCCAGCGCCTCCAGGCGCGAGCCGAGACCGGAATCGTTCGGGCGGGACAATCCGTCGATCTGCCGCGAGAGGTCGCCGAGCCTGGTTTCCAGGCGATTGGCGAAACCACCGTCAAGGCTGGTCGCACTGCGGCTGCTGGCTGCGATCGCCCGGCTGATTTCGTCAAGCCGCGCATCGAGATCGGCGAACTGCGACACCAGGCGCCGATCGTCCGGCTGTATCTGGCGGCCGAGCATTTCGATCGCCTGGGCAACGGCAATCATCTTGTCTTCAAGGACGTCGACGGCAGAGCTGTTGCCGAGCGCGCCGATCTGCGACTTGATCTCGTCAAGCCGGTAGGCCAGCGCCACCAGTTCGTCGTCGCGGTTCTGGTCGAAGGCGATCAGCCGATCCTCGACGCCGCTCCAGCGGCTTTCCATACGGCGAACACTGTCTTCGCGCGCCAGCCCGTCGATCATCGCGCGCAGGTCGTCAAAATCGCTGCGCAGCGCGTCGGCCTGGGCGGGCGATGCCTGGCGGCCGAGCTGCTGGATGCTGTCGGCAAGGCGCTGCATGTCGCCGCGAACGTCCTCGGCGAAGCTGTGATCCTGGGCCTGCGCCTTGATGCCGCGAATTTCGGCGCGCAGGGAATTCATCTCGCGGGTGAGGCCATCGGTGATGTCGCGCTTGAGGTCCTGGCGCAATCCGACGAGCGCCTCGGCGATATCGTTGACGGCAGCGGCCGGCCGGGCGACGGGCGCACGCACCGGCTGCGCCCGCATGTCGTCGACATAGCGCTCGGGCTCGCGCTGAGCCAGGCGCTCCGGCTCGCGTTGCGGCAGACGGTCTCTCAAAGGCGGCCGCTCGGGCGACGTGCTCAGCGCCCGCTGGCGCTGCATGATTTCGGAAACGGCATCACGGGGCGATGGAATATCGCGGGGGGTGAGACGCTCGCGCTCGACCGGACGGGGTGGCTGCTCGCGTCCCGCACCGTTCATCAAGCCTTCGATCCGGGCTTCGAGGCCTTCGATCGTGCGGTTCAGGGCGTCGAGCGACGGCCGCTCGCCATAGCTCTGGCTGCCAGCGCGCTGAGGATTTGATCGCGATCCATTCATTGTGCTCTTCGCCCTTGTCCGTCGGCCATCTCGAAAGTCGCCACGGAAGGAAACGGCTTCCTTCACCCCTGCGGCACTTCCGACGTGGCCAAAGCTACAACAATGCGAGGACCGGACCGGTTGCAGCTTTGACCATCTCAACACGCACCTTTCATTAAACGTAGTAAACAAGCCGTTAACCCGCGCCGATTTTTTAACGATTTGGCAGTGCCGGGTAATGGAGACTGCGGCGCGGCGATGATTTCACCGCGTCATCCATCGACAGACGAAACTTCGATCGGGCGCTATTTTTGACGTTTACGCAAACGTCAAAATTTTGTAGCATCCTGCCAACGATGCGGAACCGCCCTCGGATGGCGGCGCATGCGGCATGTTGCAACCGGACGTCGGCCGCTTGGAGGCGACGATCCGAAAGCGAAAAGGCGAGGAAAGAATGCCCACCTACAAGGCACCGGTCGACGATACTCTCTTCATTCTGAACGACGTGCTCGGCATCGAGCGGTACAACAACCTTCCCGGCTTTGCCGATGCGACGCCCGATACGATCGAAGCGATCGTCGGCGAAGCCGCCAAGCTTGCCGAAGAAGTGCTGTTCCCGGTCAACCTTTCCGGCGACCAGGAAGGCTGCAAGCGGCGCGACGACGGTTCGGTCAGCGTGCCCAAGGGCTTCAAGCAGGCCTTCGATCTCTACCGCGAAGGCGGCTGGCTCGGGCTCTCCGTGCCGGAGGAATTCGGCGGCCAGGGCCTGCCCTACACGCTGCACACCGCCGTCGGCGAATACATGTCCTCGGCCAACATGGCGCTGACGATGTATCCCGGCCTGACCCAGGGCGCGATCGCCGCGATCCTGGTGCACGGCTCCGACGAGCAGAAAAAGGCATACCTGCCGAAGATGGTGGAAGGCACCTGGACCGGCACGATGAACCTGACGGAGCCGCATTGCGGCACCGACCTCGGGCTGCTGCGCAGCAAGGCCGTGCCGGATGGTAACGGCGCCTACAGGATTTCCGGCCAGAAGATCTTCATCTCCGCCGGCGAACACGACATGTCGCAGAACATCATCCATCTGGTGCTGGCCCGCATCGAGGGTGCGCCGGAAGGCGTGAAGGGCATCTCGCTGTTCATCGTGCCGAAGTTCAAGCTGGACGGCGACGGTGAGCCGGGCGAGCGCAATGGCGTTTCCTGCGGCGCCATCGAGCACAAGATGGGCATCCACGGCAACTCGACCTGCGTCATGAACTATGACGAGGCTGAAGGCTACCTCATCGGCACGGAGAACAAGGGCCTCAACGCCATGTTCGTGATGATGAACGAAGCCCGCCTCGGCGTCGGCCTGCAGGGCCTGTCGATCGCCGAAATCGCCTACCAGAACGCCGCCAACTATGCCCGCGACCGCATCCAGGGCCGTTCGCTTTCCGGCCCGAAGGCGCCGGACAAGAAAGCCGACCCGATCATCGTGCATCCGGATGTGCGCCGCACGCTGATGACGATCCGCGCCTTCAACGAGGCCGGCCGCGCGTTTACGCTCTGGACCGCGCTGAAATCCGATATCGCCCACCGCTCCGACAATGATGCCGACCGCCAGACGGCCGACGACATTCTCGGGCTGATGACGCCGATCCTGAAGGGCGTCTTGACCGACAAGGGTTTCGACCACGCCGTCATGGCGCAGCAGATGTTCGGCGGCCATGGCTACATCGAAGAGCACGGCATGAGCCAGTATGTCCGCGATGCCCGCATCGCGATGATCTATGAAGGTGCCAACGGCATCCAGGCGCTCGATCTCGTCGGCCGCAAGCTCGGCCTCAACGGCGGCCGCGCCGTCATGGCGCTGTTCAAGGAAATCGGCGATTTCTGCGAGGAGAACCGCAGCAACGAAAAGCTGGCCACCTATACCAAGGCGCTGAAGAAGGGCCTCAACGACCTGCAGGCTTCCACCATGTGGTTCATGCAGAACGCCATGGCCAAGCCCGACAATGCCGGCGCCGGCTCGACCGACTACATGCACCTCTTCGGTCTGGTCGTGCTCGGTTACATGTGGGCGAAGATCGCCAAGACGGCCGAGGAAAAACTGGCCTCTGGCGAAACGGCGCGCGCGGACTATCTGAAGAACAAGCTGATCACCGCGACCTTCTTCATGGAAAGGATCCTGCCGGAAACGGCGCTGCGCAAGGCCCGCATCGAGACGGGCGCCGACACGCTGATGGCGCTCGACGCGGCCGCGTTCTGATTTCCAGAGCAATGCCGGGAAAAGTGGAAACCGGTTTTCCCTCCGGCATTGCGTAACAACAAATCGATAGAGCGTTTCCGCGAGCCGGAGAAACGCAGGGATGCTCTAAATGTTTGACGGGCGGCACCGGACGGTGCTGCCGAAAGGGAGATGAGACATGACGAAAGTCTTCGTTTACGACCACGTGCGCACGCCGCGCGGCCGTGGCAAGAAGGACGGATCGCTGCACGAAGTGCCATCCGTTCGCCTTGCGGCCAAAATGCTGGAGGCCGTGCGTGACCGCAACGGGCTCGATACGTCGACCGTCGACGACATCATCATGGGCTGCGTCGATCCGGTGATGGATGCCGGCTCGGTGATCCCGAAGGCAGCCGCGTTCGAGGCAGGTTATTCCACCCGCGCGCCCGGCATGCAGATCTCGCGCTTCTGCGCCTCCGGTCTCGATGCCGTCAACTTCGGCGCGGCGAAGATCGCCCAGGGCGCCGACGACATCGTGATCGCCGGCGGCGTCGAATCGATGTCGCGCGTCGGCCTCGGCATGTCCGGCGGCTCCTGGTTCATGGACCCGTCCGTCAACCTGCCGGCCTATTTCATGCCGCAGGGCGTCTCGGCCGACCTGATCGCCACCAAATACGGTTTCAGCCGCGACGACGTCGATGCCTATGCCGTCGAAAGCCAGAAGCGCGCCGCCCATTCCTGGGAACAGGGCTACTTCCAGAAGTCGGTCGTTCCGGTAAAGGACCAGAACGGGCTCACCATTCTCGACCGCGACGAGCATATGCGTCCCGGCACCGACATGCAGGCGCTCGCCTCGCTCAACCCGTCGTTCCAGATGCCGGGCGAGATGGGCGGCTTCGAAGCCGTCGGCATTCAGGCGCATCCGGAAATCGAGAAGATCAACTACGTGCACCATGCCGGCAACTCCTCGGGCATCGTCGACGGCGCTGCAGCCGTGCTGCTCGGCTCCAAGGCCGGCGGTGAGAGCATGGGCCTCAAGCCGCGCGCCCGAATCCGCGCCTTCGCCAATATCGGTTCCGATCCGGCGCTGATGCTGACCGGCCCGGTCGATGTGACCGAGAAGCTGCTTAAGCGCGCCGACATGAAGCTCTCCGACATCGATCTCTTCGAGCTCAACGAGGCTTTTGCCGCCGTCGTCCTGCGCTACATGCAGGCCTTCGACATCGCGCACGACAAGATCAACGTCAACGGCGGCGCGATCGCCATGGGCCATCCGCTCGGCGCCACCGGCGCGATGATCCTCGGCACGGTGCTTGATGAGCTGGAACGGCGCGATCTCAACACCGCGCTGGTGACGTTGTGCATCGGCGCCGGCATGGGCACCGCCACGATCATCGAAAGGGTCTGACGATGGAAGCGACCCGCCGCACGCTTCTCGGACTGATGGGCTTGGGACTGCTTGCAGTTTCCGGCTGCGTCTCCGACGAGGAAGGTGGCGACAGCTTCACGCTGACCGGTGCGATCACCAATGTCGCCAGCGGCCCGGTTCCGGCCGGCACCGTCACCGTCCGGCTCGAGGAGCAGGGCGTGATGGATGTGGCCGCCAAGCTGATCGCCGAGACTTCGGTCGCAAGCGACGGCAAGGCAAATCGTGTGCCCTTCGTGCTGCAGGTGCCGAAGCCCGAACTCGACAAGGCCGTCGATGCGGGCTTCACCATCCGCGTCGAGCGCGACGGCAGGCTGATCGCCACCAACACCACCAAACAACGTTACAGCGGCGGATCGAATATCTCGCTGCGCATCGAACCCATTCTCTACTGAGGGGGAGAACCATGACGAAGTATACCAATTTCAAGATCGAGACCGATGCCGACGGCATTGCCCTTGTCACCTGGGACATGCCCGAGAAGTCGATGAACGTCTTCACCCAGGAGGTGATGGAAGAGCTGAACGCCATCGTCGACGAAACGACGGCCGATGCCGCCGTCAAGGGCGTCGTCTTCACGTCGGGCAAGTCGTCGTTCTCCGGCGGCGCCGATCTGTCGATGATCAAGTCGATGTTCACTTTCCAGCAGGAAGAAAAGAAGAAGGACCCGGCCAATGCCGCCCAGAAGCTTTTCGACCTCGTCGGCCGCATGACCGGCCTGTTCCGCAAGCTCGAGACCTCGGGCAAGCCGTGGGTGTCGGCGATCAACGGCACCTGCATGGGCGGCGCCTTCGAGCTTTCGCTTGCCTGCCACGGCCGTGTCGCCTCGAACTCGAAGTCGGTCAAGATCGCGCTGCCGGAAGTCAAGGTTGGCATTTTCCCGGGCGCTGGCGGCACCCAGCGCGTGCCGCGCCTGACCAATGCGCAGGACGCGTTGCAGATGATGACCACCGGCTCGTCGCTGACGGCGGCGCGCGCCAAGGCGCTCGGCCTCGTGCATGAAGTCGTCGACGCCGACAAGCTGGTCGATGCTGCCAAGGCAATGATCAAGAACGGCCTGAAGCCGGTCCAGCCGTGGGACGAAAAGGGCTATAAGGTGCCCGGCGGCGGCATCTGGACCCCGGCCTCGGCCCAGCTCTGGCCGGCTGCCTCCGGCATCCTGCGCCGCGAGACGCAAGGCAACTATCCCGGCGCCATCGCGATCCTCAAATGCGTCTATGAGGGCCTGCAGGTTCCCTTCGACACGGCCCTGAAGATCGAACAGCGTTACTTCACAGAGATCCTGCAGACGACCGAAGCCTTCTCGATGATCCGCTCGCTGTTCGTCTCGACGCAGGAACTCGGCAAGGGTGCCCGCCGCCCGGCCGGCGTGCCGAAGTCCGAGTTCAGGCATGTCGGCGTCGTCGGTGCCGGTTTCATGGGCGCCTCAATCGCCTATGTGACGGCCGCCGCCGGCATCGCCGTCACGCTGATCGACCGCGACATGGAAGCGGCTGAAAAGGGCAAGGCCCATTCGGAAGGCATGGTCAAGGATTCGGTCGGCAAGGGTCGCCTGACGAAGGAAGAAGGCGAAGCGCTGCTCGCCCGCATCACGCCGTCGGCCGACTACAACGACCTTAGGGATGTCGGCCTCGTCGTCGAAGCCGTCTTCGAAGACCGCCAGGTCAAGAAGGATGTGATCGAGCAGGTGGAAGCGGTGATCGGCGAAGACACGATCTTTGCCTCCAACACCTCGACGCTGCCGATCACCGGTCTGGCGAAGAACTCCAAGCGTGCCGGCCAGTTCATCGGCATCCACTTCTTCTCGCCGGTCGAGAAGATGATGCTGACGGAAGTGATCCTCGGCAAGGAAACCGGCGACAAGGCGCTCGCCGTCGCGCTCGACTATGTCGCCGCGATCAAGAAGACGCCGATCGTCGTCAACGACACGCGCGGCTTCTACGTCAACCGCTGCGTCTTCCGCTACATCCATGAAGCCTATGACATGCTGATCGAAGGCGTGCCGCCGGCGATGATCGAAAATGCCGCCAAGATGGCCGGCATGCCGGTTGGACCGCTGTCGCTCAACGACGAAGTGGCGATCGACCTCAGCCAGAAGATCCTGAAAGCCACCGTCGCCGATCTCGGCGAAAAGGCCGTCGATCCCAAGCACATGGCGCTGATCAACAAGATGGTCGACGACCTTGACCGTCGCGGCCGCAAGAACGGCAAGGGCTTCTACGAATACCCGGCAAAGCCGGCGAAGAAGTATCTGTGGCCAGAGCTGAAGACGCTCTATCCGCAGAAGAACGCCGACAAGATCGACGTCGAGGTGCTGAAGCAGCGCTTCCTGGCAACGATCGCTCTCGAAGCGGCCCGCACCATGGAAGAAGGCATCGTCACCGATCCGCGCGAAGCCGACGTCGGCTCGATCCTCGGCTTCGGCTTCGCCCCCTACACCGGCGGCACGCTCTCCTACATCGACGGCATGAGCGCCAAGGCCTTCGTCGCGCTGTGCGAGAAGCTCGCCAAGGACTATGGCAGCCACTTCAAGCCGACGGCGCTGCTCAAGGAAATGGCCGACCGCGGCGAGACCTTCTACGGCCGCTTCGACCCCTATGGCGAGAAGAAGCAGGCGGCTTAAGCAGCCTCCGACCGAACATGCAGACAGGCTCCTCGCGGAGCCTGTTTTCGTTTCAGGACACGAATGCGCCAAGATGATCCGGCGCAGCGCGCTCCCACCCTCCATCCTCGGGCCTGATGTACGGAACTGGCCCGAGGATCCAAATCGCTCGCGCGCTGTCGGATGGGTCCTCGGGTCAAGCCCGGGGACGACGGCGGGATGAAGTCCGTCATGGCGGCAATAGCCGTTGCGCCCAGGTTACCTCCCGCCGCTACCACAAAACCGGCACATCAGCGCGATTTGCCGGGTCGGCCCAGTAGAGCGACGGCAGGACTTTGGCGAGATAACCGAACTCGGTGTAGCAATGCTGCAAGAGGCCGAGCCCGATAGCATCGGGCACCGGATGGCTGGCGCCGGCGTCCAGGCCGAGGATGAAGCGGCTGCGCAGCACCGCGCCCTTATCGGTATCGCGCACCACATGAACCATCTGGCCGTCGAGCGGATCGCCGTTTTCATCGAGCCGCGCCGCCTCGCCAAAGCCGATGCGGGCGTAGACGGCGGCTGACGCGCGGCTGGCGGCCAGGGCCTGCTCGAACGCCACTTGGCCAAAGACCTCGCCGGGCTCGTGAAACTTGATCACGGCCGGCACTGGCGGAATGTCGCCGAGACTTTCGACCGCACGGATGGTCGCGCCGACATAGCGCTCGCCCCTGATGCGATGCGCGTCCCAACCGTTATGGGCGACGTGATCGAGCGGGTGCCACCAGGACAGGTGTTCCGTGGTGTCGAAATGCTTGAACCACCAATCGAGCATGCGTCCCTTGCAGCCGGGAAGCTCGGTCCTGACCGCAACCACCAGGGCACCGGTGTCGAGCCGGCTGATGCCGGTCTCAAGCCGCATCGGTGCGGGGTCGAGCAGGTCGTTGATATAGCCGATGCCGGCGCGGGCGTGGTCGGTGATGACAGACATGTTTCATCCTCTTTGACGACAACGATATTTAGGAAACGTTGAACGTTTCCTAAATATCGTTTATGCCTGTCGGCGCGATATGTCAAATGGAGCGATGCCTTGCCGACGCCCGAGCCGGAGACGCAAAAACAACGGGGCCGGCCGGCAAAGCCGGAAGAAACGCTCGCTGCGACCGTGGTCTCCGCCGCAACGCGGCTGATGCTCGAGCGCGGCTATGCGGCGATGACGATGGAGGCGGTCGCCAAGCAGGCTGGCGTCGCGAAGAAGACGGTCTATCGTTTCGCCCCCGACCGGGAGGCGCTGTTCGGCCTGATCGTGAAGAACTGGACGGATACGTTCCTGCCCGCCTTCACTACCGAGGCGAAAAGCACCGACGAGGTGCCGGCGCTCCTGGAGGCGACCCTGTCGACCATCGCCGAACGGGTGCTTTGCGAGGACGCGGTCGGCCTCTTCCGGCTTCTCGTCGGTGACATCCCGGCGCGGGAGGACATCCTCTCGATCTATGATCGCAACGGGGTCGAGCGCTCCCGCGCGCTGCTCGCCGACTGGCTCGCCCGTCACAAGGCCGCCGGCCTCATCGATGTTGCCGATCCCACGATGGCGAGCGACCTGATCCTGTCGATGGTGATCGCCGAACCCCTGCGACGTATGGCACTCGGCCTGACGCCACCGGTCCCGGCAACGGATATCCGTCCCCGGATCAAGGCAGCGTTGGCGCTCCTGCGTCTCTAGGACCAAACGAGCAAACCACGGCGCCCGGCTTGCTTGCCACCAATCCGGCTTTGGCTTGCGAACGGCGCAAGGCGTTACGGACCCAGAGACAGGCTCCAGCGGTGCGCCACAGCCGCCCCGCCCACCGGAATTCGCCGACACCGCGATCGTTGACCGGCCACTTGCACAGGCGCATCCTCCTGTTCGCCAGAGGGGGAACACGCCATGAGCGAGCCTGATCTCTATCTGCTTGGGCGCGCCGGGCCTGAGCAAGAACGGTTAAAACGGCAAATTGCCAATCTCGCCCCCGACTCCGATCAGCAGTTGGAGCGGATCGGCATCCGGCCGGGCGAGCGCGTCCTTGATCTCGGCTGCGGCCCTGGCGGCGTGCTGCATCTGCTTGGCAAGCGTGTCGGCCCGACCGGCTCGGTCCTCGGCATCGAGCGCGACGCCCACTTCGTCGATCTCGCGCGCCGGTTCGTTGCGAGCCACGCCTTGGCACAGGTGGAAGTGCATGAGGGCGACGCCTATGACAGCGGCCTGGCGCGCGGCTCCTTCGACGGCGCCCATATGCGCCTCGTGCTCGTCAACGTGCCTGAGCCGGAGCGCATCGTGCGCGAGATGGTATCCCTGGTAAAACCAGGTGGCTGGATCGCCAGCTTCGAGGCCGATTTCCTCGCCCATATCTGCGACCCGCCGCTTGCCGCCTGGGATCGTCTACTGGCCGCCTATATCGCCTATTCGGCGGCGCGGGGCATCGATCTGCACATAGGGCGCCGCGCGCATCGGCTGTTCCGCGAGGCCGGCGTCGAGGCGCTCAGCACGGATGCCGTCGTCCACGTCTATCCACCCGGCCACGAGCGACGGCCGATCCTGCGCGATTTCATTGCCAATGTCCGCGACGGGCTGGTCGGCGAAGGCTTCATCGGCCGCGCCGAACTCGACGCCGATCTGAAGGCGCTGGATCGCCACCTGGAGGATCCTTCGGTCCTCGTCACCTCGCATCTGTTCTTCCGGGTGACCGGCCGCATTCCCGACGCGCGACCCGCGTCGGCAACCTGACAGGCTTGCCGATGGAGCCGGGATCCGCGGCTGTTTCCGGTTTTGATGCTGTCAACTGCGGGCGCTGAGCGGCTACGCGTCCGCGCCTGCACCGTGGGAGGCAGCGGCAACGGTCCGCCGATGCGCAAGACGCTCGCCGACGATGATCGTCAGGCCGGCGACAAAGATCAGGCCGGCGCCGGCAAAGACATTGGTGGCGGGAATATCGCCCCAGATCAGGAAGCCAAGCCCGAAGGCCCAAACGAGGGAGGTGTATTCGAATGGCGCGATCACCGAGATCGGCGCCCGGCGCATGCCCTCGAACAGCGCATACTGGGCGATGCCGGCGATGACGCCGGTACCCGCCATCAGGGCGACGTCGAACAGCGCCGGCGGCGTCCAGTAGAAACCAACGGCAAGGCCGGTCATGGCGATGAAGAAGACGTTGGAGATCGTCATCTGCGTCAGCGTCGCCTCTTCCAGCGCAGTCTTGCGCAGCATGACCGTGCCGATCGCCCAGAAGACGGCCGCCATCAGCGCCAGGAAAACCGGTAGCGAGAGTTTCATGCCCGTTCCGAGCGGATCGCAGGCAATCAGAACCCCGACGAAACCGAGCAGCACTGCGAACCAGCGGATCGGCGGCACGTCTTCCTTCAGGATCGGGACGGCCAGCAGCGTCGCCACGATCGGCGCGGCGTAATAGAGCGTCGTCATTTCGGCAAGGCCGAGATCGCGGGCTGCGTTGAAATAGGAAAGCCAGGCGGCCAGCAGCAACAGGTTGCGCACGAACAGCGGCTTGACGACGGGCGAGGAGATCGCGCGGCGCACGAGCTTGCCCCTTCCGATCACCAGGCACAAGAGGAGGATGGTGATGCTGCGGGTAAAGAGGATCTGCCAAACGGAATAGCCGACCACCAGCCATTTGACCGACGCATCCTGCAACGAGAACAGGAAATAGGAAAACGTCGTCATCACGATGCCGGAAAGCACGGTCTTGTTCATGGAAGCCCCGATGGCAGCCGGGAAGGAGGGCGGCAGCGCCCGTCTGATAGCGCGCCGCCGTTGCGCGTGGAAGAGGTGCCGGCACCCTGCGCTGTGGCGAAATCTTGGAGTGCCGCCACGGCGAAGCTTGATGGAGATCAAGACTGCCCACTTGCGCCTGCGCTAGAACGTTTCCGTCTTAAACGGAGTCATGGAAACGCTCTATCTCTCTGTCTGTCGCATTTCCGGACGGAAAACCGCTTCGCACTTTTCCTGGAAAGGCTCTAGAAGACAGCAATATCCGTCGCCGAAACCGGAAACCTGATGATGCAGCCGCTCGCCTTCACCCTTGCCGCCCTCGTGCTGCTGGCAACACCCGGCCCGACCAACACGTTGCTGTGGCTTTCGGGAGCATCCGCCGGCTTCCGGCGCTCGACGCCGCTGCTTTTGGGCGAGCTCGGCGGCTATCTCTCGGTGATCATTCCAGCCGTGGCGCTGCTGGCGCCGTTTCTCGCGGTGCATCCGCAGATCGGGCTTGCGCTCCGGATCGTCGCGGCCTGCTGGGTCCTCTTCCTCGCCTACGCACTCTGGACCACCGGCGACGACAGCCGGACTTCGAGCGAGATCACCATCCGGCATGTCTTCGTCACGACGGTTCTCAATCCCAAGGCACTCATCGTGGCGCTGGTGCTCTTGCCGCAGACCGGCCTTGCCGCGACGATGCCCTGGATTGCCGGATTTTCGCTGCTCGTCGTTATCGCCGGTTCGCTCTGGATCGGCGCAGGAGCCATGCTCGTACAACTCTCGCGCGGCGCATGGACTTCGCTGCTGCCGCGCCGCATTGCCGCCGTCTGCCTCGCCGTCTTCTCCTTCGGCATTGCAGGCAGCGCGCTTGCGGCGATGGTGTAGAGGCCGGTGCGTTTCCAGGCCCGCCGCAATTCGCATCAGGCGGCCGCAGCCGTCTCGTTGAGTTCGGCGCCGAGGGCCGCGATCAACTCTTCCCAACCCTGGCGCCGATAGGCAACCTGATCGAGACCGTCGAGGAAGGCTGCCTGCTCGGTGAAGACGATGCGCGCGCCGGTGCCGTGCGGCTGGATATCGACAGTTGCCACCGAAGCGGAGATCCGCCGCTCGTTCTCCGCCATGGTATAGGCCGAGATGATGCGCCGGTTTTCAACGATGTCGAGGTAGATGGTGTCGTTGTAGTAGAAGGTCTTGCCGTCCTTGCTGAAGCGGCCGCTCTCGCGCCCGCCGACGCGGAAGTCGTGGCTGTATTCGGCGACCGGCCAGCCGTCGGCCTTGACGAACCAACGATCATGCGCTGCCGGATCGGCGAAAGCCCGAAAGACCTGTTCGGGCGCCGCCTTGAAAAGCCGCTCGATGGTGAAGCTCGCATGTTCCACGGAATTGGCACTCATGATCTTCTCCTCTTCGATACGCTGCTAAGGGTCTGGCACCGACGTTCCACCGCCCATGTTCGAACCAAACCCACCCGGAAACTGCTTTCATTTTAAAAGCAGTTGCAAGATAACGCCACTGATGCGACAATGCAAGCAGTTTTAAAGAGGTCTCAATGAAAGACGACTATCGCTCAGGCTGCCCGATCAATCTCTCGCTGGAGGTCTTCGGCGACAAATGGAGCCTGCTGATCATCCGCGACATGATCTTCGGGGCGAAAAGGCACTTCCGCGAACTGCTGCGATCGCAGGAAGGCATCTCCTCGAATATTCTCGCGGACCGGCTGAAGATGCTGGTCGAGCAGGGAATGCTGACCAAGGCGGATGATCCGACGCATAAGCAGAAAGCCATCTACAGTCTCACCGAAATGACCATCGCGCTGGTGCCGATCATGGCGCATCTGGGCGCCTGGGGGCGGCGCTATCTGCCCGTCAGCGAAGAACTCAGCATCAGGGCCGAGTTGATGGAGACCGGCGGGCCGGATCTCTGGAACCGCTTCATGGACGAGCTTCGCTACGAGCATCTCGGCCTGCCCCTTGACGGTCCGCCGCGCGTGCGCGCCACCCTGCAGGCAGCGTTTGAGGAGGTCGTCGCAAGGAAGACCGGGGAAACCGCCGTCGCCTGATGCATGTCGCGCAAAGGTGTGCAGCGGCTCTTGAGACAACGACATGCACAAAAAACAAGAGCTTGAAGCGCGGCAAGCGGCTCTGAAAGAGCGCGGCGCTGTAGCACTTTGAACTTGCTGCATAATTCTATCCTTAAATCGATTCCGATTTAAGGAATCATGCAGTAAAAGCTACAACCCGATCGCCGAGAGCATGACGAAGGTGGCGAACAGCACGAAATGCGTCATGCCCTCGATGGCATTGGTCTGGCCGTCATTGAGATTGATCGCCGCAGCGATCAGCGTGATCGTCACCATCACCGTCTGCGCCGGTGACATCGCCATGATGAAGGGCTGGCCGGTGTAGAGCGCGATCGCCTCCATCACCGGTACGGTCAGGATCACGGTCGAAAGCGAGGCCCCGAGCGCGATGTTGACAACGGCCTGCATGCGATTGGCAAGTGCCGCCCGCATCGCCGTCATGATCTCGGGCGACGCCGAAATCGCGGCAACGACGATGGCAGCGACCGCCGGTGGCGCGCCGCTCCCCTTCAGGCCTGACGTCAGCAACCCCGACATGATTTCGGCGAGCGCGCCGATCAACACCACGCCGATTAGCAGGATAACGACCGACGGCACGACCGGCTCGTCGTGTTTGTCCGCAACATCGGTCCCGCCGCTCTTCGCCCGGGGATAGCTGTAGCTGAAGAAATAGCTGTGCGCGCCCACCTGCATGCGCAGGAACAGCGTGTAGAGCACGATCATCGCGCCGACGGTGAACGCGGAATAGAAATGCCATTTCTGAGCCGGCACGAATTCGGGCACGACCATCGAGATCCCCATCGCCGTCAGGATCATGACGCTGTAGGTGCGCGCGGAATTGTCGTTATAGGGCTGTTCGCCGTGTTTCAGCCCGCCAAGCAGCGCGGCAAGGCCGAGAATGCCGTTGATATCGAGCATCACGGCGGAATAGATCGTATCGCGCACCAGCGTCGGTGAACTCTCGCCCGTCATCATGATCGCCAGGATGATCACTTCCACCAGAACGGCGGAAAGCGTCAGGATCATCGTGCCGTAGGGATCGCCGACCTTGGCCGCCAGGACTTCGGCGTGATGGGCGACCCGCATCGACGCCAGCACGATCGCAGCCACCAAAGCCGCCGCTCCGACAAGCGAAGCCCCTTGCCCCATCTCGAGCAGGTGGTGCTCCAGCATAAAACCGGCGACCGCCGCAACGAAGGCAGCGAACAGCAGGCGTTCGGATTTCAGTACCGCCAACAAATGAGCCCCTCGCCGGCCAAACTCAAGAAACCACAGGGACTATAGAAGCAGCCCGCTGTATTTCAATCAGACCAACCAAGGACTATTTTCCTCCCTGTTCTTTACCATCCTGGCTGGCTTGGTTAATCTATTGGCGAATAAAGGCATAGCGGCCGTCGCCCCCTGCCCCGGAACAGACATTCATGCTGTCGCACGACACCATCTGGCACGCCATCGATGCGCTGGCCGAGCGCCACCAGCTCTCGCCCTCCGGGCTTGCGCGCCGCGCCGGGCTCGACCCGACATCCTTCAACAAATCCAAGCGCCAGTCCGCCGACGGCCGGGAGCGCTGGCCATCGACGGAATCGATCGCCAAGGTGCTGGATGCGACCGGCGCCACCATCGACCAGTTCATGGCGCTGATGCGCCCGGATACGACCCGAAGCGACCCCTACACGGGCGCCATACCGCTGATCGGTTTTGCCCAGGCCGGTGCCGGTGGCTTCTTCGACGACGGCGGGTTTCCGGCCGGCCAGGGCTGGGACGTCGTCGATTTCCCCGCGGGGGCCGAGCGGCGGGCGGGCATCTATGCGCTTGAGATCCAGGGCGACAGCATGCTGCCGCTCTATCGCGATGGCGACGTGCTGATCGTCGACCCCGGCGCGCAGGTCCGGCGCGGCGACCGCGTCGTGGTCAAGACCCGCGAAGGCGAGGTAATGGCGAAAATCCTGATGCGGCATACTCCGCGCAACATCGAACTGCTATCGCTCAATCCGGAACATCCCAACCGGAGTTTCGAGATGAGCGAAATCGAATGGATCGCCCGGATCATCTGGGCCAGCCAATAGGACATCTTTCCTGATGCGGCAGCAACTGGTCACCCTTGCAGGCGGGATTGCCGCCATGGCGCTCTATACCGGCATCCTCTATGCCGGGGCGGTAACGATCCGTGACCGCGAAAG
Organism: Ensifer sp. LC384; assembly: GCF_001695865.1. Lineage (NCBI taxonomy): Bacteria > Pseudomonadati > Pseudomonadota > Alphaproteobacteria > Hyphomicrobiales > Rhizobiaceae > Ensifer > Ensifer sp. LC384. The sequence goes on from NZ_MBST01000013.1 coordinate 87,150, forward strand.
CGCTGCCACGCCGGACTTCGTGCTGGAAACACCCGACATGGGGGAAACGGAACCTGCGGTCGGAGCCGAAGACGTGCCGTTCGACATGACCGCCCCCGACCCGGGCGACACGACGCCTGATGCAGGCGGCCAGAGCGAAAGCGGCCCGAAGTCGACCGAGACCACCGCCCGCGCCATCGAACCGCAGCAGTTCGGCCTGCCCGACGAGGTGACGACCAAGCCGCTTGAACGCATAGAGCCACGCACGCCGCTGTCTGATACCAACAAGGACAAGCCGAAGACGCCGACGATCCTCCAGCAGCCGGTAGCGCTTGCCGCCGGCCTCATCCGCTTCGACAAGATGACGCTGCAGCTGGGCGGCATCGAACCGGAAGCAACCGAGCGAACCTGCGAAAGCGGCGGCAAGAGCTGGCCCTGCGGCATGGTGGCCCGGACGGCTTTCCGCAATTTCCTGCGCGCCCGCGCGGTCAGCTGTGACATCGCCAAGGGCGAAACGGACGAAACCGTCACCGCACAATGCACCGTCGGCGGACAGGATCCGGCCGCCTGGCTCGTTGCCAATGGCTGGGCGACGCCATTGCCCGGCTCCGCGCTCGAAGTGCAAGGGGAGGCCGCGCACAAGGCAAGGCTCGGCTTTTACGGCGACGACCCACGCGATTTTCGCCAAACGCCGATGCCATTCGACGATCCGAGCGCCGCTGCCACCATGGACGAAGCAGCACCGGACTTGTAAGTGGCGGCGGAACACACCAGTTCTTCGCAAACACGTTCCGGAAAGCACCGATGCCCCCAAGCCTCAGCCAGCACGAAGCCCTTGTCTATGTCATGGTGATGATGTCGGCCGTCGACCGGGAGATGAGCGACGACGAGTTCGCGCGCATCGGCAGGCTCGTGCAGTTTCTTCCCGCCTTCGAGGGTTTCGATGAGGATCAACTCGTGCTTGTCGGCCACGAATGCGCAGCCCAGCTTGCCGCCCCCGAGGGCCTCGACATCGTGCTTGAGATCGTGCGCGAGGCACTGCCCGAGCGGCTTCACGAAACGGCCTACGCGCTCGCAGTCGAGATTGCGGCTGCCGATCAGCGCATCCGCAACGAGGAAATCCGCTTACTTCAGTTGCTGCGCGACCGGCTCGGTCTCGACAAGCTTACCTGCGCGGCGATCGAACGGGGTGCCCTCGCCCGCTTCCGCAGGTAGCGGCAGGCCGCCCAGTCGGCTCACGTGAACGTGTCTTGGCGTGGCGCTGCCAACGCGTGATATCGCTTCACGGAAAACCGGCAGGAGGCGTAACGGATGCAGCTCTTCGGCGTGACCGAGCCCCTATGGCGCCTTGCGGCCTTTCTCTCGGTCTTTACCGCCATGGCGGTACTCGAGCTTCTGCACCCGAGGCTGGAGCGGCCGGAACTGCAAAGGGCGCTGAAGGCGCGCCGCTGGTTTACCAACCTGTCGATCCTCGTGTTGTCCTCGCTTCTGTTGCGGCTGATCTTCCCGGCTGCTGCCACGGGCGCAGCACTTTGGGCGCAGGCGCAGGGATACGGCTTGCTGCCGGCATTGGGCGTTCCTTCGCTCTTCGCCGGCGTGATCGCCTTCGTCGCGCTCGACTTCGCCATCTGGCTGGAACACATCGCCTTCCACAAGTTCCCCATCCTATGGCGGGTGCACCGGGTTCATCACGCAGATCCGGGCGTCGACCTGACCACCGCGCTGCGGTTTCATCCGCTGGAGATCATGATATCGATGGCCTGGAAGGTTGCGGTCATCGCCGCACTCGGAGCGCCGGCCGCCGCCGTGCTGCTGTTCGAGATCGTGCTCAACGCCGCCGCCATGTTCAACCATGCCAATCTGCGGCTGCCACTCCGCCTCGACCGGGCGCTGCGGCCGCTGATCGTCACGCCCGACATGCACCGCATCCACCACTCGACCGAGCGCTTAGAGACGGATTCGAACTACGGCTTCAACCTGGCGATCTGGGACCGGCTGTTTTCGACCTATACGGATCGGCCGCGACGGGGCGACGATGGGATCGAAACGGGGCTCACCGCCTATGGCCGAAGCGAGCCGACCAAGCTTCTGTGGTCGTTGCTTCTGCCGTTCCGGCGCAGCTGACTACCGCATAATTCCTTAAATCGGAATCGATTTAGGGATAAATTATGCAGCAAGTTTAAAGTGTTACAGCGTCCTTAGCGCGTCATGTTTGACGCGCGGCGCTGTAAAGCATGCCGCACAAAAGTGCGGAGCGGTTTTGCGACAACGGCATGCATGCTTTAGTAAATACCGTTCGGGAAATAGCGCAGGTAGATCTCGTCCAGCCTACCGCTGCGCGAAAGTGCCAGCAAGGCATGGTCGATCGCCTGCGTCAGCGCCGGCTCAGCCTTGCGGTTCATGATCGTCAGGCCCTCGCCAAGAAAACGCTGTGAGAAATAAGCGCCGTCGATGAGCGAGCAGCAGCCGGCAGCCGCGCTGCCGGACACCCAGAAGGAAAGCTGCATGCCGTCGGAAAAGACCGCCGGCACCTCGCCCTTTTGCAGGGCGGCGAGCATCGCATCGCGATCTGGAAAGACCTTGGCTTCCAGCTTGGGGAAGAAGGCCCTGAACATCACCTCATGCGTGGTGCCGGAAACAACGCCGACCGGCTTGCCCTTTAGGCCCGTGGGATCGGGGACGGCACCGGCCGCCTTGGTGTTGACGGCGAAGCGCGCCGGAAGCCGCATGAAGGGCCGCGAGAAGCCGAAGCGCTGACGCAGCTCCGGGCTGACGGCGATGCCGGCGGCGACCGCCTCCCCCTGCCCCTCTTCCAGTGCCGGCAGCAGCTCGGCATAGGTCACCGCCTGGATCTGGCATTTGGCTTCGATATCGAGTTCGCGGCAGATCTCGCGCACCAGGTCGACATGGAAGCCCGAAAGCTTGCCCGATTGGTCGATGAAGTTGAACGGCGGGAAATCCACCGTGGTCAGGAACCGCAGGCGGGCAAGGCCGGTCAGATCCGGCTTGGCAATGCGCTCGCGCGCGTCGAACAGATTGGGCAGATCCTTGGGCTGGGCGGCGAGCGAGCCCGCCATCAGATACACGCACAGAGCCAGCAGTCGGTGGATTTTCATGGGCAATGGCCAGCACGTCTCTTGGGTGTTGCGGCACGGCCTGTGCGGCCGCAGATGATTCATGGTCGATTGGAAGATTAGCCGGATGGAACCGGGCTGGCTACTGGCTTCGGCGCCCTGCGGTTCGAACCGTCGCCCTCAGGAGCGCCGGCTCAAAACCCGGTGGGCTGACCTCGAAGAAAAAAGTGGAGCGGGTGATCGGGATCGAACCGACGACATCAAGCTTGGGAAGCTGGCGTTCTACCACTGAACTACACCCGCAGCGCTTCGGAAACTTCCTCAACCGCGTGCATCTGTCAAGGACCGTTGCGCCGCGTCGCCGCGCAACGGTCCTTTTTCTGTTACTCCGCGTGGAAATGCTTGGAGAGCTTGAGGCCCTGCGCCTGATAATTGGAACCAAGGCCGAGCCCGTAAAGCCCCTCCGGACGCTCCAGCATGTGCTCATAGACCAACCGGCCGACAATCTGGCCATGCTCCAGGATGAAGGGAACCTCGTGGCTGCGCACTTCGAGCACGGCCCGGCTGCCGCTGCCGCCGGCGGAGGCATGGCCGAAGCCCGGGTCGAAGAAGCCGGCATAATGCACGCGGAATTCGCCGACCAACGGATCGAACGGCGTCATCTCGGCGGCGTAGAGCGGCGGAACATGCACGGCTTCGCGCGAAACGAGAATGTAGAACTCGTCGGGATCGAGGATCAGCTCGTCGCGGCCGCGGCTGTAGAGCGGCTCCCAGAAGTCGAACACGGCGTGCTGCGCCTTCTTGTCGACATCGACGACTGCGGTGTGGTGCTTGCCGCGGTAGCCGATCAGCCCGTCCGGGCCGGTGCCCTTGAGATCGATCGACAGGGCGATCCCGCCGCCGCTGACATTCGGCTTGTCGCTCGCAACCAGCACATCGCTTTCATGCAGCGCCAGCAGTTCCTGTTCGGAGAGAAGCGACTGGCCGGTGCGGAAACGGATCTGCGACAGCCGCGAGCCGCGCCGCACGACGATCGGGAAGGTGCGCGGACTGATTTCGAGATAGAGCGGCCCGCGATATCCCGCCGGGATCTTGTCGAACTCCTGGGCGCGATCGGTGATGACGCGGGTGAAGATGTCGAGGCGGCCGGTGGAGCTTTTCGGGTTCGCCGAAGCCGACATGGTCTCCGGCAGGTCGAGGCTTTCCATCAGCGGCACGATATAGACGCAGCCGGTCTCCAGCACGGCGCCGTCGGAGAGATCGACGACATGCAGCTTCAGCCGGTCGAGCTTGTCGGCAACGAGGTGAGCCGGGCCTGGCATGAAGCTCGCGCGCACGCGAAATGCCTTGGCGCCAAGGCGCAGGTCGAGGCTTGCCGGCTGGATCTGATCTTGATCCAGCGCCTTTTCGCTTTTCAAGCGTCCGGTCGCAAACAGCGCGGCGATCGCGCGGTCGGCCAAAATCCCAGTCTCGCGGCCCATTTCGATCCTCTTTTCAGTTGCGAGACAAAACCAAACTCCAGGAATTGACGCAAGCGCACCCAAGCAGTATTGGAGCTTTATCCCGTGGTGATTTGGCCGGTCGGCTTGCAGCCACGTTAAACAAGTAGCTAAAAAGGCCGGGTATCAAACCGGCCCTTCACGCGGCCGGTTTTTTTTGTTTTTGAAGGTGACCGTCACATGAGCAAAAACTGGCGCCCGGCAACCCAACTCGTCCACGGCGGAACGACCCGCTCCCAGCACGGCGAGACCTCCGAGGCGATCTTCCTCACCCAGGGCTTCGTCTACGAGACGTCCGAGGCCGCGGAAGCGCGCTTCAAGGGCGAGACCGAAGGCTTCATCTATGCCCGTTACGGCAGCCCCACCAACGACATGTTCGAAAAGCGCATGTGCATGCTCGAAGGCGCCGAAGATGCGCGCGCCACGGCATCGGGCATGGCCGCCGTCGCTGCCGCCATTTTATGCCAGCTGAAGGCCGGCGACCACATCGTTGCCGCCCGCGCCCTCTTCGGCTCCTGCCGCTGGGTGGTCGAGACGCTGGCGCCGAAATACGGCATCGAATGCACCCTGGTCGACGGCCGCGATCTCGCCAACTGGGAAAAGGCAATCCAGAAGAACACCAAGGTCTTCTTCCTGGAAAGCCCGACCAACCCGACGCTCGAAGTGATCGACATTGCCGGCGTGTCCAAGCTCGCCAACCAGATTGGCGCCAAGGTGGTGGTCGACAACGTCTTCGCCACGCCGCTCTTCCAGAAGCCGCTGGAGCTCGGCGCACATATCGTCGTCTACTCCGCCACCAAGCATATCGACGGCCAGGGCCGTTGCCTCGGCGGCGTGGTTCTGTCCGACAAGGACTGGATCAACGAGCACCTGCACGACTACTTCCGCCACACCGGCCCGGCGATGTCGCCGTTCAACGCCTGGACGTTGCTGAAGGGCATCGAGACGCTGCCGCTGCGCGTCAAGCAGCAGACCGAGAACGCCCGCCGCGTCGCCGACTTCCTTGCCGAGCAGCCGCAGGTCGCTAAGGTGATCTATCCCGGCCGCAAGGACCACCCGCAGGCCGACATCATCGCCAAGCAGATGACCGGCGGCTCGACCCTCGTCGCCTTCGAACTCAAGGGTGGCAAGGACGCGGCCTTCGCGCTGCAGAACGCGCTTCAGATCGCCCGCATCTCCAACAATCTCGGCGATTCCAAGAGCCTGATCACGCATCCGGCGACGACGACGCACAAGAACCTGACGGACGAAGCCCGCGACGAGCTCGGCATTTCCGCCGGCACCGTGCGCTTCTCCGCCGGCATCGAGGACAGCGACGACATCGTCGAGGACTTCGCCCGCGCGCTGAAGGCCGTCAAGGCCTGACACCAAACAAGTACGGCCGCCCCGTGATCGGTGGCGGCCGCTACGGCGTGTCGCGAAATTGCATCCGCGCAAGAACGATGCGCGACAGCGCCGTATAAAGGCAAACGAGCGCAAACAGCGCCGCCAGCACCGGAAACCACGTCGGGAACAGGCAGAAGGCCAGGAAGACGACAATCGTCTCCGTCGCCTCCGCGAGCCCCGTGGTGAAGTAGAGCGATTTTGATCCCCGCACATCCGTCGTCATCGATCGCTTCTCGGCCATGACGGCATAGGCGAGGAAACTCGATCCATTGACGTAGAACGAGAAGAGCAGCAGCCCGCCGGCAAGGCCATTGCCTTGAGGATCGGCGACGATGAAGCCGAGCGGGATGGCGCCGTAGAAGACGAAATCGAGCACGATGTCGAGGAAACCGCCGAAATCGGTCTTGCGTGTCGCTCGCGCCACCGCGCCGTCAAGACCATCGCAAAGCCGACTGGCAACGATGACGGCGGCCGCTGCAAGATAATATTGCCCGGCAATCAGGAGGGCGGCAACGAGGCCGAGCGCGAGGCCGGTCATCGTGACTGCATTGGCGCTGACACCTCTTCGGGCGAGCGCCGCACCCAGCCGATCCAGCCTCGGACCCAGGCGTTTTCTCACCGCGCCATCAAGCATAGGCCTCGCCTTCCCGCAGCTTGGTCGCGGACGCCTGCAATCCTGCCGTTATTCTTGACGAAACCATATTGCTGTAGAATACCCTGAAAGACTTGAAACAAGGTGTTGCCCATGTATCGCGCGCTCACTCGCGACATAGAAGTTACGGTGGAGCCGTACTATCTGGAAGAGCAATCTGATCCGGATGACAGCCGCTACGTCTGGGGCTACCGCATCGTCATCTCCAACCACTCGGCCGAGACGGTTCGGCTGATGACGCGCTACTGGCACATCACCGACGAGAACGGCCAGGTGGACGAGGTCAGCGGCCCCGGCGTCATCGGCGAGCAGCCGTTGCTGAACCCGGGCGACACCTACGAATACTCCTCCGGATGCCCGCTGGATACGCCCTCGGGCGTGATGTTCGGCCACTACAGCATGGAATCGGAAGGCGGGGAAACCTTCAAAGTGGCCATCCCCGCCTTCTCGCTCGATTCGCCAGGGCTCGTTCGAACCCTGAATTGAGGTGCCTTATACCAACCTGCGCTGATATTGACCTCTTGCGTGGGACCGTGTGCGGTCATCCGGCAAGGCGCATACCGCAGAGCGATGCCTTGGCATCGGTCGAGGATTGCGACGCTGCCGGTGGCCGACACACGGCCCACCCGAAGGGCCGGGCGCTTTTGGCCTCCGGACGGCGTCGATAATCCTCACCGGACCGCTTGGGTCCGGTTGCGGTTTTCTCCTTGCCCGAAACCAAAATCGCTCCGGCGCAAGAGGTCAATATCAGCGCAGGTTGGTATCACTGCTGGCGGACTTCGCCTGCCTCGAAGCGATAGGTGGTCGAGCAGAACTCGCACGTCACCTTGATCAGGCCGTCTTCGATCGTGCTCTCGATATCGTCGGCATGCAGCCCGGTCAGCACCGAACGGATCTTTTCGCGCGAGCAGCTGCAGCGATCATATACCGCCTGCGGCTGGTAAACGCGAACGCCGCGCTCATGGAACAGCCGATAGAGCAGACGTTCCGTACCGACCATGGGGTCGGTCAGCTCGTCGGCATCAATCGTCTCGACCATGACCTTGGCTTCCGCCCAGAGATCATCCTCGTCGAAGAGGTGCTCGTTGTCGTCGCTGTCGCTGTCGCCACCTGAGAGATCCGGCTGCCGCATGCGCTCCGGCGCATCCGGCAGGAACTGCGCGACCATGCCGCCGGCACGCCAGCGATGGCGGGGCTTGCCGTTCTCGTCGCGGTCGAGCAGTTCGGCGACGCCAAGGCGTACCTTGGTCGGGATCTGTTCCGACTGGCGGAAGTAGACGCCGGCGATTTCCTCGAGCGTGGCGCCATCGAGCGCAACGATGCCCTGATAGCGCTGGGTATGGGCGCCCTGATCGATGGTGAACGCGAGAACGCCCTTGCCGAGCAGCTCGTGCGATTGCGTGCGTCCGTCCTTCAGAGCTTCAGCCAACGCTTCCTCATTGAAGCGGGCATAGGCGCGCACCCGATCGGGCGTGGCAAAATCGGCAACCACGAGATCGACCGGACCGTCGCCCTTCGTCTGAACGATAAGCTTGCCTTCGAACTTCAGCGACGTGCCGAGCAACACGGTCAGCACGACGGTCTCGGCAACGAGCCGAGCGACCGGAAGCGGATAGTTGTGGCGCTCAAGGATTGCATCGAGCATCGGGCCGAGCTGAACGGCACGGCCACGCACATCGAGGCCTTCCACCTGGAAGGGCACGACATGGTCGTCACCGGCAAAATCGAATTCGCCAAGTCCTGGTGCCATCTCAGTCATCTGCTGCTCCTTACGTCACCGGAGAAGGCCGCGCAGAGGACATAAACATCCCCCGGCGCGGCCTGCCCGTTACCCTATTTGATCCCGCCAGAAACGGATTTGTCCAGCAGGCATGTGCCGTCTTGCCGGCCACCATGCGCTGCCTGTCGTCAGGTTGCGTCCGTTGTTTCCACCACGGAACGTCCCGCATGCGGCCTAAATCGGGTCGCATGCAGGTAATTTCAATAGGCAGACGCGCCGATCAGACGAGCCCCATGCACCAGGCGATGATCGACTTCTGCGCATGCAGCCTGTTTTCGGCCTCGTCGAACACCACCGACTGCGGGCCGTCGATGACCTCGTCGGTCACCTCCTCACCGCGGTGTGCCGGCAGGCAGTGCATGAACAGCGCGTCCGGCGACGCGTGCTTCATCAACGCTTCGTTGACCTGGAACGGCTGGAAGACATTGTGGCCGCGGGCGCGATGCTCCTGGTTCATGGAGATCCAAGTGTCGGTGACGACGCAATGGGCACCGGCAACGGCCTGTTCGGCCTCGTGGCAAAGCAGGATCTCGCCGCCATTGTTGCGCGCCCAGTTGAGGATCTTGTCATGCGGCTCGGAGCCGAGCGGCACCGCCATGTTCATGCGGTAGCCGAAACGGGCCGAGCCCTCGATCAGCGAGTGAAGCACGTTGTTGCCGTCACCGGTCCAGGCGATGGTCTTGCCCTTCACCGGTCCGCGGTGTTCCTCGAAGGTCATGATGTCGGCCATGATCTGGCAGGGATGGGTGTCGTCGGTCAGGCCGTTGATGACCGGCACCGTTGCGTGTTCGGCCAACTCGAGAAGGCGGCGATGGTCGGTCGTGCGGATCATGATCGCGTCCACATAGCGCGACAGCACCTTGGCGGTGTCGCCGATGGTCTCGGCGCGACCGAGCTGCATCTCGGTGCCCGAGAGAAACAGGGTTTCGCCGCCGAGCTGGCGCATGCCGACATCGAAGGAGACGCGGGTACGGGTGGAGGGCTTTTCGAAGATCATCGCCAGCATCTTGCCGGCGAGCGGCTTCGCGGCGGTTCCAGCCTTGGTCGCCGTCTTTCGCACGCGTGCGTCGTCAATAATCGTGCGCAGATCCGCCGCCGTCATGGCCGAAAGATCGATGAAGTGTCTTGTGCCTGCCATCGTACTGAATTCCTGTCCTCAGAATGGCCCCTGAAGCACGACCGGTGTCGAAGAGCACGATAGACGCTTCGACACCTCGGATTCGCGCATGGACCCTTGGGAAAATCGCTACCGATCTCCCGGTTCAAAAACTAGGCTGCGGCGGTGCCGCTGCTGCTTCTCACGGCTTCGGCCGCGCGCTCGATCCGCGCCAGGCCTTCGCGCGCTTCCTCGGCGGTCACCGTCAGCGGCGGCAGCAGGCGCAGCACGTTCTCACCGGCGGGAACGGCCAACAGCTTCTCCGCCCGGATCGCCTTCAGGAGATCGGCCGAAGGGCCTTTCGCCTTGATGCCGAGCATCAGCCCGTCGCCGCGGATGTCCTCGATCACATCGGGGAACCGGTCCTTCAGCGAGGCGAGACCCTGGCGGAAGACCAGCGCGACGTCGCGAACCTGCTCCAGGAAGCCGTCGGCCAGGATGACGTCGAGCACGGCGTTGCCGACCGCCATGGCGAGCGGGTTGCCGCCGTAGGTGGAGCCGTGCGTACCGGCAACCATGCCGGCCGCCGCCTCTTCGGTCGCAAGGCAGGCGCCGAGCGGGAAGCCGCCGCCGATCCCCTTGGCGACAGCCATGATATCGGGACGGATGCCGGCCCATTCATAGGCGAACAGCTTGCCGGTGCGGCCGACACCGGACTGGACCTCGTCGAGGATCAACAGCAGGCCGAACTCGTCGCAAAGCGCGCGCAGTTCCTGCATGAACTCCTTGGTGGCCGGGCGGATGCCGCCCTCGCCCTGGATCGGCTCGATCAGGATCGCCGCCGTCTCGTCGGTGATCGCATCCTTGACCGCCGCGATGTCGCCGAACGGAACCTGGTAGAAACCCGGAGCCTTCGGGCCGAAGCCTTCGATGTACTTCTGCTGACCGCCGGCGGCGATGGTCGCGATCGTGCGTCCGTGGAAGGCGCCCTCGAAGGTGATGACGTGGAACTTCTCCGGATTGCCCTTGGCAAAATGGTAGCGGCGGGCGGTCTTGATCGCGCATTCGAGTGCTTCGGCGCCCGAGTTGGTGAAGAACACACGGTCGGCGAAAGTGACGGCCGTCAGCCGGCGCGCCAGGCTCTCCTGGCCCGGAACCTCATAGAGGTTGGACAGGTGCCAGACCTTCTCGGCCTGCGCCTTCAAAGCCTCGACCAGATGCGGATGGGCATGGCCAAGCGAGTTGACGGCGACGCCGGCGGCGAAGTCGAGATAGCGCGAGCCGTCTTCGGCGATCAGCCAGACGCCCTCTCCTCGCTCGAAACGCAACGGCGCACGCATGTAGGTGTCGTAAAGCGGCGTGGTTGCAGTCATGGCGAGCCTCTCCTTCATTGCTATCGGCATCGATCCGAGCCCGTGTCGAGCGCGGCAAAAAATTAAAAATGCCGCCTTGCGGCGGCGCAGGCACTATTCCTATTTCGCAGCGCAATGTCAACAAAACCAAGCCTTGCAGTGCGGTCGGACGGGTCTGATCCATGCGACGAAAAAAACGCGCGGCGGGGCTTGCAAAAATGCAACGCCCACCGAGCAAGTTGGGGAAAACTAGGAAATCGATTCGGCGCGATTCCCGGGACTCTTGCCACGGAGTCCGCCCGTCAGTAGGTTAACGTTCAATTACTAGACGCATGCGGCGGACCTAGTCACCAAAAGTGTTATCGCGTTGCAGCTCCGGAGCTTTTCCGGAGCGTGGTGAGAGATTCTGCCATCGCCAACGCTGAGAACGGAGAGTGCAGAAATGAACTGGACTGACGAGCGGGTGGAAAAACTGAAGAAGCTTTGGTCCGAGGGCCTGAGCGCGAGCCAGATCGCAGCGCAGCTCGGCGGCGTCAGCCGCAATGCGGTCATCGGCAAGGTTCACCGACTGAGCCTACCGGGCAGGGCCAAGGCTGGCGGAACCACCGCCGCGACCCGGCCGAAGCAGCGCCCGACCTCGGCGCCGCGCGCTCCGAACTACGCGTCGCGCGTCACCACCCGCACGGTTACCCGTTCGGCCGGCGCAACCGTCCTCAAGGAAGAGGTCGAAGTCGATCTCGTTGCCGAACAGGACTTCCATATCCAGACGAATGTGGTCGTGCCGATGTCGCGCCGCCTGGAGCTGACGCAATTGACCGAGCGCACCTGCAAGTGGCCGATCGGCGACCCGCTGAAGGAAGAGTTCCACTTCTGCGGCAACGACTCCCCGGAAGCTTCGCCCTATTGCAGCTTCCATGCACGGCTTGCCTACCAGCCTTCCGCCGAGCGCCGCCGCGCTCGCTAAAGCGACCGAGAACAACGCATGAAAAAGGGGCCAACCGGCCCCTTTTTAGTGACTGATTGGATGCTCAGCTTTCGAGCGAGTACCCGGCACCGCGAACCGTGCGAATGACATCCGGCATGCTCGAGAAGTTCAGCGCCTTGCGAAGGCGTCCGACATGCACATCCACCGTGCGTTCGTCGACATAGATATCGTGGCCCCAGACGCCATCCAGAAGCTGCGACCGCGAGAAGACCCGGCCCGGGGAAGACATCAGGAATTCGAGCAGGCGGAATTCCGTCGGGCCGAGACGGACCTCACGGGTGCGGCGATGGACGCGGTGCGTCTCGCGGTCGAGTTCGATATCGCCGCAACGAAGCAGCGTCGAGAGGACCTCGGGCTTGGCGCGTCGCAGCATCGCCTTGACGCGGGCCATCAGCTCCGGCGTCGAGAACGGCTTGACGACATAGTCGTCGGCGCCGGTGGCAAGGCCGCGAACCCGCTCGCTCTCCTCGCCGCGCGCCGTCAGCATGATGATCGGCAGGCGCTCGGTTTCCGGGCGCTGACGCAGCCGGCGGCAAAGTTCGATACCGGATACCCCCGGCAGCATCCAGTCGAGGATCAAGAGATCCGGCAGGCGCTCCTGCAGGCGGATCTCGGCCTCGTCGCCGCGCAGGATCGTATCGACATCGAACCCTTCGGCTTCGAGATTATACCGCAGCAGGACACTCAGCGCCTCTTCGTCTTCGACAACGGCGATTTTCGGCAACATCAGGTAACGTCTCCTTACCCAGAGCGTCTCGCGTTCGGTCGAACGGGCAGAGATGCTCGAACATACAGCATCTGGAGCACTCCGCGCGCTTTCAAAGGCACGCGCGAAAACGAATAGCTTCAGACGCGACAAAGCAGGGCCGCAACCAAGGCTGCGACCGGAGCAGGTTCATAGCCAGTCACTCGAACGAGTTTGGGTCTCAGTCCTTTACGGCACCCAGCGTCGACGTATTGTCATCCTTCGGACGCTCGCCTTCCGGCTGCGCGCCCGTCGCCATGTAATAAATCGTCTCGGCGATGTTGGTGGCGTGGTCACCGATACGCTCGATGTTCTTGGCGCAGAACAAAAGATGCGTGCAGGGCGTGATGTTGCGCGGATCTTCCATCATGTAGGTCAGCAGCTCGCGGAACAGCGAGGTGTAGATCGCATCGATCTCCTCGTCGCGCTCGCGAATGCTGTTGGCCTTCTCCGGCGAGCGGGAGGCGTAGACGTCGAGGACTTCCTTGAGCTGCACGAGCGCGAGCTCGGCCAGGTGCTCGAGACCGCGCGCAAGCTTGCGCGGGATGCCGGAGCCGGCAACGGCAATGACGCGCTTGGCGTTGTTCTTGCCGAGGTCGCCGACACGCTCGAGATCGGACGCGATGCGGATCGACCCCATGATCTCGCGCAGGTCGGCGGCAACCGGCTGGCGCTTGGCGATGGTGATGATCGCCTTTTCGCCGATCTGGCGTTCGGCCTCATCGAGGATGGCGTCGTCGGAGATCACCTTCTGCGCCAATGCGAGGTCGGAATTGACCAGCGCGCGAACGGATTCGCCCACCATCTGCTCGGCAAGGCCGCCCATCTCGGAGATGCGGCGCGTGAGATATTTCAGTTCTTCGTCGTAGGCGGACATTATGTGCATGGACATAGTCTTCGATCCTTGCGGGCGCGTTCAGGAAACGGGTTGAAGGGGTGCTTCGGCCATCAACCGAACCGGCCCATGATGTAGTCCTGGGTACGCTGGTCATCCGGATTGGTGAACATCTTGTCGGTGTCGTTCTCCTCGACGAGATTGCCGAGGTGGAACATCGCGGTGCGCTGCGATACACGCGCCGCCTGCTGCATCGAGTGGGTGACGATCACGATCGTGAAGTTCGTGCGCAGTTCGTGGATCAGTTCCTCGACCTTGGCGGTCGCGATCGGATCGAGCGCCGAACAGGGCTCATCCATCAGGATCACTTCAGGGCTGACGGCAACGGCGCGCGCAATGCACAGGCGCTGCTGCTGGCCACCCGAAAGCCCGGTGCCCGGCTCGTGCAGTCGGTCCTTCACCTCGTTGAAGAGGCCGGCCTTCTGCAGGCTGGTCTCGACGACTTCGTCGAAATCGGCCTTTGTGCGGGCAAGCCCGTGAATACGCGGGCCGTAGGCGACGTTGTCGTAGATCGACTTCGGAAAAGGGTTCGGCTTCTGGAACACCATGCCGACGCGGGCACGCAGTTCCACGACGTCGATCGCCGGGTCGTAGATATCGTCCTCATCGAGCGTGATCTTGCCGGTGACGCGGCAGTTCTCGATGGTGTCGTTCATGCGGTTCAGCGTGCGCAGGAAGGTCGACTTGCCGCAGCCCGAAGGGCCGATCAGAGCCGTAACCGTGTTCTCGCGGATGTTGAGGTTGACGTCGAAAAGCGCGCGCTTGTCGCCGTAGTAAACCGACACATCCTTGCCGATCATCTTGTAGGGCACAGTGTTCATTTTCTGATCCAAGGCCTTCTCGACTGCTGCTTCTGACATGATGTTCATAGTAATTACCTCACTACCAACGGCGCTCAAAGCGACGTCGCAACAGAATGGCGCCAAGGTTCATGACGACGAGGAAGATGAGAAGAATGATGATCGCGCCGGAGGTGCGCTCGACGAAGGCGCGTTCCGCCTCGTTGGCCCACATGTAGATCTGCACCGGCAGTGCGGTCGACGGTTCCATCGGCGAGCCGGGGTAGTCGACGACGAAGGCGACCATGCCGATCAACAGGAGCGGCGCGGTTTCGCCAAGCGCATGGGCGAGGCCGATGATCGTGCCGGTCAGAATGCCCGGCATCGCCAGCGGCAGCACGTGGTGGAAGATGGTCTGCATCTTCGACGCACCGAGGCCGAGCGCTGCCGAGCGGATGGACGGCGGGACCGCCTTCAACGCCGCGCGGGTGGCGATGATGATCGTCGGCAGGGTCATCAGTGTCAGCACCAGGCCGCCGACGACGGCAGCCGAGCGCGGCATGCCGGCAAAGTTGATGAACACGGCCAGACCCAAGAGACCGTAGACGATCGACGGGACGGCGGCGAGGTTGTTGATGTTGACTTCGATCAGGTCGGTCAGCCTGTTCTTCGGCGCGAACTCTTCGAGATAGATCGAAGCGGCAACACCGATCGGCAGGGACAGGACAAGCACGATCAGCATCATGAACAGCGAGCCGAGGGCGGCAACGCCAACGCCTGCCGCTTCTGGGCGGCTCGAGGCGCCGAAGGTGAAGATGCCGGTGTTGAAGCTCTTCTTCAAGACGCCGGCACTTGCCAGCTCGTTCATCCAGGTGACCTGCTGGTCCTTGACCTTGCGCTTGCTCTCCTCGACGCTCAGGTCGATCTGACCCTTGAACGCGGAGTCGACATTGGCTTCGGCGAGCAATGTCACCGGTATGGTTTTGCCGATAACCGACGGGTCGGCGACGACGATGTCGCGCAACAGCGTGCGGGAGCTTGCCGACATCATGTCGGTGGCCTGCTTGACCAGCGGACGCTTGCTCGCATCGATGCCGAGCTGCTTGATCAGCGCCTCACGCACCAGCAGCGGATAGTTGGCGGTCATCAGCACCTTGCCGTCGGTGGCGCGCTCACCCTTGGGGTCGATGACTTTCTCGCTGAATTCGATCGGCAGCGTGATCGTTGTCTGCTGGAACGCAGTGTAGCCGTTGGAGACCACCGTCCACAGCAACAGAGCGAGGAAGAACAGGCCCAGGCTGATGGCGCCGATGCCATAGGCACGGAACCGGCGCTCGGCTGCGTAGCGGCGTTTGATGCCGATATCGCGCGTTGCGGATGCGGGACGGGCGGAGATCCGGACGGTCGGGGAAGCGATGTCGGTCATTCGTACTGCTCCCGATATTTGCGCACGATGTAGAGCGCATAAATGTTGAGGCCGAGCGTGATGACGAAGAGCGTGATGCCGAGTGCGAAGGCAACCAGCGTCTGCGGCGAGGTGAACTCAAGGTCACCCGTCAACTGGTTGACGATCTTCACCGTCACCGTGGTCATCGGCTCGAAGGGATCGATTTGCATGCGGGCCGCGACACCGGCGGCAAGCACCACGATCATCGTTTCGCCGACGGCGCGCGAGGCGGTCAGAAGCAGGGCGCCAACGATGCCCGGCAGCGCGGCGGGAAGGATGACCTTCTTGACCGTTTCAGAGCGGGTGGCCCCGAGACCGAGCGAGCCATCGCGCAGGGCCCGCGGCACCTGGGTGATGATGTCGTCGGACAGCGAGGACACGAACGGGATCAGCATGATGCCCATGACGATGCCGGCGGTCACGACGCTCTGCGCCTGGATGAAGTTCTGATAGTTGCCGGTGACGAGACCGTTCAACTGGGCAGAGATGTCGCGCAGGAACGGGCCGACGGTCACCAGTGCGAAGAAACCGTAGACGATGGTCGGGATGCCGGCGAGCACCTCGAGCAAGGGCTTTGCCGTCGAACGCAGGCGTGGGCTCGCATACTCCGCCATGTAGATGGCTGCGAACAGACCGATCGGCACCGCAAAGAGCATGGCGACGAAAGCGATATAGAGCGTGCCGGCGAGAAGCGGGATCAGGCCGAACTGGCCGGACGCACCGCCGCTGCCGGCGGCAGAAAACCGTGGATCCCAGACCGTGCCGAAGAAGAACTCGAAGGGCGAAACCATCGTGAAGAAACGGCCGGCTTCCGACAGCATCGAAGCGACGATGCCGACCGTCGTCAGGATGGCGATCGAGGAAGCGACGATCAGCGAGCCGAGGATGACGCGCTCAACCTGATTGCGGGCACGGAAGCGGGTGGCGATGTTGCGGATGGCGTAAACGCCGCCGGCAATGGCGATCAGCAGCACGACCGCACTCATCAGCCAGCGGTTGGTGACGCTCATCGCATTGAAATGCTGGGCAGCGGTGATCATGTAGGGTTCGCCTTCGCCGGCAAGGGCAACGCCCTTGGCCGCAAGCGTGGAGCGAAGATTGGCCGAGCCGTTTTCAAGCGACGAAAGCTCTTCCGCCGTCAGCCGCTTCAGGCCGCCGGCGACCGACTTGACCTGGCCAAGCGCCAGCTCGACGGTCGCGCCGCCCTGCGTCTGCACCGTTTCGGGCAAAATCGCCCGGGTGCTGGAGTCAATGTACATCGGGGCGGCGACGAGCCAGGCCCCAAGCACGAGTGCGGCCGGAAGGATCGCCCAGATGGCAACATAGCTGCCGTGATAACCAGGCAAGGAATGCAGGTTGGAGAGCTTGCCGTTGGCCTGCGCGAGCGAACGCGCGCGGCCTGCAAAGTAAGAAATAAAACCAATTAAAACAATGAGCAAAAGAAGGAGCGAAGTACTCATCGGCACGTCTCCGCGGCGGAGCGCTCAATGCGCTGCCGGCAGTTCGGATGGAGGCATGCCCCGGCGCGAAAATGTCGCGCCGGGGCTTGTCAGTATCAGAGCATGTTGCCGGCCGTGAAAGCCTTGCGAACTTCTTCGCGCTCGGCGTCCGGAGCGGCGACGAGGCCGTATTCGGCAAGCGGGCTTTCCGGGCCGATCATCTGATCGTCGAGGAAGAACTCAACATATTCCTTGAGGCCCGGGATAACGCCGAGGTGTGCCTTCTTGACGTAGAAGTACAGCGGGCGCGAAACCGGGTATTCGCCGGAAGCGATCGTTTCGGTCGACGGAACGATGCCGTTGACGGTGGCGACCTTCAGCTTGTCGGCGTTGTTTTCGTAGAAGGACAGGCCGAATACGCCGATGCCGTTCTTGTTGGCAGCGATACGGGCCAGCGTTTCGGTGTAGTCGCCGTCGATGTCGACAGCCAAGCCGTCCTTGCGGACCGCGACGCACTTGCTGTGCTGCTGCTTTTCATCGGCAACGGCAGCCTTGATGACGTCAACGGCGCCAGCTTCCTTGCAGCCTGCAGCCAGGATCTTCTCTTCGAAGACTTCGCGCGTGCCGTGCTTTTCACCCGGGATGAAGGCGGCGATGTCGGCGTCCGGCAGAGCGGAGTTGACTTCAGACCACTTCTTGTAGGGGTTGGCGACGAGCTTGCCGTCGACGACGATTTCAGCAGCCAGACCCTTGTAGAGGTCTTCGGGCTTCAGCGCGAGGTCGGCGTTGCCGGCGTCGGTCGCGAAGACGATGCCATCATAACCGATCTTGATTTCCTGGATCTCGGTAACGCCAGCGGCCTTGCAGGCTTCGATTTCCTTGTCCTTGATCTTGCGCGAGGAGTTGGCGATGTCGATGGTATCCGGGCCGACGCCCTTGCAGAATTCCTTCAGACCGGCGGAGGAGCCGCCGGATTCGACGACCGGCGTCTTGAAGTCCGGGAAGGTCTCACCGAACGTCTCGGCGACGATCTTGGCGTAGGGAAGAACGGTCGAGGAGCCGGCGACCTGAACCTGATCGCGCGCGGCAGCCACGCCAGCGAATGCGGCGGATGCGACGAGCGCCGCAACAGTGAGTTTAAGAGCTTTCATTGAAGTTCTCCCGGAATGGGCTTGTGTTGAGTGCGCCAAGCGTTGCAGCGCTCTTCGCCGTCTGATCGGCTGCCCCTAACTAGCCGCCGATAGCCACACCTTTTATGTCAGTTTCGCGAAACATTTATGACAGTTCATGTCATTGAAAATAATAATGAAAAATGAACGAAGAGGACTTATCCCGCGCCAATATGTCAAAAACGCACGGTAAACACCGTGCCCTTGCCCAGCTCGGAGTGGATCAACAGTCGCGCGCGGTGGCGGGTCAGGATGTGCTTGACGATCGCAAGGCCGAGACCCGTGCCCTTTTTCGAGCGGCTCGCCTCGACATTGACGCGGTAGAACCGCTCGGTGATGCGGGGCACATGCTCGGCCGGAATGCCGGGGCCGTAGTCTCTGACCACGACCTCCGCCTGCCCGCCCTGCCCGCCGGAAAGCTCGACATCGACCTTCTTGCCTTCCTGGCCGTATTTGCAGGCATTCTCGATCAGGTTCTCGAAGACCTCGATCAGCTCGTCGCGGTCCCCCTGCACGACGACAGGTTCGTCCGGCATCGTCAGCGCGATCGTCACGTCGAGATCGTTGGCGAGCGGCGCAAGGCTGTCGCGGACATGGCCGAGCAGCGGGCGCAGATC
Organism: Ensifer sp. LC384; assembly: GCF_001695865.1. NCBI lineage: Bacteria > Pseudomonadati > Pseudomonadota > Alphaproteobacteria > Hyphomicrobiales > Rhizobiaceae > Ensifer > Ensifer sp. LC384. The sequence goes on from NZ_MBST01000013.1 coordinate 106,044, forward strand.
GATCGTATCGTCAGGCGCAATGTGTGATTTCAGCTCGAGCCGCGACAGCGACAGGAGGTCATCGACGAGGCGGCTCATGCGGGTCGCCTGCTCATGCATGATGCCGAAGAACTTCTCCTGCGCCTTCGCATCGTTGCGCGCCGGACCTTGCATGGTCTCGATGAAGCCGCGCAAAGAGGCCAGCGGCGTGCGCAGTTCGTGGCTGGCATTGGCGACGAAGTCCGAGCGCATGCGATCGATGCGGCGGGCCTGCGAAATATCGCGGTAGGTCAACAGGAAGATCCGGCGCCACGGGCCATCGCCACCCACTTCGGCCGGCGCCACCCTGACCACGTAGACGGCATCGGACGGCAGGCGCTCGGTGTGCTCGATCTGGTTGATCTTGCCGGTCGCGATCGTTTCGCGGACCATATCGAGAATGCCGGGCGAGCGGACGCGGGCCGCGAGATAGCTGTTGGGCGGGATGGTGCCGAATGCCTTTTCGGCAGCGATGTTCTGGAAGACGACGGTTTCATCAACAGCCACCACCAGAACCGGCATATCGAGCGCGTTCAGGGCCGGGATCAAGGCATCGCTGGCCACGCCCGCCACCGCCGCTACCTTCGCCGCTTTTGCGGCCTTCGGCAGTGGCGAAGGCGCGCTGCGGTTCAGCAGAGCCGCGGCAAGCACGATCCAGAACGGCAGAACCACGAAGAAATGAATGCCGGTAAACGTGGCGAGGACGGCGAGCAGCGCCGTCAGGCCGAGGAGCCAACGCTCTGCCTTCAGTCGCGGCACAAGCATCCGCCAGAAAGCCTTGGAACCATCCAGCACCATATCCTCATGAATCACTTTGTCTTCCTCCCGACCTCAAATGGTCGAGAGATAGCGACCCTTCATGACATGATTTTCACGACGCGCTTGAATCCGCAATGCAATTGTGGCCTCCTCACAGGAAATCGCGCGGGCTGGAGGAAGACCACATGGCGTCAACGCAGGCGGCAACGAAGACCGAAAGCCGGACGGTAGAACTCGATATCGGCGGCAAGAAGCGGCTCTTCGACATCGACAATCCCGAATTGCCGAAGTGGATCGACGAGGCCTCGTTCTCCTCCGACGACTACCCCTACAAGAAGAAGCTCGACGAGGAAGAATACCTGAAGACGCTGGAAAAGCTGCAGATCGAACTGGTCAAGCTGCAGCTCTGGCAGCAGGCGACCGGCAAGCGCATCATCGCCCTGTTCGAGGGTCGCGACGCGGCGGGCAAGGGCGGCGCGATCCATGCGACCAGCGGCAACCTGAATCCACGCTGGGCGCGCGTCGTTGCGCTGACAAAGCCGACGGAGACCGAACGGGGGCAATGGTACTTCCAGCGCTACATCGCAACGATGCCAACCGCCGGCGAACTCGTTCTCTTCGACCGCTCCTGGTACAACCGCGCCGGCGTCGAGCCGGTGATGGGCTTCTGCACGCCCGAGCAGCACGAACAGTTTCTCAAGCAGGTGCCGCGTTTCGAAAAGATGATCGTTCACGAAGGCATTCAGTTCTTCAAATTCTGGATCAACATCGGTCGCGAGATGCAGCTCAAGCGCTTTCACGACCGCTGCCATGATCCCCTGAAGGTCTGGAAGCTGTCGCCGATGGATATCGCCGCCCTCAACAAATGGGACGACTATACCGCGAAGCGCAACCAGATGTTGAAAGACACCCATACGGACCAGGCGCCATGGACCGTGGTGCGCGGCAACGACAAGCGGCGTGCGCGTCTCAACCTTATTCGCCACATGCTCTCCAAGCTCGATTACGAGGGCAAGGACAACGACGCGATCGGCGAGATCGATGACAAGATCATCGGCTCGGGCCCAGGCTTCCTGAAATAATCTCAGTCAGCAAGCCGGCCAGCCCGTCGGCTCATACCAACCTGCGTTGGTATTATTGCCCCGGCAGAACGCGGATGGCGTAAAGGTTCAAGCCCTTGCCGCCGCCGCTGATGTCGCTGTTGATGACGAGCTGCCCGGCGGCGCTCGGCGCAAGGCTGCGATCGAAGGTGACCTTGAACAGCATGTCGACGCGCTCGTCATGCAGGGTGAAACGGTGACGGCCGCACTCGCCCAGCGAAGAGAAGTTGCACTCTACGGCAAACTCGGTCGCCTTTCCGGGCGTCGCCTGCACGGTCAGTGCCAGCGTCGACGTCTTGCCTGAAAGTTCGGCCAGGATCGCGGCCGGAATCTCGATCGTAACATCGCCATCGGCATCGGCGTCCGCCGATGTCAGCAGCACGCGCTGGCCGCCATCATCTTTGGCCAGCTCGGCGGTCGCCTGCGGGCCGGGTGTGATCGCGCCTGTTTTGCCGGGTGTGTACACCTCGACCCAATCGCCGGTGAAGCCTTCCTGGGCGCCGAGCGTCTGCAGGCCGGCGGCACCATCGAAATCCTGCGATGCCACGGTTGCCGGCGGGTTGGCGACATTGGTGTCGCGCGCGGCCGGAGACTGCAGCAGATTGTTGGTCTCGACCCACCACACGGCGGCAACCAGCGCCGCGGCCAGCGTTGCGACGACCATGGTAAGCGACAGCAGGCGCCCGCGCTTGCGTCGACGCGTGCGGCCGTCCATCGCGCGCACTTCCGGCGCAACCGCGCCTCTGCCGTCACTTGACTGCCTGGCCGCAACCTCACCTGCCGCAGCCGTCGATACGACAGGACCGTCGCGATCGGCGCGAAGGCCTCCCAGCCCACCATCCTTCTGCCCGTCGCGCGGCGCCTGGCCGGCGAAAGCCGGTTCGCGGCGGTCGGGGCCGGATGGCTGCGGCTCGGGCCTGGCTGTCGCCGCCGCACGTGGTGCAACCGCGTCATCGAGGCTGACCGAAGGCGCCGACGCCGGCCGCGCCTTCAGCGCCGCCCGCTCCTCCGTCTCGATCGCATGAATGACCGCTTCCAGCCGATGACGCTGCTGGGCGACGACGTTCTGGTCCTCGATCCCCTGCTTCTGCAGCCCGGTTTCCAGCGCCTGGCGCGCGGATTGATAGATGCGCGCCCGCGTTTCGGCGCTGGTTCTGTCGGAGCGCTCCAGCGCATTTCGGATTGCAGTCTCGAGTCCGCTCACATCAAATCCTTCTGTGCACACCGGCCCTTACAGCGTCCTTTGCGCGTCAAACATGGCGCGCAAAGGACGCTGTAACGCTTTAAATCTGCTGCATGATCCTATCCTTAAATCGGATCCGATTTAAGGATAGGATCATGCAGTGCCTCCCGCCGGCGCTCGTCAATCGATCGACGCTTTTTCATCATCCGCAAGCTCTTATCAGTTAATTCCGGATGCACGCCGTTGGTTTTGTTAACAATTGCGTAACCGCTGCTTTCGAAATCCGCAAGTCCGGCGCGCCACTGGTCCCGGCAACGCCGGGGAAAACTGCCTTCTGCTTAGCGCTTCGGCCGGAAAAACCGCATCTTTGCAAGCGCGCAACTTGCTGCTATCTATTTTGACGTTTACGCAAACGTCAAAAATACCAAGGGATGGAGAACTCGATGTCGCTGCCGCCAATTCTTTCCGAAACGACGAGACTGCCCGTCGTCGGCGCACCCTTGTTCATCGTCTCGCATCCCAAGCTGACGATCGCTCAGTGCAAGGCCGGCGTGATCGGCGCCTTCCCGGCGCTGAACGCCCGCCCGCATTCGCAGCTCGACGAATGGCTCGCCGAAATCACTGAAGCGCTCGCCGACCATGACGCCAAGAACCCCGGCCGACCGGCCGCCCCCTTTGCCGTCAACCAGATCGTCCACAAGTCCAACGCCCGCCTCGAGCAGGATCTGATGCTTTGCATCAAGTACAAGGTGCCGGTGGTCATATCTTCGCTCGGCGCCGTGCCCGAGGTCAACGCCGCCATTCATTCCTATGGCGGCATCGTGCTGCATGACGTCATCAACAACCGCCACGCCAATTCGGCAATCCGCAAGGGCGCTGATGGGCTGATCGCCGTCGCCGCCGGCGCGGGCGGCCATGCGGGCACGCTCTCGCCCTTCGCCCTCGTCCAGGAGATCCGCTCCTGGTTCGATGGCCCCCTGCTGCTTTCCGGTGCGATCGCCACCGGCGGCGCTATCCTCGCCGCCCAGGCCATGGGCGCCGACATGGCCTATATCGGCTCGCCCTTCATCGCCACCGAAGAGGCACGCGCCAGCGACGCCTACAAGCAGATGATCGTCGACAGCAATGCCGCCGACATCGTCTATTCCAACTACTTCACCGGCATCCACGGCAACTACCTGAAGCCGTCGATCGTGGCGGCCGGCATGGACCCGGAAAGCCTGCCGGAAGCCGACCCGTCGAAGATGGATTTCGCCCAGGCCACCGAAGGCACCAAGGCCTGGAAGGACATCTGGGGCTGCGGCCAGGGCATCGGTGCGGTGCGCGAGGTCACCTCGGTCGGGCATATGGTCGATCGCTGGGAGCGCGAGTACGACGCGGCGCGCGCCCGCCTCGGGCTGCATACGACCCCCACGATTGCTACCAACAAGGAATTTTCAAGTTCTCGAAACTGATGGCTTGAAATCTTGGCGCTTTGCGTTTATCAGCGCCTCACACTTCGTTCCGCGGTCTTTTCGCGGAACCGCCTCAGGGCCGCTTTAGCTCAGTCGGTAGAGCACATCATTCGTAATGATGGGGTCACGTGTTCGAGTCACGTAAGCGGCACCATTTTCCTTCAAAGAAATGAGCACTGTAGCGGGATGATAGTCTGAAGCTGGCCCAGGGTCAGCTCGTCTTGCTACGCACGAGCGGCGGGCAAGCGGTCCATTTCGAGGAAGCCGATCGATGTCGCTTAGAGTTAGCCGTTTTCATGTTCATGAGGATGCCGTTCAGGCCAATGTCTCCGGCCGTACCTGTTCCTTGTCGGCGCTCGAAATCGGCGGCGAGGTCCTTGTCGTCCTGACGTGGCTCGGAAACAAGGATGCGGGCCTGCGCCGGCCGGAATACGTTCTGCCGCTGGCGTCGATCCCGCATCAATCGCGCGAACCGGATGCCGGCTCGCCTTACCGCTGGATCCTGACCGGGACCTTGCCGATGTCGCTGTTCGACGGCAGCGCATCGCGGCAGGTCCGCCGGCAGCACGGCGTCAGCCCCGGCCCGGCGCTCAACCTGCCGCTGCCCGGCACCACATCCTGATCTGCAAACACGCGACAGCATAATGCGTTCGCTCACGGCGCTGCGTGGCGATTGGCCTCGTTCGGGACCGACGCACGCCAGGTCGCGGCGAATGCAGCGATAACGGCAAGGCCGGCCAGGAGTGCGGCGGCTGCCGGAAGCACTGATGGCGAGGCCGCCTCGACAAGCACGCCGCCGACGCCGGTGCCCAGCCCGACGCCGACATGCATGGCCGACAGGTTGAGGCCGACGCCGGCTTCCGCCGTCTCAGGGCTCTGCCTGATCAGGAAGCTCTGCACCACCGGCGAGATCATCCAGCTGATGCAGCCCCACAGCATCATGACCGCAATGAACAACGGCCGCGTATCAGACACGAAGGGTATCGCGACCAGCGCGATGACATAGCCGAACGGCGTCAACCGGATCGCCAGTCGCGGCGCCACGGCATCGCTCAACCGACCGCCGAGATAGCCGCCGCAGACACCCGCTATGCCGAAGGCGAAGAAGGCCGTGACGACCTCATCGCCGTGCATCCCGACGATCTCGGCCAGATAGGGCGCGAGGTAGGCGAACACGCTGAAATGGCCGCCGATCATCAGCACCGACACCAGCTGCGCACAGACGCACGAGAACGAGCGCAGATGGCCAGCATAGGAGCGGCCGCGCGGCGGCTTCGACCGACCGGCCCCCGGCACGAACCACTGACATGCGAACAGGACGCAAACCGCAAACAGCGCCAGGCCGGTGAAGACACTGCGCCAGCCGAACGTGCCGCTCAGGAGCATGCCCGCCGGTACGCCGAGAACGAGCGAGGCGCTGATGCCCATGAAGATCAGGCCGATCGCCCGGCCCCGCCTCTCCGCCGGCACGATCTCCGTTGCCAGCATGGTCGCAACCAGGCAGGCCGTGGCGCTCGCGGCCGCCATGCCGATGCGGGCGGCGACCAGGACGCCGTAATTCGGGCTGGCAGCCGCCAGCACATTGCTGGCGATGAAGAGCACCAGCGCCAGCAACAGCAGGGTCTTGCGCTCCAGGCGTGCCGTCAGCAGGAGGGCTGCCGGTGCCGTCAGCGCAAATGTCACGGAGAACACCGAGGTCAACTGCCCGGCAAGACCGATGGAGACGCCGAGCCCTGATGCCACATCCGGCAGGATGCCGATGACGATGTTTTCCGCCGTGCCGGTGGCGAAGGTCGCCAGTGCGAGGAGAAGAAGGGGGATATTCATCTTGCCTTTCCCGATCAGTGGACGCCACGGTCGGAAAGGTCTTCCCGATGTGGCGACTGGTTGCACACCGGGTTTCGAGGCAGAGCTTCGGTTATCCCTCTGACCGCGCTCCTAGCACGGATCGACGTGTGCGAGAAGCGCCAAGGTCCTCCGGGTTGGTTACCGCAGAGGCAGCCTCGATCGAACCAGTGCCACCACAACGCGAGAAACCGAGAAATACCCGCTTGCATCTGCCGGCCCGGAATGCTGTCATCGCGCCGTCGCGAAAGTACAGTCTGATGCGGCTCGTTTTGTTTCTGCGTGGGGCGCCGATGATTGAGAATGCGCGTGTTATTGTCTCGGCGGTGCTGACGCCGAGAGTGATGACCATCGTCCTTCCTGCTGTTCTTTCCCTGGGGCTTGCAGGCTGCGGCGGCCACGCCAAGGGCGTCATGACGCCGGTTGCGCTGACGGCGCAGACGCCGAAAACCTCGCAGGTGGACATGCTGGTCGCAACGACCCGGCAGCCTTCGGGCGATCCTGCGACGCTGTTTTCCGGCGAAAGAGACGCCAACACCTTCATGACCGATGTTTCGGTATCGATCCCTCCGGACACGGCGCGCAAGCCCGGCACCGTGCAATGGCCGCGCAAGCTGCCGCCTGATCCGAGCACCGACTTTGCGGTGACGCGGGTGCGGGAACTTGACACGCTTGCCGACGGCAAGGCCTGGTTCAAGCAGCACGGCGTCGGCGGCCACGCCTTCGTCTTCGTTCACGGCTTCAACAACCGCTACGAGGATTCCGTCTTCCGGCTGGCGCAGATCATCCATGATTCGGGCGCCCAGACGACGCCGATCCTGTTCACCTGGCCGTCGCGCGCCAACGTGTTCGAATACAACTACGACAAGGAAAGCACGAACTACTCGCGCACCGCGCTCGAGGACACGTTGCGCATCCTTTCAGAGGCGCCCAACGTCAAGGACATCACCATCCTGGCGCACTCCATGGGCACCTGGCTGACGATGGAGTCGCTCAGGCAGATGGGCATTCGCGATGGCAACGTGCCCTCGAAGATCGAGAACGTGATCCTGGCTTCGCCGGATATCGATCTCGACGTCTTCGCCAAGCAATGGGTGGAGATGGGCAAGAAGAAACCGAAGTTCACGATCTTCGTCGCGCAGGACGACCGCGCGCTCGCGCTTTCGAGCTTCATTTCCGGCGACGTTTCGCGGCTCGGCGCCATCGACCCATCGAAGGAGCCTTATCGCACGGACTTGGAGAAATCCGGCATCACCGCCATCGACCTGACCAAGGTTGAGACCGATGACGGGCTGCATCACGGCAAGTTCGCCGAAAGCCCGGAGATCGTGCAGCTGATCGGCCAGCGGCTCATCAAGGGCCAGACGCTGACCGATTCCAACATCTCGGTTGGAACAGGCATCGCCGCCGTCGTCGCCGGCACGACCAGGGGCGTTGGCAATGTCGCTGCAACCACCCTCTCCGCACCGGTCAACATCATCGAGAATCCACGCCCGACGAAAAAGCGGCCGGTGGTCGGCGACACACTGGCCGACGATCAGCCGAAACCACTGGTGATCAACTGAGCGACGGCCGGACGCTGCTCTGAGCGAAAGGGCCCGGGGCCGTCAGTCGTCGTCGCCGACAAAGCGGTAGCCGACGCCCGGCTCCGTGCGGATGATCTTCGGGTCGGCCGGATCACGCTCGATCTTGCCGCGCAACTGGCCGATGAAGACGCGCAGATAGTGAAGATCCTCGCCATGGGCGGCGCCCCAGACCGAAGTCAGCAGCGTCTTGTGGGTGACGACGCGCCCGGCGTGGTGCGCCAGCATGACCAGAAGGTCATATTCCTTCGGCGTCAAACGCACTGGCTCTCCGTCGCGCGTCACCAGGCGCTTGATCGTATCGATCGCCACACCATCGGCCGAAAGCTGGGTGTGGCCGCCCTCCATCTGGATACGGTGGCGAAGGGCAGCCCGGATGCGCGCCGTCAGCTCGCCGATGCCAAAGGGCTTTTCGATGTAGTCGTCGGCGCCGAGATCGAGGGCGGCGATCTTTTCGCTCTCCCGGTCGCGCGCCGACAGGATGATGATCGGCACCTGCGACCAGGCGCGGATGTTGGCGATCACATCCTTGCCGTCCATGTCGGGCAGGCCGAGATCGAGGATCACCACGTCGGGCGCGGTCGTCGCCGCCGCCTTCAACGCGTCCGTTCCGGTCAACGCCTCCAGCACATCGTAGCCGGCAGCGCTCAAGGCCGGCCGCAGGAAGCGCTGGATCTGGGGTTCGTCGTCGACAACGAGGATGCGCTCCACGCTCATGCACGGTCCTTTTCGGATATTTCAGCTTCGGCGGCAGGAAAACGCATGGAGATGCGGGTGCCGCGACGCCTCAAAGCCGGGCTTTCGGCCTTGATGCGGCCACCCATGGCCTCGACGAAGCCCTTGGCGATCGACAGCCCGAGACCGGTGCCCGGCGTGCGGCCGTCCACCTTGCCCCTGCGGAAGAATTTTTCGAATACCTGTTCGAGGTCGCCCGGTGCGATCCCCTTGCCGAGATCGGTGACTGACAGGACGATGTCGTTTCCGTCCCTTCGCGCATAGATGCTGATCGGCTCGTCACCGCCGTACTTGTTGGCATTGTCGAGCAGGTTGAAGAGCACCTGGCCGAGAAGCACGCTGTCGCCGCGCATCAGCGGCAGTTCGGGCGCGATGCTGGTGTCGATCTCGCGGGCAGGAAAGTACTTGTGCGCCCGATCGACGGCGGCGCGCACGGCGTCGGCGACATCCACCCAATCGCGCTTGGCATTGACCGTTCCCGCCTCGATGCGGGTCATGTCCAGGAGGTTGGCGACGAAACGCGTCAGCCGACCGCCCTCCTCCTCGATCGATTGCAGCAGATCGTCACGGCTTTCCGGCGGCATGCGGTCGCCCAGCTGGCGCAGGCTGGTGACGGCGCCGGTGATGGTGGCAAGCGGCGTGCGCAGATCATGCGAGATCGACGACAGCAGGGCTGCGCGAAACCGCTCTCCCTCCAGCTTGGCGGCGTGATCCAGGCTCTCGCGGGAAAGACGCGCCCGGTCGATGGCGATCGCCGTCTGGTCGAGGATGGCGGCGAGCGCGCGCTCTTCGTTGATCTCCAGCGGCTTGCCGGCCTGCACGAAGCCGCAGACGCCGACGACGCCGTGCGGGCTCGTCAGCGGTCGGAAATGAAACGGGCTGTTCGGCAGCGTGCCAGTGCCGTTGCCGGCCGCCTCTTTCTTGTCCATCGCCCAGCGCGCCGCCATGGTATCGGTGACATCGAGTTCGGTGTCCGGCGGCCAGGCCGCCTTCAGGCGCAGATCGCCCTCCTCCGGCAGCAGCAACGCGGTATTGCGTTTCAGTGTCGCCTGCATCTGGGTGACTGCCGCCCAGAGCACATCGTCGACATTGGCCGTTCCCGAAAGCTTGCGGGAGAAATCATAGAGCGCCTGCGTTGCCGCGGCGCGGCGCCGAGCGGATTTCGCCTGTTCGCGCACCCGGGAGGCCAGACTGCCGGCAAGCGCCGCCGCAACCAGAAAAATGAACAGCGCGAAGACTTCGTGCGGCTCGGCAACCGTGAAAGTGCCGACCGGATCGATGAAGAAGAAGTTGTAGGCAAGAACCGAAAGCAGGGCAGCCGCGATCGCCGCGATGTGGCCGGCATAGATCGCCGACGTCAGCACCGCCAGCAGGTAGAGCAGCGAGATATTCGGCAGGATGATGAAGCGCTCGATCAGGAGGCCGAGCGCAGTCGCCGTCCCCACCGTGGCGGCCGCGATGGCGAGCGCCCGCCCGAAGCCCTCCGGCATTTGCCGCTTGGCGGTCACGCCTCTCTTCGGGCGCGGCTGTTCCTTGTCGGTCACCAGATGAATGCCGACGCCGCTGATCCGCTCCGCCAGCGCATCGGGAAGCGATTGCCGGAACAGCCGTAGCGGGAACGGCTGGCGCCTTGTGCCGATGACGATCTGTGTCGCATGCTCGCGGCGGGCGAGCTTGAGGATCTCCTCGACGAAATCGTTGCCGACAATGCGGCGGGTCTCGGCGCCGAGCTGTTCGGCAAGGCGGAAGGTCTCGTCGAGCCGTCTCGCCCCCTCGCCATCGCCGCTTTCGCGGTCGGCCCGTTCGATGAAGACCACGATCCAGGGTGCGTTCAGCCCCGAAGCCAGGCGGCTGGCGGTGCGCACGACCTTTTCCGACAGCAGATCGGGACCGATGCACACCAGCAGGCGTTCGCCGCTCGCCCATGGGCCTTCGATAGCGTTCTGCTTGAGATAGTCGACCATCTGGTCGTCGACCCGATCGGCCGTGCGCCGCAGCGCCAGCTCGCGCAGCGCCGTCAGGTTGCCCAGGCGGAAGAAGCGCTCGATCGCGCGCTTGGCGCTGTCGGGCAGATAGACCTTGCCTTCGTTCAGCCGCTCGATCAGTTCCGCCGGCGGCAGGTCCACCAAAAGCACGTCGTCGGCACGGCTGAGAACCGTGTCGGGCACGCGCTCGCGCACCGCAACGCCGGTGATCTGGGCGACGACATCGGACAGGCTCTCCAGATGCTGGATGTTGAGCGCCGTCCAGACGTCGATGCCGGCGGCAATCAGCTCCTCGACATCCTGGTAGCGCTTCGGATGGCGGCTGTCCTCCGGGTTGCTGTGCGCCAGCTCGTCGACGACGATGATCTTCGGGCGGCGTGCGAGCGCCGCGTCGAGATCGAATTCGGAAAGCACACGACCGCGATGGTTCACATCGCGGCGCGGCAGTATCTCCAGTCCTTCGATGAGCGCGGCGGTCTCGCCGCGCCCGTGGGTCTCCACCAGACCGATGACGATGTCGACGCCGTCGGCCTTCAGCCGACGCGCGCGCGTCAACATCGTATAGGTCTTGCCGACGCCTGGGGCTGCGCCGAGAAAAACCGTCAGCTTTCCTTTTCGCCCCTGTCCGGCCAGCGCCAGCAGTGCGTCCGGGTCCGGACGGCTTTTCGATTCGCGATCGGTTTCAGGCATTCAGCGTCTCTGGCAGTGTCTCTGGCTTCAAACTCAGCTTCTCCGGGTATCCAGAGCAAGGTTGAGTTCTAGCACATTGACGCGCGGCTCGCCTATGATCCCCAGCAGACGACCTTCGGTCGCCTGCTCGACCAGCGTCGCCACATCCGTTTCCGCAAGCCCGCGTGCCTTGGCAACGCGGGAAACCTGCTCGCGGGCGAAAGCCGGCGAAATATGCGGGTCAAGGCCGGAACCGGACGCCGTGCCGCCGTCGGCGGCGATTTCCCCTGTTATACCGCTGGCGCGCAGCTTCTCGACGTCGGCAGCAACCCGGTCCTTCAGCTTGACCGAGGTCGGGCCGAGGTTGGAGCCGGTCGAACCACCAGCGTTATAGGCTTCAGGACCGGTCGCGGAGGGCCGCGGCCAGAAATATTTGTCGGAGGTGAAATTCTGCCCGATCAGATCGGAGCCGACGACGGTGCCATCGATGCGGATCAGGCTGCCATTGGCCTGCACGGGCATCAATGCCTGGGCAACGCCGGTGATCGCGAAGGGGTAGGCAAGGCCGGTGATCGCGGTCAAGAGCAGGGCCATGACGATTGCGGGGCGAAGTTGGTTCAACATGATTACACCAGATTGAGAGCGGAGACGACGACGTCGACGAGCTTGATGCCGGCAAAGGGCAGGATCAGGCCGCCGAGGCCGTAGACCAGCAGGTTGCGGCGCAGGAGCGCGGCGGCGCCGACCGGGCGATACTTGACCCCCTTCAACGCCAGCGGGATGAGCGCGACGATGATCAAGGCGTTGAAGATGACCGCCGACAGGATCGCCGATTGCGGCGACGACAGCCCCATGATGTTGAGGGCGGCCAGCGCCGGATAGGTGGTGATGAACAGCGCCGGGATGATGGCAAAGTATTTTGCCACGTCGTTGGCGATCGAGAAGGTCGTCAGCGAGCCGCGCGTCATCAAGAGCTGCTTGCCGATCTCGACGATCTCGATGAGCTTCGTCGGGCTGGAATCGAGATCGACCATGTTGGCCGCCTCGCGCGCCGCCTGCGTACCGGTCTGCATCGCCACGCCGACGTCGGCCTGGGCGAGCGCCGGCGCGTCATTGGTGCCGTCGCCGCACATGGCGATCAGGCGGCCGCCCTGCTGCTCCTTGCGGATAAAGCCGAGCTTGTCTTCCGGCGTCGCCTCGGCGAGGAAGTCGTCGACGCCCGCTTCCGACGCGATTGCCGCTGCCGTGACCGGGTTGTCGCCGGTCACCATGACGGTGCGGATACCCATGGCCCGGAGGGCCGCGAAGCGCTCCTTGATGCCGGGCTTGACCACGTCCTTGAGGTGAATGACGCCGAGCAGGCGATTGCCGTCGGCAACGGCAAGCGGCGTGCCGCCGGTGCGCGCGACCTGGTCGACGGCGCGGCGAAATTCGGCCGGCACGTTTTCGTCGCGAACGCCAGCGAACTTCAGGATCGAATCCACGGCACCCTTGCGCAGCCGGCGACCGCCGAAATCGACGCCCGACAGTCTCGTTTCGGCGGCGAAGGGCACGACGGCGTCGATTGCCAAAGCTCCTGTTTGAACCGAGCCGCCACCGACCGCCAAAGCCACGACCTCGCGGCTCGTCTGCTTGCCGGAAACGGGCAGGGACACCGCCGGCGCCTGACGACCGAATTCACCGGTAGCAAGTGCCGCAATCGACCGGCCCTCCGGCGTCTCGTCGGCAAGGCTTGCCAGCAGCGCGGCATCGGCAAGCTCGGCATCCGTCACGCCGGGAACCGGCATGAAGTTGGCGGCCATGCGGTTGCCGAAGGTGATCGTGCCAGTCTTGTCGAGCAGCAGCGTATCGACGTCGCCCGCCGCCTCGACGGCGCGACCCGATGTCGCGATGACGTTGAAACGCACCAGCCGGTCCATGCCGGCGATGCCGATTGCCGACAGCAGACCGCCGATGGTGGTCGGGATCAAGGTGACGAGCAGTGCTGCAAGAACCGTGACCGACAGAACCGTGCCGGAATAGCCAGCAAGACCCCAAAGCGTCACGACGGCAACCAGGAAGACCAGCGTCAGGCCCGAAAGCAGGATCGACAGCGCGATCTCGTTCGGGGTCTTCTGGCGCTGCGCACCTTCGATAAGCGCGATCATGCGGTCGACGAAGGTGTCGCCGGGCGCCGTGCCGATGCGCACCTTGATCCAGTCGGACAGCACCTGCGTGCCGCCGGTGACGGCGGAGCGGTCGCCGCCGGACTCGCGGATCACGGGTGCGGATTCGCCGGTGATCGCGCTTTCGTTGACCGACGCGACGCCCTCGACGACGTCGCCGTCGCCGGGGATCAATTCCCCGGCTTCGACCAGCACGAGATCGCCGACTTTCAGCGAAGTGGCGGCGATCGTCTGCGTTTCACGACCCTCCGCCGAGACCAGCTTACGGGCCGTCAGTTCGGACTTGGTGCGACGCAGGCTGTCGGCCTGCGCCTTGCCGCGCCCTTCGGCGACCGCTTCGGCGAAGGTGGCAAACAGCACCGTGAACCACAACCATGCGGCAATCTGCCCCGAAAACAGCGGACTGCCGGTCCCGGTCGCAAGATCGCGAATGAAGAAGACCGTGACCATGGCTGCCACCACCTCGGTGACGAAGATCACCGGGTTGCGAACAAGCTGGCGCGGGTCGAGCTTGGTGAATGCGGCCTTGAATGCCGGCAGGAGAATCGCCGGGTCGACAAGGCTCGGGGCGACGGGTTTCGAAGACATTGTTTGTTCCTTCAGAAGGTCTGGCCCGAGAGCATGGCGAATTGCTCAACGATGGGACCAAGCGCAAGGGCCGGGAAATATTGCAAGCCCCCGAGGATGAGGATGATGCCGATGAGCAGGCCGACGAAGAGCGGCGTGTGCGTCGGGAAGGTTCCCTTGGAAGCGGGAACGCGCGTCTTGGCGGCGATCGAGCCGGCAATCGCCAGCACCGGTATCGCATAGGCAAAGCGGCCGAGCAGCATCGCGAAACCGAGCGTGGTGTTGTACCAGGGCGTGTTGGCCGAGAGGCCGCCGAAGGCGGAGCCGTTGTTGCCGGTTGCCGAGGTATAGGCGTAGAGGATCTCCGACAGGCCGTGCGGACCTGATGTGCCGATACTGGCGACGGACGAGGGCATGACGGCGGAAATCGCGGTGAAGCCGAGGATCGAAGCCGGCAGGATGAGGATCGCCAGCATCGCGTATTTCATCTCGCGGCCCTCGATCTTCTTGCCAAGCAGTTCGGGCGTGCGCCCGACCATCAGGCCGGCGACGAAGACGGCGAGGATTGCGAAGACGACCATGCCGTAAAGGCCGGAGCCGACGCCGCCGGGCAGCACTTCGCCAAGCTGGATGAGCAGCATGGGAACAAGGCCGCCGATACCAGTGAAGGAACCGTGCATGCCGTTGACTGCACCGGTCGAGATACCGGTGGTCACGCCGGCATAGGCCGCCGACATGGCCTGGCCGAAGCGGACTTCCTTGCCTTCCATGTTGCCGAGGGACGCCTCGAGGCCGAGCCCATGCAGGATCGGGTTGCCATAGCTTTCCGCCCAATAGATGACACCGATGCCGGCAATCAGCAGGGTCGCCATGGCAGCGATGAAGGCCCAACCCTGGCGGCGGTCACCGACCATCTGGCCGAAGGTGTAGACGAGCGCCGAGGTAATGGAGAGCATCGCGAAGATCGACAGGTAGTTGCTGAGCGCTGTCGGGTTCTCGAACGGGTGCGCCGCGTTGGCGTTGAAGAAACCGCCGCCATTGGTGCCGAGCTGCTTGATCGCTTCCTGGCTCGCGACCGGGCCGAGCGCGATCGTCTGCTGCACGCCTTCGAGCGTGGTGGCGCTGACGGAGGCATGGAAGGTCTGCGGCATGCCCATCGCGACGAAGGCGAGTGCGACGAGGACCGCGAGCGGCAGCAGCACGTAGAGCGTCGAGCGGGTCAGATCGACCCAGAAATTGCCGAGCGTCGCGGCACCGGAGCGGGCAAAGGCGCGGGTGACGGCAAGCGCGATGGCAATGCCTGTCGCAGCCGAGACGAAGTTCTGCACCGTGAGGCCAGCCATTTGGCTGAAATGGCTCATGGTGGTCTCGCCGCCATAGGACTGCCAGTTGGTGTTGGTGAGGAAGCTGACCGCCGTGTTGAAGGCGAGATCCGCCGGCACGTCGGCAAAGCCTTGCGGGTTCAGCGGCAGCGATCCCTGGAAACGCAGGATGGCATAGAGAAGCGCGAAGCCGGCCGCGCTGAAGGCGAGCATCGACAGCGTATAGGCGAGCCAACCCTGCTCCTTCCTGGCATCGACGCCGGCCGCCAGATAGAGCCCGCGTTCGACGGGTCCGAGAACCGGAGAAAGGAAATTGCGATCACCGGCGAAAACCCGCGCCATATAGAGGCCAAGCGGCTTGATCGCGAGGAAGACGGCGAGGAAGAGGAGGCCGATCTGCAGCCACCCGATAATAGACATGAGGAATTCTCCGCAAAATACGGCTGGACGACTAGAACCGTTCCGGTCGAACGAGGGTCACGATGAGATAGGCCGCGAGCACAAAAGCGACGGCGAGGCCGACGAAGGTTTCGAACATCGATGCCTCCTAGAGCCGGCTGAGCGTGTGCGCATAGAGCGCAAACACGACAAGGCCGCCGATGCCGGCGGCAAGAAAAAGTAGATCGGACATGTGCATTCTCCAGGACTGGATTGGAGCCGGATCATGCGCCCTGTGCGGGTCAATTATCGATTGGGATGGTTTTGCAAGCGCATAAGGAAAAGATAAGGACGCCGCAGCTGCCGAAAGGCAGCTGACGCATTGGCGGCGTCAGAGCGTTTCCGGTTTAAGCGGAGGCGCAGAAACGCTCTATCTCTTTGTTTTTACGCGTTTCCTGACGAAAAACCGCTTCGCACTTTTTCTGGAAATGCTTTAGCCCTTGATGATCGGGCTTATCGTCGGTGTCTCTTCGTTGGTCACTTCGCGCATCCATTCGCGCCAGATGGCGACGAGCAGTGCCATCAGCACCGGGCCGACGAACAGGCCGAGAAAGCCCATGGTCTTGACGCCGCCGACCAGGCCGAAAAAGGTCGGCAGGAATGGCAGCTTGATTGGCCCGCCGACGAGGCGCGGACGCAGCGTCTTGTCGACGATGAAGAGTTCGGTCGTGCCCCAGGTAAACAGCGCGATGCCGTGAACCGGCGAGCCGCTGGCAACCAGATAGACCGAAACCAGCGTGAAGCAGAGCGGCGCACCACCGGGGATCAGCGCCATCAGGCCGGTGATGATGCCGAGCGTGACCGGCGACGGAACGCCAGCCAGCCAATAGGCAACGCCGAGCACGATGCCCTCGCCGATGGCGATGATGCCCATCCCGGTCACCGTCGAGCTGATCGTCATTGGCACCACGCGCGACAGCCGTTCCCAGCGCATCGGGAAGATGCGCTCGCCGAGATGGTCGAGTTGCTTGGAGAAAGACTGCCCGTCGCGGTAGACGAAGAACAGCGTGATCAGCATAAAAAGCAGCGTCAGGAAGGCATGAAACGCCGAAGCGCCGATGACCAGAACGCCGCGATAGATATTACCGATGTTGGAGCCGCTGACGAGTTGCACCAGTTCGCCGAGCGCGCCGGGATGGCCGACATATTTCACCCACTGCGCGCCGAGCCAGGCGCCGGCGATCGGGATCGTCGTCAGCCAGGCGGGCACGCCCGCACCGTTGGCATTGGTCTCGACCGCCCAGACCAGCCAGTCGCGCACTTCGTCGACCGCATAGACCGCAGCGACCGAGATCGGAACGACAATGAAGGCGATGACGCAGATGATGGCAATGGTTGCCGCCAGCGTGCGATTACCGTCGACGGCCGCAAGCAGGCGGCGATAGATAGGCCAGCTGGCGAAACCGATGACGACGGCGGCCAGGACAGGGACAAGGAAGCCGTGGAAGAAATAGACGCCGGCCAGAAGCACGAAGACGAGCATCCAGCGCGCCGCAGTGATCGGACCAACCAGAGCCGAGCGCGACGTCGCCGCATACCCGAAGAGCCGCGGCTCTGCGGGAAGGTTTTCTCGTTCGCGATTGCCCAGCTGCACCAACATTCCTCCGTCTCAGACGACCTTACAACAAACCAGGGGTCTTGCCAGCCTGTACAGCGCCGCGCATCTACTGCAAAGACGCGCAAAGGTCGCTGTACCACGATCCGATGCATGATTTTGCCCTTAAATCGATCCCGATCTAAGGGCAAAATCATGAGTAGCGCCGCAATGATCCCGGTTTACGGTAGTTTCAGGGCCGCAGCCGAGGCTAGCGGCGGGACATGACAGAAAAATTTAGCGGCGCGCAAGCTCTCGGGCCTTGTTTGATCACAGCAGTCACTCTGCCGCACGTATCGCGGCCCGCCTCGTCGTCTCGGCGCGATCGACGAAAACCGACGCCAGAAAGATGCCGAAGCCGGCAACACCCATGACGGCGCCGACAAGGCCGGTCGAGGTCCAGCCATAGCCTGATGCAATGGACCAGCCGCCAAGCCAGGCGCCGAGGGCGTTGGCAAGGTTGAAGGCGGAATGGCTGAGTGCGGCGGCAAGCGTCTGGGCTTCGCCCGATACGTCCATCAGCCGCGTCTGCACCCCCGGCACGACGGCAAAGCCGCCGCCGATGAACAAGACGTTGACGATGGCGATCCACGGATTGCCCATGGTGAAATAGAACAGCACATAGGCAAAGATGTTGAAGGCGAGCGCGATACCGATCGCCGGCAGCAGCGCCCAGTCGGCAAGCCGCGAACCGACGATGTTGCCGAGGATCATGCCAGCGCCGAACACCGACAGCATGATCGGCACATTGGCGACGGAAACGCCCGCGACCTCCGTCAATGCCGGGGCGATGTAGCTGAAAACGGCAAACATGCCGCCGCAGCCGATGGCGCAGATGCCGAGCATCAGCCACACCTGCAGCTTGCCCAGGGCGCCAAGCTCACGCAGCGGCGTCGCCTGCGGATTGCCCCTGTCGCGCGGCACGTAGGACCAGGTGAGCGCAATGGTCAAAAGGCTGATGCCGCCGACGATGGCGAAGGCCGAACGCCAGCCGAGCGCCTGACCGAACCAGGCAACAAGCGGCGTTCCGAACAGGGTCGCGATCGTCAGGCCCATCATCACGCGCCCGACGGCACGCGCCCGCTGGTTGGGTGCAGCCAGCCCGGCAGCCACGAGTGCCGCCACGCCGAAATAGGCACCGTGCGGAAGGCCGGCAAAGAAGCGCGCCGCAACCAGCGTGTAGAAATCCGGGGCGATGGCGCTTGCGAAATTGCCGATCGCAAACAACAGCATCAGCACCAGAAGCACGCGAAAGCGCGAAAACCGCGCCGCAAGCACCGCGATCAACGGTGCGCCGACGACAACGCCGAGCGCATAGGCGCTGATCACCGCACCGGCCTTCGGCACCGAAACGCCGACATCGTCGGCCACCTGCGGCAGCAACCCCATGATGGCGAATTCGCCCGTACCGATCCCGAACCCGCCAACGGCGAGCGCAACTTCGGCAACGGAGATGCGGCTTCGGCGCGGATCGACGGCAGAAGAATAGGCTTCGTCACACATGAGCAATGACCTGTGTCGTCCGCTCCGAGAAGCGGAATAAATCTGTGGGTGCTGATAACGGGTATCGGACGGTATCCGATGGGGGATATGCTGCAATGCAATACAGGCTTTAGGCCCGGCTGACAAAGGGTTTGCGGCACTCATCATACTTTTTCGGGCGCGAGCAAACCAGGCCGGTTAACCGTTAGCTGAGTTGACGTTTACGTCAAAGTTATATAATCCCGAATCTCGGCTTGAAGAGGTGTCGCAAAAGCATCATCTTCATCGGCAAGAGAAGACCGGGAGGGTTACTTCTTTGGCCGCAAGCAAGGCCAGCCTGTGGCGACCAGAGGGAGAGAGGTCATGGCGGAACTCAACACGCAACCAACAGGTACCAGCCCGGAGAAGATCTGGCTGAAATCCTATCCGCCGGGCATTCCCGCCGAGATCGGCCCGCTGCCCTACAAATCGATCGGCGATTTTTTCGACCATGCCGTCGCGCGCTACTCGCGCCGCTTCGCCTTTACCTGCATGGGCAAATCGCTGACCTTCTCCGAACTCAATGCCGAATCCGCCAAGATAGGCGCCTGGCTGCAGGCACGCGGGTTGTCGAAGGGCGACCGCGTCGCGGTGATGATGCCGAACATCCTGCAGAACCCGGTGATCGTGTACGGCATCCTCAGGGCAGGCTTCACGGTCGTCAACGTCAACCCGCTCTACACGCCGCGCGAACTGGAGCACCAGCTCGTGGACTCTGGCGCCAGGGCAATCTTCGTGCTTGAGAATTTCGCCCATACGGTCCAGCAGGTGGCCGCCAAGACCAGCATCAAGCATGTGGTGGTCGCAACGATGGGCGACATGCTCGGCCTCAAGGGCGCGATCGTCAATCTGGTCGTGCGCCGGGTCAAGAAGCTCGTGCCCGCCTGGTCGATCCCCGGTCACCATTCCTTCAAGTCCGTGCTCGCCGAAGGCGGCCGCCTGAAGCTGACCAAGCCCAACGTCGCACCGAGCGACGTCGCTTTCCTGCAATACACCGGTGGCACCACGGGCGTTTCCAAGGGCGCGACGCTCACCCATTCCAACCTCTTGTCGAACATGGCGCAGATGGAAATCTGGTTCGACACTGCGTTCCGCTCGCGGCCGCGCCCCGACAATCTCGTCTTCATGTGCGCGCTGCCGCTCTACCATATCTTCGCGCTGACGGTGAACTCGCTGATGGGCCTTGCCACCGGTGGCAATAACATCCTGATCCCCAATCCGCGCGACATCCCCGGCTTCGTCAAGGAACTCGGCAAGTACAAGACCAACATCTTCCCGGGCCTCAACACGCTGTTCAATGCGCTGATGAACAACGTCGAATTCCAGAAGCTCGACTTCTCGTCGCTGATGCTCACCTTCGGCGGCGGCATGGCCATCCAAAGACCGGTTGCCGAACGCTGGCACAAGATGACGGGATGCCCGATCGCCGAAGGCTACGGCCTTTCCGAGACCTCGCCGGTCGCCACCGCCAACCTTCTCGACTCCACCGAGTTTACCGGCACGATCGGCTTGCCGATCCCCTCGACCGAGGTCGAGATTCGCGACGACCAGGGCAAGACCCTGCCGATCGGCGAAGTCGGCGAAATCTGCATTCGCGGGCCGCAGGTGATGGCGGGCTACTGGCAGCGGCCGGACGAGACCGCCAAGGCGATTTCGCCCGACGGTTTCTTCCGCTCCGGCGATATCGGCTTCATGAACCCGGCCGGCCTCGTCAAGATCGTCGACCGCAAGAAGGACATGATCCTCGTTTCGGGCTTCAACGTCTTCCCGAACGAGGTCGAGGAAGTGGCGATGACCCATCCCGGCATTCTCGAATGCGCGGCGATCGGCGTTCCCGACGAACATTCGGGCGAAGCGGTCAAGCTGTTCGTCGTCCGCAAGGATCCCGATCTGACCGAAGAGGACGTCAAGCGGCATTGTGCGGCCAATCTCACCAACTACAAGCGGCCGCGCTTCGTCGAGTTCCGCACCGAATTGCCGAAAACCAATGTCGGCAAGATCCTGCGCAAGGACCTTAGGGGCTGAAGGCACTGCCTCGACTTAAAACGATTTAAAAAATCCTGAAAACCGCCACCCCGGCGGTTTCGCGGGCTTGATTTGGACAATGCAAAGCGAATAGCTACGCAGGCGAATGTCCGACACAAGGAGCCCCGCGATGAAAGCGCTTGTCGATAAACTCAAAGCAACCGCCGCGCAGACAAATGCGACCGATATCCGTGCCGCCTTCGCGAGCGATGCCGAACGCTTCTCGCGCTTCAGCACCTCGCTCGACGATCTGCTGCTCGACTATTCGAAATGCGCGGTGAACGAGCAGGTGCTCGACGGCCTCGAGGCGCTGGCGAAAGCAGCCAAGGTCGAGGAAAAGCGCGATGCGATGTTCCGCGGCGACATCATCAACATTACCGAGGAGCGGGCCGTGCTGCACACGGCGCTGCGCAATCGCGGCAATCGCCCCGTCATGGTCGATGGCAAGGACGTGATGCCCGACGTCAACGGCGTGCTCGAAACCATGGGCGCCTTTGCCGATGGCATCCGCTCGGGGGCGCTGAAAGGTGCTACCGGCAAGAAGATCACCGATGTGATCAATATCGGCATCGGCGGCTCGGATCTCGGCCCGGTGATGGCGACGCTGGCGCTGGCGCCGTTCCATGACGGCCCGCGCCTGCATTTCGTCTCCAACATCGATGGCGCGCATATCGCCGATACGCTGAAGCTCGTCGATCCGGAAACGACGCTCTTCATCGTCGCCTCCAAGACCTTCACGACCATCGAGACGATGACCAACGCGGCGACGGCCCGCGCCTTCATCGCCGGCAAGCTCGGCGAAGCCGCCGTCGGCCACCACTTCGCCGCGGTATCGACCGCGCTCGACAAGGTCGCGGCTTTCGGCATCGACCAGGCGCGCGTGTTCGGCTTCTGGGATTGGGTCGGCGGCCGCTATTCGATCTGGTCGGCGATCGGCCTGCCGCTGATGATCGCCATCGGCAAGGAGAATTTCGGCCGCTTCCTCGATGGCGGTCATGCCATCGACGAGCATTTCCGCACCGCACCGATCCGGGAGAACCTGCCGATGCAGCTTGGCCTCCTCGGCTTCTACCACCGCAATGTTCTCGGTTACCCCTCGCGCGCGATCCTGCCCTATGATCAGCGCCTTTCGCGCTTTCCGGCCTATCTGCAGCAGCTCGACATGGAATCGAACGGCAAGGCGGTCACGCTCGACAGCCAGCCGGTCGGATTTTCGACCGGCCCAGTCGTCTGGGGCGAACCCGGCACCAATGGCCAGCACGCCTTCTACCAGCTGATCCATCAGGGCACGGACGTTATCCCGGCCGAGTTCATGATTGCCGCCAATGGCCACGAGAAGAACCTGCGCCACCAGCACGAGCTGCTGATTGCCAATTGCCTCGCCCAGTCGGAAGCCCTGATGAAGGGCCGCACGCTTGCCGAGGCGAAGGCGCAGCTGACCTCCAAGGGCATGGCGGACGCGAAGGCGGACAGAATAGCGCCGCACCGCGTCTTTGCCGGCAACCGCCCGTCGCTGACGCTGGTCTACGACCAGCTCGATCCTTTCGCGTTCGGCCGGCTGATCGCACTCTACGAGCATCGCGTCTTCGTCGAAGGCGCGCTCTTCAACATCAACTCCTTCGACCAGTGGGGCGTCGAGCTTGGCAAGGAGCTTGCGACAGGCCTTCTGCCGGTGGTCGAAGGCAAGGAAAGTGCTGAAGGTCACGATTCGTCAACGGCCGGCCTTGTCGCCGTGCTGCTTGGGGCTGCCCGTTAAAAAGACATGGACCGGGGTGCGATTGTCGCCCCGGTCCGCTCATGCCGCGCAGGCCGGCAGCGCCTTGACGCCGGACAGGCGGAGCATGTCCATCAGATCCAGGCCCGAGAGGATCTGGAAATAGCTTTCGTCGGAGCGGATGCGTATCCAGGCATCGACCGTGATCTTCTGGCCGGCCGGATAAGCACCGGTCCAGCAGCCGCCGGAAAAGGCGACAGAAAGACTCCCTCGTCCTTTCGCCTCAGCCCCTTTGGTCGCCGCAATTTTTTCCTGCATATCGCGCAGGCGCTCGGCATCGGCCGACGCCAAGGTCAGGACGTAGAGCGTCTGGCCGTGCCGCATCCGTTCGGTCAGATCAGGCGCTCCGGTATTGCCGGACTGGATCTGAAGCGCAAAACGGCGGGTGTCGAGCGCAGCACCATCCGCCTTCCACGAAATCCCGAGCATCGCATCACCGCGCCTGAGCGAAAGCGCCTTCGGCACCAACAAGGCAACCCGCAGCTCTGAGGGATCGGACTTGAGCGGATCGACGCTCGACAGTTTTTCAAGGGAGCCGACATTGAGAGCCGCGCAGGCGGCAAGCACATTGAGCGATAGAAAAAGGCATGGATTCATCAAAATACGGAAAGACATGAAATGCACCAAAATCATAATTGACGCGAATTAATTATCGTTTTACATTAAAAAAACAAGTGAGCCGATAAGGGATTTTTTAATGACTGGATCCCCCGAGCGGCTGCGCAAACTGAGCCGCATCATGAAGCTGATGGTCGTCCTGTGCGGTGCTTTGTTCTGCTCGGCCGTCGTCTACGGACATTGGCAGATCTTCTTCGACAGGGCGGGTTTCGAGCAGGGCATTCGCGACGTCGTCTTCCCGAGGGTCTCGACGATCACGCTCTCCTATCGGGCGATCGTGACCGTCGTACTTCTCACCGCCTTGAACAATGCGCTGGTCATTGCGGGGCTCGCCTTTGCCTGGCAGCTTTTCGACGGTTTCGAGCGCGGAGAGATCCTCTCCGGCCGCAATGGTGTCCTGCTGAAGCGGATCGGCATCATCGCGCTCGTCGGCTCCCTCTGCATCGTTGTCAGCAACGCGATCGGCGTGATGGCCGTCACCTACGACAACCCCGGTGCAGCCGACCATTCCGTTTTCATCGATATCAATGGAGGAACGGTGATCATTCTGCTGATGGCCGGCCTGCTTCTGGTGCTCGGCCACGTCATCGTCATTGCATCGGGGATCGAAGCCGAAAACCGGAGCTTCGTCTAACGGATGCCGATTGTCGTAAACCTCGACGTCATGCTGGCAAAACGCAAGGTGCGCTCCCGCGACCTCGCCGAGCAGGTCGGCATCACCGAGCAGAACATATCCCTTTTGAAATCCGGCAAGGTCAAAGGCGTGCGCTTCGACACGCTGGAAAAGATCTGCGCCGTTCTCGACTGCCAGCCGGGCGACATTCTCGAATATCGTCCGACGGAAGAGGAGAAAGGCTGAGTTGCGAGCGGGCTCTTCTCAGAGCCCGATTTCGTGTTTCCACGGCGGGTTGGCGCCGGCACGCGACACGGTGACGGCAGCCGCCTTGGCGCCCAGCGCCAGCGCATCGCGGACCGCACTTTCGGAGAGGTTGGCGACGGCGTCCTTGGTGAGGAGCCCGCTCAGCTTCAGCGAGGCCAGAACGCCGGCATCGAAAGTGTCGCCGGCGCCGACCGTATCGACGACCGTGACGCGTTCGCCGGCAACCTCGACCTTGTGGCGCGTGGTGTAACCGACGGCCCCATCGGCGCCCTTGGTGATCAGCACCAGCTTCGGCCCACGCTTCAGCCACTCGGCGGCGAGATCGTCGTGGCTGCCGGTCATGCCGAACCAGTCGAGATCTTCATCGGAGAACTTGATGATGTCGGACATCGCCGCCATGCGGTTCATGCGGGCGAGATGGGCTTCGCGGTCCTTGATGAAGCCCGGCCGGATGTTCGGGTCGAAGGAGATGACCCGTTTTTCGTGTTCGCGAGTCATCAGCGCTTCATAGGTCGAACCGCAGGGCTCTGGGATGAGGCTGATGGCGCCGAAATGCAGCGCCTCGCAGAAGTCGCCGAGCGCCGGCAAGTGATCCCTAGTGATCATGCGCCCTGCTGTATTCTCGTCGAAGAAAGCGTAAGTGGCATGGCCGTTGGCGAGCTTGACGAAGGCAAGCGTCGTGTGAAGCGACAGGGTGGCTGAGGGGCCGAAGTCGACATTCGCAGCCTTCAGCGTTTCGCGGAGGATATCGCCGAACATGTCGTCGGAAAGGCCGGTGAAGAAGCCGGTGGGAATGCCGAGCCGACCGAGCGCGATCGCCGTGTTGAAGATCGCCCCGCCGGCATAGGGTGCAAACGCACTCTCGCGTGCGGTCGTGTCCCGCGGCAACATGTCGATCAGCGCTTCACCACAACATACGATCATCGGCATTTCTCCCCTGAAGACATTTCAACTGATTTCCATGACTTTCCGCGAATTCCCACAGCACCGCCTATTGGGCGGCAAGCGCGCTGACGCCGCCATTGCGGGCCGACCAGGCGAGCGGGTCGTTGAGGAAGGCCTCGACTTCGCCAAGCGTCTTGTCATCGAACAGCGCCTGCTCGCGGGCAACGGCCAGCACGTTGCGCCATGTGGCGATCCAGTGCAGGTCGACGCCCTTCCCCTTCATCTCGCCGACGGCTTCCGGGAAGATATCGTAGTAGAAGAGCGCGATGCCGTGGTCGACGATGCCGCCGGCAGCACGGATGGCGTCGATGAACTTGAACATCGAGCCACCGGCCGTCGTCAGGTCCTCGATCACCAGAACACGCGCGCCCTCCGGCATGTGGCCCTCTATCTGGGCGTTGCGGCCATGCCCCTTCGGCGCCTTGCGCACGTAGATCATCGGCAGGCCGAGGCGCTCGGCCAGCATCGCCGCAAAAGGAATGCCCGCCGTCTCGCCGCCGGCAACGACGTCGAACTGCTCGAAGCCGGCCTCGCGCAGGATGGATGCGGCCGCGAAATCCATGACCGCCGAACGGATGCGCGGATAGGAGATCAGCTTGCGGCAGTCGATATAGACCGGGCTCGCCATGCCGGACGAGAGCTTGTAGGGCTTGTCGGCGCTGAAATGCACCGCCTTGATCTCCCAGAGCATCTTCGCGACCAGCTCGGCCATGACGGACTTGTCGGTGAACGCGTTGGAAAACATCAAACTCTCCTTCAATTTCGGCAGCGCCGCGCGTCCGTCCGACGCGCAAAGGTCGCTGTAACAGTTGCGCTCCTGCCTGTTCCTGTCCCTGGATCGATTCCGATTCGGGAACCTAAGCAGTCGCGATCAGACGACGGCCCAGTGCAGCGGGAACATCGGATCAAAAACGGTGACAAGGCCGGCGCCGGTGTCGATCTTGGCGGGATAGCTCACCGCCTCCTGCTGCTTGCGCAGCGTGATCGTCTCCTCGTTGACCGGCAGGCGGTACCAGGCGGGGCCGTTCAGAGACGCGAAGGCTTCGAGCTTGTCGAGCGCGTTTTCCTCCTCGAACACATGGGCAAGGCAGCTCATGGTGTTGATCGAGGTGTAGATGCCGGCGCAGCCGCAGGCGCATTCCTTCAGCGGATCGACATGCGGCGCCGAGTCGGTGCCGAGGAAAAAGCGTGCATCACCCGATGTCGCCGCCGCGCGCAGGGCCAGGCGGTGGTTCTCGCGCTTGGCAACCGGCAGGCAGTAGTAATGCGGCTTGATACCGCCGACGAGAATGGCGTTGCGGTTGATGATCAGGTGGTGCGTGGTGATCGAGCCGGCGAGATTGGCCTTCGACGCCTTGATGTAGTCGATGCCGTCCTTGGTGGTGACGTGCTCCATCGTAACTTTCAGTTCCGGCAGGCGCTTGCGCAAGGGATCGAGAACCGTTTCGATGAACACCGCCTCGCGGTCGAAGATATCGACGTCCGAGGTCGTCACTTCGCCGTGGACACAGAGCTGCAGGCCGATCTTGGCCATGCGCTCCAGCACCGGCATCGCCTTGTCGATGTCGCGAACGCCGCTGTGCGAGTTGGTCGTGGCGCCGGCCGGATAGAGCTTGACGGCCTTGACGAGACCGCTTTCGTGGCCGGCCTCGACGTCGTCGGGGTCCGTGCCCTCGGTCAGATAGAGCGTCATCAACGGCTCGAAGCGGTCGCCCGCCGGAATCGCGGCGACGATCCGGTCGCGATAGGCCGCCGCGTCGGCCGCGGTGACCACCGGCGGCACGAGGTTGGGCATGATGATCGCGCGGGCGAAATGGCGGCTGGTATCGGCGATGACGCCCTTCAGCATGTCGCCGTCGCGCAGGTGAAGGTGCCAATCATCCGGCCGGCGGATAACGAGGTCTTGCATGGTCAGCGTTCTCCTAACTCAGAGCAGGATGGCGGAAAACAGCTTACACTTTTCCTCATCCGGCTCTCGTGCTCGCGCCCGATCCGCGCGCGCAGCTTTGCAGCCGGCAGGTGCGGGCGACGGGCGGTAACTCATGTGGTGAAACCGCGTCTCGATATCACCAATGCGCCCGGGAACACAATCCGCAATCCGACCATCGCTCAGAAATCCGCAAGCACGAGGTCGGCGGGCCGCTGGCGGTCGACGACCCGATGGGCATTCGGAATGTCGTTGCCGAGGGCCTTGCGCCGTGCAGCCTCCGCATCATAGCCATGATCGTACCAACGCTTGAGCAAGCGCCGCTCCAGCTCTTCGATGCCGGGATTGATGAAGATTGAGAAGTCGAAGGCACCGTCGAGCTTCGTCCATGGCGCCTCGTCGAGCAGCAGATAATTGCCCTCGACGAGAATGATGCGGGTATCGGCCGCCACAACCCGCGCCGAGGCGATCGCCAGTTCGCGCGAGCGATCGAAGACCGGGACCAGCACTTCGCCATCGTTGGCCCTGACGGCGGCGATCGTCGCCAGGAACGACCTGGCGTCGAAGGTCTCGGGCGCGCCTTTGCGGGCAAGCAGGCCCTTCTGCTCGAGCACCGCATTGTCCATGTGAAAGCCGTCCATCGGCAGCACGGCCGCCTTTTCTCCTGCTGCTACCAGCGCTTCGGCAAGCGCATCGGACAACATCGATTTTCCGGCGCCGGGCGGGCCGGCAATCGCCACGACGAAACGGGCGGCTCCGGCCGCCCGTTGCAGGATTTGATCAACCACCGGCGCTACATTCATGCGGCGAGCGCCTCGCGCGGCGGCTCCTTGGCGCCGGTCATGAAGGCGACGGCATCCGACATCGTGTGCTCCTTCGGGTTGATGACGCAGAGCCGCTTGCCAAGCCGGTGGATGTGGATGCGGTCGGCCACCTCGAACACATGCGGCATGTTGTGCGAGATGAGCACGATCGGCAGGCCGCGCGAACGCACGTCGAGGATCAGCTCCAGCACCCGCCGGCTTTCCTTGACGCCGAGAGCTGCCGTCGGTTCGTCCATGATCACCACCTTGGAGCCGAAGGCTGCAGCTCGCGCCACAGCCACGCCCTGGCGCTGGCCGCCCGAAAGGGTTTCCACCGCCTGGTTGATGTTCTGGATGGTCATCAGGCCGAGCTCGGACAGCTTTGCCCGTGCTCGCTTCTCCATCTCCGTGCGGTCGAGCGTGCGGAAGAGCTTACCGATGATGCCCGGCTTGCGGATCTCGCGGCCGAGAAACATGTTGTCGGCGATCGAGAGCGCCGGCGACAGCGCCAGGTTCTGGTACACGGTCTCGATGCCGGCCGTGCGCGCCTCCATCGGCGAGCGGAAGTGGATCTGCTGCCCTTCAAGCCGGATCACGCCTTCATCAGGCGTGATGGCGCCGGAGATCGCCTTGATCATCGAGGACTTGCCGGCGCCGTTGTCGCCGATGACGGCCAGGATCTCGCCCGGGTAAAGGTCGAAATCGGCATGATCGAGGGCAGTGACGCGACCATAACGCTTGACCAGGCCGCGCGCGGTGAGAATGGGTTCCTGAGCCATCAGCTTGCTACCTTTCGGATCCATTGGTCGATTGCGACGGCAGTGATGATCAGCACGCCGGTGAGGAAGACTTTCCATTGCGGATCGGCGCCCAGCATGTTGAGGCCCATGGAGACCACACCGACGATCATCGCGCCGATCAGGGTTCCAAGGATCGATCCGCGTCCGCCGAAGAGCGAGATGCCGCCGATCACGGCTGCGGTGATGGCCTGCAGATTGTAGTCGGTGACGGCTGCCGAAGGCGAGATCGAGCCGTTGCGGCCGATCGAGACCCAGGCGGCGAGTGCCGCGATCAGACCGGCCAGCGTATAGGCGCTGAGCAGCACGCGGCTGGTGCGGATACCGGAAAGCTTGGCCGCCTCGGGATCGTCGCCGACCGCATAGAGGTGCCGCCCCCAGGCGGTATGATTGAGCGCATACCAAAGGCCAAGGACCAGCACGACCATCATCACCACGCCGAGCGTGAAGACGGCGGATCCCACCTTGAAGCTGACGCCGAAGAGGTGAAGCATCGGGGTGACCGCGGTCACATCGGCCTCGCGGATCGTCGCATTGGCCGAGTAGATGAAGTTCGTCGACATGATGACGTACCAGGTGCCGAGCGTCACGATGAACGGCGGAAGCTTGACCCTGGAGACGAGGAAACCGTTGAGGAAGCCGCAGGCGCCGCCGACGAGGAAACCGATGAAGATCGCGATCGGCGCGGGAAGGCCGTAGGTCACGGCGCAATTGCCCATGATCACCGCCGAAAGCACCATGATCACGCCGATCGAAAGGTCGATGCCGGCCGTCAGGATCACCAGGGTCTGCGCGGCACCCAGGATGCCGACGATGGCGATCTGCTGCAGGATCAGCGTCAGTGTATAGGACGAGAAGAACTTTCCACCGATCGTCAAACCGAAGATCAGGATCGCCGCAACCAGCACGATGAACGGCACGGCCGCCGGCGTCGAATGCAGGAAATGCTGGATCTTCTGGATCGCAGTCTTGTCATGCGTATCGAACGACGCGACCTGCGTCGAACTGTTGACCAGGACTTTTTCGAATTCCTGGGATGGCTGTGCGGCTGTATTGGGCTCGCCCATGGACCTTCCTCCCGTGAACCCCACTCCCAAGGGGTTGCGATGCAATTTGGTGCACAGCCCGCCCACCGTGTGGCGGGCATCAGCACTCACTCAAGAAGCTGCGCGGTTTTCGACGCCTTGTCAAAGACATCGGCGCTTACGCGAAGGGCGGCCGGGGCCGCCCTTCCGTTACTGGCTTATGCGTTCGAAGAGCGGAAGCGATCAGCCCCAGCACTTCTCCGTGCCGACCTTGACGTCGATCGATTCGACGCCGGCAGCCGGCTTGTCGGTGACGAGCGAAACGCCGGTATCGAAGAAGTCCTTGCCTTCGGTCGGCTTCGGCTTTTCACCGCTGTCGGCAAACTTCTTGATCGCCTCGATGCCGAGTGCGGCCATCATCAGCGGATACTGTTGCGAGGTCGCGCCGATGACGCCTTCGGCCACCGACTTGACGCCGGGGCAACCGCCGTCAACCGATACGATCAGCACGTCCTTCTCCTTGCCGACAGCCTTCAGCGCCTGATAGGCGCCAACGGCGGCCGGTTCGTTGATGGTGTGGATCACGTTGATATCCGGATCCTTCTGCAGAAGGTTTTCCATCGCCTTGCGGCCACCTTCTTCGTTGCCGTTGGTGACGTCGTGACCGACGATGCGGGCATCGTCCTCGTCGCCGATCTTGTTCGGATCCTTCGGGTCGATGCCGAAGCCGATCATGAAGCCCTGGTCGCGCAGGACGTCGACCGTCGGCTGCGACGGCGTCAGATCGAGGAAGCCGACCTTGGCGGTCTTGGCGCCCTCGCCCATCGTGGCGGCAGCCCACTGGCCGATCAGCTTGCCGGCGAGCAGATTGTCGGTTGCGAACGTCGCATCGGCGGCGGTGGCCGGATCGAGCGGCGTGTCGAGCGCGATCACCAGAAGACCGGCTTCCTGCGCCTTCTTCACCTGGTCGACGATCGCCTTGGTGTCGGAAGCGGCGATCAGGATACCCTTGGCGCCATCGGCGATGCAGGATTCGATCGCAGCCACCTGGCTGTCATGGTCGCCGTCGATCTTGCCGGCATAGGCCTTCAGCGTGACGCCGAGCTCCTGGGCCTTGGCGGTGGCGCCTTCCTTCATCTTGACGAAGAAGGGATTGGTGTCGGTCTTGGTAATCAGGCAGGCGCTGACATCGGCGGCCTGCGCCGGAGCGGCGAACACGACGCCAAGCGACAGCACGCCGAACGCGGCGGAAAGAACAGTCTTCTTCATGTAATCCTCCCAAGGATGAAAAACGCGCCGGCGGACCGGCCCAGGCCTCGCCGCCACAGCATTCTCCTCCGCTGCAGCATGCGCTTCCGGAGCAAAAACAAACACTAAATTTCGGGGGTGTCAATAAATAAATCAAATTGAATTATTATTTCGATGTGGCATTCTTGGGATAACGGCGATCCGGCGCCATCCGGGTCGGCGCGCAAATTGACAGCTCCGCCCAGAGCGGAAACAACAGACCCGCGCCAAGCGGGCACTTATGCCAACGGGAGGAGACGGTGGCATGTCATTGACCGACGGCCCCGACAGGGGACCGATGCAACCTGACGTCATCGACCCGAGCGGCGGGGCGAACCAGACACGTGTGCGCGCCTATAACGAAAGGCTGGTGATGTCGCTGGTTCGTCGTCACGGCGGGCTCTCGAAGGCGGACATCGCCCGGCGCTCCGGGCTTTCGGCGCAGACCGTTTCCGTCATCATGCGGGCGCTTGAAAGCGATGGCCTGCTGGTGCGCGGCGCGCCGGTTCGAGGCCGCGTCGGCCAACCGTCGACACCGATGCGGCTCAACCCGGATGCGGTGTTTTCCTTCGGGGTGAAGATCGGACGTCGAAGTGCAGACCTGGTGCTGATGGATTTCGTCGGCAATATCCGCCTGCAGCTGCACCAGATCCATGCCTATCCCCTGCCCGGCGAGCTCGTCGACTTCATCATCGGCGGCATCGAGAAACTCGAGAGGCAACTGAGCGCGGAGGAGCGCAAACGCATCGCCGGCATCGGCATCGCCACACCCTTCGAACTGTGGAACTGGGCGGAAGAAGTGGGCGCGCCGCGCGAAGAAATGAACCGGTGGCGCGATATCGATCTGCAGGCGATCGTCGCGCAACGCACCCGCCATCCGGTTTTTCTGCAGAACGACGGAACCAGCGCCTGCGGCGCCGAGCTCGCCTTCGGCGTCGGCGCCAGCTATCCCGACTTCGTCTATTTCTACATCGGCTCGTTCATCGGCGGCGGCATCGTCATCAATTCCGCGCTCTTTTCCGGCCGGACCGGCACCGCCGGCGCCGTCGGCCCGCTGCCGGTTTCCGGCAAGGACGGCAAGACCATCCAGCTCCTCAAGATCGCCTCGGTCTTCGTGCTGGAAAACCTGCTGCGCAGCCGCGGCATCGACCCGAAGCCGCTGTGGTATTCGGCCGACGACTGGATCGATTTCGGTGAGCCGCTGACCATCTGGATTGACGACAGTGCGGCGGCCCTTGCCCAGGCGGTCGTCTCCGCCGCCTCGATCATCGATTTCTCCGCCGTCGTCATCGACGGCGGTTTCCCGCCCTGGGTCCGCGCCCGGCTTCTGACCGCAACGCGCAAGGCTCTCTACGACCTCGATCTCCAGGGCGTAACAATTCCGGAACTGGTGGAAGGCATGGTCGGGAGCCATGCGCGCGCCATCGGCGGCGCGAGCCTGCCGTTGTTCTCCCGCTACCTGCTCGACACCAACGTCCTCTTCAAGGAGCTCAGCTGATGCTGAAAGGCATAAACCCGATCCTCAGTCCCGAGCTGCTCGCAACACTCAGGGCAATGGGCCATGGCGACGAGATCGCGCTGGTCGACGGCAACTATCCCGGCCAGGAACATGCCCGCCGACTGGTTCGGCTCGATGGCCACGGGCTGATCCCGGTGCTCGACGCCATTCTCAGCATCTTGCCAATCGACGATTTCGTGCCTGCCGCGATCTTCCGCGCCACGGTCAAGCAGGATCGGGATGCGCTCGATCCGGTTCACCGGGAGATCATCGATTGCTGCGGCAAGCATGAGCCGGCGCGTGCGGTCGTTCCGCTGCTCGGCCCCGAATTCTATCCGCGGGTGCAGGCGGCGCATACGGTGGTGCAGACGAGCGAGCCGCGGCTTTACGGCAACGTCATCTTGCGCAAGGGCGTGATCTACCCCTGACGGATTACACAGCGAAAACAGAAGAGCCCGCCGGCGGAACCGGCGGGCTCTTCTGTTCAAGCCGTGAAGGCCTCAGGCGCGGCGTGCGTCGATCGACAGCGCGCCCGGGCCGAAGGCCGCAAGCACCAGGAAGCCGCCGGCAACCGAGATGTTCTTCATCATCATCAGGCCGTTGAAGACGGTCAGCAGGCCGTTGGCTTCCGGCGGGAAGGTCGGGATGTTGATCGCACCGCCGTGGAAGACGAAAGCGGTAACCAGGCAGAACAACGCAAGCAGATAGGCAGCAATCTTCGTCTGGAAGCCGACGAGAACGGCAAGACCGCCGATCAGCTCGAAGGCGCCGGCGAGATAGGCAAGTGCGGTTGCTGCGGGCCAGCCGGCATTGGCGATCATTCCGGCGGTGCCGGCGGGATCTGTCAGTTTGCCGAACCCGGAGATGATGAACATGATCGAAAGGAGAATGCGCCCGATGAGGACGACGACATTCTGAGACATGCGAGGCTCCTGTGAGAAACGAGTGTTGGCAGCAGAAGTATCAGCATTTTCAAATTCATCTAGCCGCACGCCCAGCGACAGATCGTTCACAGCCTAGAGACAACCGGGATTTATCGTCAACCGACATTTGAGTTTCGGCATAGTCTGTGCAGTGCTTTTCGTCGTCGGCAGCCCCAGCTCAGCCTCAAGCGTTCTTTTCTGTTGCAACGAAGGGGCTGCTGCGCGAAATTCAGGCGCGGCAGGGGACGCCGCGCGGGGGCATCTCATGAACGAAATCAACAGGAGCCCGGCCTTCTGGCGCTCATTCGCGATCTTCGAAGGGTTCGACAAGACGACGATCGAGGAACTTGCCGAGATTGCCACCTATCGCAAGTGGCCGGCGGGCACGGTGATCTTCCAGCGCGGCGACGAAGGCAACTACATGATCGTCGTCATATCGGGCCGCATAAAACTGTCGCTAATCACGCCGCAGGGCCGCGAACTGATGCTGCGCCAGCATGAAGCCGGTGCGATTTTCGGCGAGATGGCGGTGCTCGACGGCCAGGCACGATCGGCAGATGCAACAGCGCAGACCGCGGCCGAAGGCTATGTGATCGGCAAGAAGGCCTTTCTCGACATGGTCACGACCCGGCCTGCGGCAGCCGAGTCCGTCATCCGCTTTCTCTGCGCGCAGCTGCGCGACACCACCGAGCGGCTGGAAACCATCGCGCTCTACGACCTCAATGCCCGCGTCGCCCGGTTCTTCCTGGCCACGCTCCGGCAGATCCACGGCAACGAGCTTCCCGAAAGCGCCAATCTGCGCCTGACGATGAGCCAGACGGATATCGCCGGCGTGCTCGGCGCCAGCCGCCCCAAGGTCAACCGGGCCATCCTGTGGCTTGAAGAGAGCGGTGCGATCAAACGGGGAGACGGCATCATCGCCTGCAAGGTCGGCCGGCTGCTCAGCATCGCCGATCCAGAAGAGGATTAGGCGGCATGACCGTGCAACCTCGCCGGCACTTTCGCTTCACACCGCTGGCCGGCGGGATCCTGACGAGCCTGATCGTCGCACTGGCACTCTATTTCTATGCGCAACCGGTGTTCGAAACGCAGCGGGAACTGTTCTTCGACAGCCTGACGCAATGGATGCCGTCACCGCAGTCGCCCGACATCGTCGTCGTCGACATCGACCGGGCAGCCTATCAATCCCGGCCGAACGGTGATTGGGACAGGGCGGCAACCGCCGAACTTCTGTCCGGACTGAGCGAGGCAGGCGCCAAGGTCGTTGCCGTCGACTTCGTCTTCAGTTCCGATTGTGCCGTAGAGCTGCCGGGCAATGCAGCGCTTTCGGAGGCAGTCTCGAAACTGCCCGTCGTCCTCGGCTTTCTCATTGCCGATACGCTGCAGGAGCGCCCCCGCCCGGTGCCGCAATTGGCGCTGAGCCGGTCTTTCGCAGCGCCGGAACTCTGGTTCCTCGACGGCGCCGAAACCTCCTGCCCCGCTTTCATGGACCACGCCAAGGCGGCGGCCGCATCGTTTCTCGTTGGCGACGAGGATGCCCGCATCCGCCGGGTGCAGGCATTCGCTATCCTCGGCGAGGAGGCCTATCCGACGCTTGCGATCGAAGCGACGCGGCTGATGATCGGTGCGGGAACGCCGATCCTCGGCGGCGATCCGGCCTGGCTGCGTGTCGACCGGCAAGTCATCACGCTCGACGATACCGGCAGCCTGCGCTTCGTCGCGAGCGACCCTGACGAGATCGCAGCCCGGACGATTTCGGCGGCCGACATTCTCTCAGGGAAAGCAGGCAAAGCCAGGCTCTCGGGCAAACTCGTCTTCATCGGCAGCAGCCTGCCCAACCTCGGCGGCCTCAGGCCAAGCGCCTCGATGCCGCTCGAGCCCTCGGTGCAGATCCACGCCGATATCGCCAATGCAATCGCCACCGGCTTCATTCCGCGGCGTGACGCGCGGCTTCCCGTGATCGAAGCCTTGTTTTCGCTCGCGGCAGGCATCGCCGCCGCCTACGGCGCGGCAAGGCTGCGGCCGATGACATCTGCAGCACTCGGCATCGTCGCGGTTGCCGTCGTCGTCGCAGCGGCTGCCGCCATCTACCGCAGCAGCGGCTGGCTCGTGGATGCGATCAGCATCTCGGTCGCGCTCGCCGCCGTTCTGGCGGTAACGAGCACGCTGCAGTTCGGCCATATCCGGCGGGCGGAGGCGACGGCGCGGGAAAAATTCTCGCAATATCTGCCGCAATCCGTCGTGGCGCGCTACATCGACAATCCAGGTGCTGCCCGGGTTGCGGGCGAGGAACGGGCGGTGACGGCGCTGTTCACCGACATCGAGAGCTTTTCGACACTTTCGCAAAAACTCGGGCCGCGCGACCTCATCGCCCTGCTCGACATCTATTTCACCGAAGTCAACGGGCTGGTGGCGCAATATGGCGGCATGGTCGACAAGGTGGTCGGCGATGCCGTGCATGCCTTCTTCAACGCGCCGGAGGATCTTACCGATCATGTCGACAAGGCGATCGAATGCGCCAAGGCAATCCATGCGTTGACGGAGGAGATGCGCAGGCGGCCGCAGTTCGCAGCACGGAATTTCGGGCGCACGCGCATCGGCATCGAGACTGGCCAGGCGGTGCTTGGCGAGGTCGGCGCCGGCGGCAAGCTCGACTACACCGCTCATGGCGACGCCATCAACCTTGCAGCGCGACTGCAGGAGGCAAACAAATTTCTCGGCACGGCCATCTGCGTCGGCCCGGCGGCGGCGGCGGAAAGTAGGCAGCCGCTCCGCTCGCTCGGCGAACATGAAATCCGCGGCTTTGGTACGATGGAGCTCTTCACGATCGCCGACCCTGAACAGGTGTAGCGTTCCCTGTATATTTCATACTTGGCGCTGTCGGCGCTATTGCACGCCAACGCTGGCATAGGCTTCGCGGATCCGCGCCTGCCCCCAGTTGACCGGTTCGCTCGGCGCATCGCCCGCCTGCCGGAACTCGACGCCTTGGCCCGCGCCGACGACGCGCGTTACGCCGGCCCCCTCGACCGAGACGCTGCCATGCTCGACGAAGACGGCGAAGGCGACCCGGCTCGGGCCGCAAAAGAACTTGGTGCCGCGCACACCGATCATGCCGAAGGCGGTCCTGACGGCAACGTCGACCTTGGGCACCCCCTCGGGACGGTCGAACACCATCCGGCCGACGCCGAGCTCCAGCGTACCGCCCTGGCCGGCAATGAAACTATCGACCAGGAGGTCCGTCTCCGCGCCCAGCAGGACGCGGGTGTCGGTACCGAGGGCCAGCGTTGCGAAACTTTCGGCCTCAGTGCGCACATGGTCGTTGTCGAAGATCTGCGCGCCGACAGCGAGCGCCTCTTCCTGCTCGGTCTGCCGACGGCGAACATCGCCGCGGATTTCCGTCGCCTTGCCGATCACCGGGCTCGCCATGGTGGTTGCAACGCCGCCGCCCATGGCCGCCAACAACAGGCCGCCAACGACGACGCGCCTGCTCACCAGCATCTGCCGCATCGGCTTCCGGTCCATCATGGTCCTTCTCCCTGTTAGAGCCTTCGAGCGGCCGACCTTCCCAGAGAATATTCCCGATACCGGGGGAAACAAGCCGAATGCGCGTTGATAGGCTGCTTGCCACACTTTCCCACTTCGCCAGACCCCCGGCAATCCGGCTGTTACCGCCGGAACAGGCGGTGCGGAACCGTCAGGCTAACTTGGCCTCAGGAGACGGGAGAGCACCATGGAAAATCAGCGCAAAACAGGCATTCGTATCTTCAACGGCTTGCTTCTCGCCATCGTCAGCTTCCTGGCGCTTGCGGCGATCGCGCTGCCTCCCGCCCGCGCAGCCGACCTTTCGGCCGCCGACATCTGCGACCGCGAGGCGGGCAGCATCTTCGACCTGCAGCGCAACCACGCCTACCCGGCTGTTGCGACCGAAGACATGAAGATCGGCATTGCGCTTTCGGCCTGCCGCGAGGCCTATAACCAGCATGCCGGCGCGCGCATAGAGTTTCAGCTGGCGCGCGTGCTCGACAAGGCCGGCCAGAAGATCCAGTCGCAGCGCATCCTTGGCGAAGCAGCGGAACATGGCCATGCGCTGGCGATGACCAACCATGCGGTGCTTGTCGGCGAACAGGGCGACATCAAAACCGAATTCGCGCTCAACCAGAAAGCCGCAGCAGCCGGCAACGTCCTTGCCGCCTACAATCTTGGCGTCGCCTACCGCGACGGCATGGGCACCGCCGCCAACGGCAAGCTGGCAATCGAATGGTTCGAGCGGGCTTCGCTCGCCGGCGACGATGTCGCCGCCTTCAACCTTGCGGTCATCCTGGATGAAGGCAAGCTGGTGCCGGAAGACAACGCCAGGGCCGCCACGTTCTATCGGCTCGCCGTCGAGCGCGGCAACGTCGACGCCATGGTCAATCTCGGCCTGATGCTGGAAACCGGCGAAGGCATGACCAAGGACCTACCCGCCGCACGCGCCGTCTTCCACAAGGCTGCGGCCGAGGGCGACGCCTATGCGGGGCGCAAGTTCGCCGAACTCAGCGGAGCCAACAATTTCGAGACGGCCATGCTCGATAAGACGAGCCGCATCAAGTGAGCATTGCGGGCCCGCCCCCAGGGGTCGGCCCGCCTGACGTATCGCCGATGCTCCTCTTGGCTGCGCTCCCCAGGCAATCCCGCCGTATCCTCCAAAACGTGCAAGCAACGCGATCCGCGACCGGCAAATCCCGCCCAAAGATGCAGCTTGACGTGCGGCCGGTCCCGCTACAGCTTGGGCGGGAAAACATCCATCTTCCGGAAATTCCATGACGAAGCTGATCATCTTTACCGACCTGCACATGGTGCCCGAAGGCACGACCATCATCGGCCTCGACCCCTATCAGCGCCTTGCCAACGGCATTGCGCATGTGAACCGCTACCACGCGGATGCCGACCGGGTGATCTTCACCGGCGATCTTGCCCACAATGCCGATCGCGTCTCCTATGAGCGGCTGAAAGGTCTTATCGACCAGCTGATCCCGCCGGCCGCGATCATGGTCGGCAATCACGATCGGCGCGACGTGTTTCTCGACGTCTTTGCCGAAGCGGTGACGGACGACGATGGCTTCGTGCAGCAGGTGATCGACTTTGACGATTGCCGGGCGATCCTGCTCGACACGCTGTTTGCGCCGCCCTACGACTACCCCAACAGCCATGCCGGCCTTCTGTGCCAGAAACGCCTCGCCTGGCTCGATCGTCAGTTGGCCGACGCCGGCGACAAGCCAGTGCTCATCTTCATGCATCATCCGCCGCACGCGACCGGCTTCACCGGCATGGACATGATCCGCCTGGTCAACGAAGTCGAGTTCTATGCGCTGGTGAAGAAACACGGCAATGTGCGCCATATCTTCGCCGGCCACGTCCACAGAACGATCAGTGGCTCGAGCCGCGGCATACCCTTCTCCGTCTTCAAGAGCCCGGTGCACCAGCAGCCGATGCCGTTCGATGCGCCGGATGCCTCGCTTTCGGTCGACGAACCCGCCGCCTACGGCATTGCCGTGGTGACGATGGATGGCGTCCTCGTTCATACCGAGGACTACGAAATCGCCCGCAGAGATGCCGCCGTGGCATGACAGGGCATTTCGGCCGGCTGCCCTTCATGCTAAGTTGGCCCATGACCCAAGCCACCGCCACCGATGAAATCCTCGACTGTCAGAGCTGCGGCGCCTGTTGCGCCTACTCCTCCGACTGGCCGCGATTCTCGATGGAGACGGACGAGGAGCTCGATCTGATACCGGCGGAGTATGTCGCCGCGGATCTCGGCGGCATGCGCTGCGAGGAGAACCGTTGCACAGCCCTTGGCGGCAAGCTCGGCGTGCATGTCTCGTGCAAGATCTACGCGGTCAGGCCGATCGTCTGTCGCACCTGCATGCCCGGTGACGACGAGTGTCTGATGGCGCGCGAACGGCACTTCGGGCAGGCCGCGTAGAACTTAGGATCATCCGGCACTCAAGCTTACCTTCCGCATCCCCATCGGTTTGGCGGCGCCGCGGTAGTGAAACATTCCGAGAATGACGGAATTTGCCGGATGGATGTTCGGCGGCACGACGCGTATTTTCTGCCCATGAAATCAGAGGCGCATTGCGCCTTGTCACCGCCTTCCGGAGGACCGCGTTCGATGAGCCAGACCCAGCTTCAAAAATCCAGCCCAAAGGCCGATGCGGCCCCGGCACCCTTTGCCGACTTCGCACCGCCGATCCGCGCGCAGAGCACGCTGCGCCAGGCGATCACCGCCGCCTACCGCCGGCCCGAGACCGAAGCCCTGCCGTCGCTCGTCGAAGCCGCAACGCTGCCGGCCGAGACGCAGAAGGCAGCGGCCAGGACCGCCCGCAAACTGATCGAAGCCCTGCGCGCAAAACACAAGGGTTCCGGCGTCGAAGGGCTGGTGCACGAATATTCGCTGTCGAGCCAGGAAGGCGTGGCGCTGATGTGCCTGGCCGAAGCGCTGCTGCGCATTCCCGACACGGCGACGCGCGACGCGCTGATCCGCGACAAGATCGCCGACGGGGACTGGAAGTCGCATCTGGGCGGCGGCCGCTCGCTGTTCGTCAACGCCGCGACCTGGGGTCTGGTCGTTACCGGCAAGCTGACGTCCACCGTCAACGACCGCAGCCTTTCGGCCGCGCTGACGCGCCTGATCGCCCGCTGCGGCGAACCGGTGATCCGCCGTGGCGTCGACATGGCGATGCGGATGATGGGCGAGCAGTTCGTCACCGGCGAAACCATCGACGAGGCGCTGCGCCGCTCGCGCGCGCTCGAGCAGAAGGGCTTCCGCTACTCCTACGACATGCTGGGCGAAGCCGCGACCACGGCCGCCGACGCCGAGCGCTACTACCAGGATTACGAGACGGCGATCCATGCCATCGGCAAGGCATCGGCCGGACGCGGCATCTATGAAGGTCCCGGCATCTCGATCAAGCTTTCGGCGCTGCATCCGCGCTACGTGCGCGCGCAGTCGGCCCGCGTCATGGACGAGCTTCTGCCGAAGGTGAAGGCACTCGCCGTCATCGCCAAGAAATACGACATCGGCCTCAACATCGATGCCGAGGAAGCCGACCGGCTGGAACTCTCGCTCGATCTGCTCGAAGAGCTTTGCCTCGATAAGGACCTCTCGGGCTGGGACGGCATGGGCTTCGTGGTCCAGGCCTATGGCAAGCGTTGCCCCTTCGTGCTCGACTTCATCATCGACCTCGCCCGTCGCTCCGGCCGCCGCGTCATGGTTCGTCTCGTCAAGGGCGCCTATTGGGACGCCGAGATCAAGCGCGCCCAACTCGATGGCCTCGAAGACTTCCCGGTCTACACCCGCAAGATCTACACCGACGTCTCCTACATCGCCTGCGCCCGCAAGCTGCTGGCGGCAACGGACGTGATCTTCCCGCAGTTTGCCACCCACAACGCCCAGACGCTCGCCACCATCTACGAACTGGCCGGCAAGGACTTCCAGGTCGGCAAGTACGAGTTCCAATGCCTGCACGGCATGGGCGAGCCGCTCTATGACGAGGTCGTCGGCAAGGCCAATCTCGACCGGCCGTGCCGCATCTATGCGCCGGTCGGCACCCACGAGACGCTGCTTGCCTATCTGGTTCGCCGCCTGCTCGAAAACGGCGCCAACTCCTCCTTCGTCAACCGCATCGCCGACCCCAAGGTCTCGATCGACGAGCTGGTCGCCGATCCCGTCGACATCGTGCGCGCCATGCCCGTCATCGGCGCGCCGCATGCGCAGATCGCCCTGCCGGTCGGCCTCTTCGGCGATGCACGTCCGAACTCCGCCGGCCTCGACCTTTCCAACGAGAGCTCGCTCGCATCGCTGACCGAGGCGCTCAAGGCAAGTGCTGCCGTCAACTGGCGCGCGGTTCCGCAGCTGGCAACCGGTCCGGCAGCAGGCGAGTCCCGCCCCGTCGTCAACCCCGGCGACCACCGCGATATCGTCGGCACTGTCACCGAGGCATCGGAAGCGGACGCCCGCCAGGCGGCAAGCCTTGCCTCGAAGGCGGCGTCGAGCTGGTCGGCGGTTTCACCGGCAGAGCGTGCCGCATCCCTGGTGCGTGCCGCCGACATCATGCAGGCCCGCATGCCGACGCTGCTCGGCCTGATCGTGCGTGAAGCCGGCAAGTCGCTGCCGAACGCCATCGCCGAAGTGCGCGAAGCGATCGACTTCCTGCGTTACTATGCCGAACAGACCCGCCGCACCCTTGGCCCTGCCCACAAGGCGCTCGGGCCGATCGTCTGCATCAGCCCGTGGAACTTCCCCTTAGCAATCTTCGCCGGCCAGATTGCCGCGGCGCTGGTCGCCGGCAACCCGGTGCTGGCAAAGCCGGCTGAGGAAACCCCGCTGATCGCCGCCGAAGGCGTGCGCATCCTGCACGAAGCCGGCATCCCCGCCGACGCGCTGCAGTTCCTGCCCGGTGACGGCCGCATCGGCGCGGCACTGGTTGCCGCCCCCGAAATCGCCGGTGTCATGTTCACCGGTTCGACCGAGGTCGCACGCCTCATCCAGGCGCAGCTTGCCGACCGGCTGTCGCCGTCCGGCCGGCCGATCCCGCTGATCGCCGAAACGGGTGGCCAGAACGCCATGATCGTCGACAGCTCGGCGCTCGCCGAACAGGTCGTCGGCGACGTGATCGCCTCGGCCTTCGACAGCGCCGGCCAGCGCTGCTCGGCGCTGCGCGTGCTGTGCCTGCAGGAAGATGTCGCCGACCGTATTCTCGCCATGCTCAAGGGCGCACTGCACGAGCTGAAGATCGGCCGTACCGACCGGCTTTCGGTCGATGTCGGTCCGGTTATCACCGCGGAAGCCCAAGGGATCATCGAGAAGCATATCGAAACCATGCGCGGCATGGGCCGCAAGGTGGAGCAGATCGGCCTCGCATCTGAAACCGAACTCGGCACCTTCGTACCGCCGACGATCGTCGAACTCGAAAAGCTCGCCGATCTCAAGCGTGAGGTCTTCGGCCCCGTGCTGCACGTCATCCGCTACCGCCGCGACGACCTTGATCTTTTGATCGACGATATCAACGCGACGGGCTACGGCCTGACCTTCGGCCTGCACACCCGCCTCGACGAAACGATTGCCCATGTCACCGCACGGGTGAAGGCGGGCAACCTCTACGTCAACCGCAACGTCATCGGCGCCGTCGTCGGCGTGCAGCCCTTCGGCGGCCGCGGCCTTTCGGGCACCGGCCCGAAGGCCGGCGGTCCCCTCTATCTCGGCCGTCTCGTTGTCACCGCCCCGGTGCCGCCGCAGCACAGCTCCGTGCACACCGATCCGGCACTGCTCGATTTCGCCAAATGGCTCGACGGCAAGGGTGCCAGGACGGAAGCCGAAGCGGCCCGCACCGCCGGCAGCAATTCGGCACTCGGCCTCATCTCCGAGCTTCCGGGCCCGGTTGGCGAGCGCAATCTCTACGCCCTGCATCCGCGCGGCCGCGTGCTCCTGGTGCCCGCGACCGAAACCGGCCTCTACCACCAGCTCGGCGCAGCACTTGCGACCGGCAACGCCGTCGTCATCGACGCGGCATCGGGCCTGCAGTCCTCGCTGAAGCATCTGCCGGCCAGCGTTTCTGCCCGCCTGTCCTGGTCGAAGAATTGGTCGGCCGACGGTCCGTTTGCCGGCGCGCTGGTCGAAGGCGAAGGCGAGCGCGTCCGCGAGGTCAGCAAGGTGATCGCCGGCTTGCCGGGGCCGCTGGTTCTGGTCCAGGCCGCCTCGACCGGCGAGATCGGCCGCAACCCGGACGCCTATTGCCTCAACTGGCTGCTGGAAGAGGTGTCCACCTCGATCAACACGGCCGCCGCCGGCGGCAATGCCAGCCTGATGGCGATCGGCTGATCGCCGTAAGGCTAACATTGACGACACCTCTCCCCGCACGCGGGGAGAGGGAAACGATCTAGGTGCTTGATCCCTGTGCTTGTCCCAGGGATCAAGCCGCGCCGCGTCTGTGGCGCGAAAGAACTGTCCCAGAGAAACGCAAAAATAAGTCTCCCACGGCGCGGACGCACCGTGACTGGATTCCTGTGACAGGCACAGTGATGAGGGTTGAATAACCTGGGATGGCGCCAATCCGCCCAATCCGCTATCAGCGTTGAACAAACGGAAGCAGCGGATGTTCACCCTCAAGCACATCGAAACGGCAACACAGGACGTCAAGAAGAGCCGGTTTCTGGCAATCTGCGCGCCCGTGCCCGACGAGCAGGCGGCGAGGGCCTTCCTCACCGCCCATTCGGACCCGGCGGCCAACCACAACTGCTGGGCCTGGCGCATCGGCCAGGCCTATCGCTTCAACGATGACGGCGAGCCGAGCGGCACTGCGGGCAAACCGATCCTTGCTGCGATCGACGGGCAATCGCTCGATCGCGTCGTCGTCGTGGTCACGCGCTGGTTCGGTGGCATCCTGCTTGGCAGTGGTGGCCTGATGCGCGCCTATGGCGGCACCGCGGCGCTCTGCCTGCGCGCGGCCGAGAAGATCGAAATGATCGAGACGGTGCACGCCACCATTGCCTGCGACTTTGCCGATCTGGCGCTGATCAAGGCCCGTCTTCTGGCCCGTGACGTGACGATCGCCGGTGAAACCTTCACCGACAAGGGGCCGGTGATGACCGTCGACATGCGCAAGGACGAGGCGGACGGCATTTTTGCCATGGTCACCGATCTCAGTCGCGGGCGCGCGGTCATTTCTACCGAAGACTGACGACTTCCCTTTGCAGGTCAAATCATCATAAAAACGACCGACAAACTGAATAACCGACAACAATATCGACGCCAGGGAGATGATCAGCATGAAAACGAGAATTCTGGGCAAGACGGGCGCGACGATTTCCGAGGTCGGCTTCGGCGCGTGGCAGATTGGCGGATCCTGGGGCGACGTCAGCGAAACGGACGGCAAGCGCGCGCTGAATGCAGCACTCGACAGCGGCGTCACCTTCGTCGACACCGCCGACGTCTATGGCGACGGCCGGTCCGAAAAGATCATCGCCGCCGTCCTGAAGGAGCGCGGCGGCGAAAAGCCGTTCGTCGCCACCAAGGCCGGACGCAGGCTGAACCCGCACGTCACCGAAGGTTATACCGGCGCCAATATCGAGGCCTTCATCGATCGCAGCCTCGGCAATCTTGGCGTCGAAACGCTGGATCTCGTGCAGCTTCACTGCCCGCCGACCGAAGTCTATTACCGCCCGGACCTGTTCGGCGCGCTCGACCAG
This sequence comes from Ensifer sp. LC384, assembly GCF_001695865.1. NCBI lineage: Bacteria > Pseudomonadati > Pseudomonadota > Alphaproteobacteria > Hyphomicrobiales > Rhizobiaceae > Ensifer > Ensifer sp. LC384. The sequence goes on from NZ_MBST01000013.1 coordinate 150,710, forward strand.
TTCGTCACCAAGGGCAAGATCCGCCATTACGGCGTCTCGGTCGAGAAGGTCGAGGAAGCGCTGAAAGCGATCGAATATCCGGGCGTCGCCACCGTCCAGATCATCTACAATATCTTCCGCCAGCGCCCGCAGGACCTCTTCTTCGCCGAAGCGAAAAAGAAGCATGTCGGCGTCATCGTCCGCGTACCGCTCGCCTCCGGGCTGCTATCGGGCAAGATCACCCCCGACACGGCGTTTGCCGCCGACGACCATCGCAACTTCAACCGCCATGGCGAAGCCTTCGACGTCGGCGAGACCTTCGCAGGCGTGCCGTTCGAGGCGGCGCTGGAAGCCGTCGAGCAGCTTCGCCCGCTGGTGCCCGTAGGCGTGCCGATGGCGCAGTTCGCGCTGCGCTGGATCCTGGAGCAGGAAGCCGTCTCCGTCGTCATCCCCGGCGCCCGCAACGAGGCGCAGGCGCAATCCAATGCGGCTGCCAGCGCGCTGTCCGCCATCGACGAAGAAACCAGGGCCGCCATCGCCGCGCTTTACGAGCGGCTGGTCAAGGTTCATGTTCATCACCGCTGGTAGAATGCATCGCCGCTGCCGACCGGCCTGACCGACGGTGGCTGACACGGCCCTGGCGGGCACACAGACGCGCCAGGGCGGGAGAAGGGACCATGGCCGACCCTTTCATGCTGCAACGATTTGTCGACGCTCAGGAGCGCGTCTATGCGGCGGCGCTCGACGAGTTGCGACGCGGCCGCAAGGAGACCCACTGGATGTGGTTCGTCTTCCCCCAGCTTGCGGGGCTCGGGCATTCGCCAATGGCCGAGCGCTTCGCCGTTTCCGGGCTCGCCGAAACCAGGGCCTACCTCGCCCATCCAATCCTCGGGCCAAGGCTCATCGACTGCACCGAGACCGTCAACGGGATTACGGGGCGTTCGGCACACGAAATCTTCGCAAGCCCTGATGATATGAAGTTCCGCTCGTCGATGACACTGTTTTCGAAGGCGTCAGCCGCGGGCAACGTCTTTGGGCAAGCGCTCGATCTTTATTTCGCGGGGGAAGAGGATCGGCGGACGCTCGATCTGCTCGGCCGGTCTTCGTCAGGATGACAGGCAGGCGCTCGGTGGCGGCAGGCGCCACGGGCGTTCGGTTTGCGGGTCCCGGTTACACGCCGTGCGCAGCGCTCGCGAGGAAGAACAGGATCACGAAAGCGCAGACGGAAAGCCCGGCAACGATCACCAGCAGCTCTTTCATCATGTAACGATACATCGGGCGCCTCCTTTCCATCAGCCGTACGGCTCTTTTTATATGGGAATCGGACCGGCCGTTTTTCAGTCGCAGGCTTCAAAAGATCGTGAGGATGCCCTCCCCTTTTCCGGCCGCCGCAGACGCCTCCGGATGCTTTCGTCCGCCCCTCATCAGGCGCAACGCAAGTAAGCAACCTCTACGTTATATTATACTAATACATAGATTTATCACAACCGTTCTTGCGGCTCACCGAGGCACATCATGGTCGGATGGAACGGCGAGCCAGTCCCTGTTTTTTGAGTCGCAACGCAAGTGTGGCGCCGACGAAGAAGCCTCGCAAACATAGCCGGATCTTCAATCAACCGAATCGGGCGCGCGTGCGCTTGTGGCCGCAGCACGGCCCTGAATCCAGGTTAACGGTCAAGCTGCGATGATTTCGGCCATGTATTGAGGGTTTCGGCCGGCTTTGTTTCGTCTGAGCTTGATGCTGCGCTTGTCTTTATGGCTTCGAA
>NZ_MBST01000014.1:0-137598 GCF_001695865.1 Ensifer sp. LC384
GCTCGCGCCACCGCACCAATCAGCCGTAGAGCGAAATCTCCATAGCCTTCGACTGTGGCCCGCGGGTTCCTTCCTCGGGGACTTTCGTACGCCTGCCGGCGCCCGAAACTCTTCACGGTATATTCCTTTCCGCTTTTTTTCTGTTACCAACGGGAAAATCGAACGGTTCGCTTGCGAAGCCGGATCGAAGCACGTGCCGAGGGATCAGATGAGTTTTACCGAAACGACCAGAACGTCGTGGTTTGCACGCCTCAAGAACGGTGTCATCGGCATCTTCATCGGGCTGCTGCTGGTCTTCGGCATGATCTGGCTGCTTGCCTGGAACGAGGGCCGCTCGGTCAAGACCTATCGCGCTCTGGTCGAGGGCGCCGGCGCTGTGATCGACATCGACAGCGGTGCAGTCGAGGCTGGCAACGAGGGCAAGCTGGTTCACATCGCCGGTCGGGTCGAGCCTGTCGGCACACCGGCCGATAGCCTGCTCGGGATCTCCGCGAAAGGCGCTGCCGGCCTGCGCCGTTCGGTCGAGATGTACCAATGGGTCGAGGAAAAGAAGAGCGAGACACGCAAGACGCTCGGCGGCGGCGAGGAAACGGTCACCACCTATTCCTACGCCAAGGAGTGGCGCAGCGATCGCGCCGATTCGGCCGATTTCCGCGACGGCAACGGGCATCAGAACCCGGAGATGCCGATCTCCAGCGAGCGCTTCACCGTCGATCGGGCGATGCTCGGCGCGCTTTCCGTCGACGGCAGGGTCGTTGCCGATCTTGGCAGCGACAGTCCGGTGCCGATGGCGGATGCCGACCTGCAACGCCTCGCCGAGGCGCTCGGCACCGATCACCCCGTCAAGACCGACGGCCAGACGATCTTCGTCTCCGCCGATCGCCAGAACCCTGAGGTCGGCGATCTGCGCATCGGCTTTACCCGCGAAGACACGGAAACGGCAAGCTTCGTCGCAGCGCAGAAGGGCGGCAGCCTTGCCCCCTACCGTACGACGAACGGCCGCGACCTGTTCCTGAGCTCGGCTGGCCTGGGCACTGCTGCCGAAATGTTCGACGCTGCCCAGAGCCAGAACACGCTGATCACCTGGCTGGTTCGGGTGGGCGGACTGATCGGCCTGTTCATCGGCTTCACGCTGATGCTGTCGCTCATTTCCATCATTGCCGACGTCATTCCGGTGCTGGGTTCGGTGGTCGCATTCGGCACCGGCATCATCGCGGCGATCCTGACGCTCATCATCGGCCCCGTGGTCATCGCCACCGCCTGGTTTGCCTATCGGCCGCTGTTGTCGTTGGCGATCATCGCGGTCGGCGCGCTCATTGCCTTCGGCATCGGCTATCTCCGCGCCGGCAAGGCGAAACCGATGTCCGGCGGCGTGACCGCCTGACCAACGGCGTGGCTTTAGACGCCCGAGCCACGTCTTTGCGAAATATTAAGGGATCGTAGCGAAGAACACCGGCCTGATGTTTCTGCTTTCCAAGATCTTCTGGCTCGTCGCGCAGCCCCTTTCCCTGGCGTTCTTCGCCGCCCTTGCAGGGCTGCTATTGACGGCGGTCGGCCTCCGGCGCACCGGCGTCGCCTTCGGCCTGCTCGGCGCGCTGGTGCTCTTCGTCAGCCTGTTCACGACATCAGGATCCTATTTCCTGCAGATGCTCGAGGATCGCTTCCCGCGGCCGACCGCGCCGCCCGCAACCCTCTCCTGCATCATCGTGCTCGGCGGCGCCTTCGAGAACGAGGTGATGGCGAGCCGCGGCGGCATCGAGTTCAACCAGGCGGCCGACCGCTTCATCGAGACGGCCATGCTGGCGAAGCGCTACCCTGAAGTGCGCATCCTGGTTTCCGGCGGCGACGGTTCGTTCAGCGGCGCCTATGAGGGCGACGCCAAGGCGTCGGAAGCCTTCTTTGCCGCCTTCGGCATCGGCCCCGAGCGGCTGATCCGCGAGGAGCAATCGAGAACAACCTTCGAGAATGCCCGCAACACTAAGGCGCTGCTGGCCGCAAACGGGCTTTCAAACTGCGCACTGGTCACCTCGGCCTTCCATATGCCGCGTTCGGTCGGGCTTTTCCACGAGCTCGGCCTGGAGGTCACTCCCTGGCCGACGGACTACCGCACCAGCGGCACGGTCACGCCCAGCTTCGACTTTACCCAGCCCTCGCTCAATGCCCAGCTGACGACGACGGCAGTGCGCGAATGGATCGGCCTCACCGCCTATTACTTCGGCGGTCGCACCGACAGCCTGCTTCCCAGCGCCTCACCCCGTTGACGCGGCAGGCCCGGATGCTCCAGCTTGCAATGCGACCGACAACAGCGATACGCCTTTCAACGGAGCGGCCATGACGATCCTGGAAATCCTCGATTACGCTGGCGTCGCCGTTTTCGCAGCGACAGGTGCGCTCTCGGCTTCGCGCAAGCAGCTCGATATCATCGGCTACCTGTTCCTTGCCTCGGTCACCGGCATCGGCGGCGGAACGATGCGCGACGTCGTCCTTGGTGCAACGCCGGTGTTCTGGGTGCTCAACCCGAACTATCTTCTGGTCTGCGCCTCGGTGGCCGTCATCCTGTTCTTCACGGCGCACCTGTTCGGTTCACGTTACCGGGTGCTGGTCTGGCTCGATGCGATCGGCCTGTCGGCCTATTGCGTCATGGGCGCGGCCAAGGGGCTGGCGGCAACAGGCTCGCCGGGGGTCGCCCTCGTCACCGGCATGCTGACGGCAACCTTCGGCGGCGTCCTGCGCGACCTCCTGGCGGGAGAGCCTTCGGTGCTGCTGCGTCCGGAAGTCTATGTGACGGCTGCTCTCGTCGGCTCCGGCGTCTTCGTCGTCGCGACGATGATCGGACTGCCGCTGGCGGCGACCTCGACGCTCGGCGTGATCTCAGCCTTCACCGTACGCGCCGGCGCGCTCAAATACGGCTGGACGCTGCCGATCGGCAAGGCAAGCCCCGGCCGCGACCCCGACGATGTGATGTAGGAACAGGTTGTTACGACCGCTCGCGCTTGCGGCGAAGACGAATGACCACGTCGACATGGGCAATCTCCATGCCTTCAGGCGGCTCCGGCAGATTGCCGATCTCGATATTGCTCACCGGGATATCGAGGACCTCGTTCTGGCCTTCGACGAAGAAATGGTGATGGTCGGACACGTTGGTGTCGAAATAGGTCTTGGCGCTCTCCACCGCGAGCACGCGGATCATGCCGGCCTCGGTGAACTGATGCAGTGTGTTGTAGACGGTTGCCAGTGAAACCGGCACTCCGGCGACGACCGCCTCTTCATGCAGTTCTTCAACAGTCAGGTGACGGTCGCCCTTGGCGAAGATCAGATCGGCAAGGGCGACACGCTGACGCGTCGGGCGCAGACCCGAGCTGCGCAATCTCTCTTCCGAACTCACTTCGGTTGCTTTCGTCATCAAGGAGCGTTCCATGGATCCCATAAAATTTACAATACTTCCGTTGCGATATAACTTTTGCGCGCTGCTCTTTCAATAGATTCTAAGGTGCGACACACTTGGAATGCCTGAAAAACCGGCCTATTTCGGGGAAGGCTGGTATTTAACTCTGGTCGGACCCACATTGATCCTGTAAGCGACGGCGGAACGATATCGCCATCAGAATGGGCGACGCCGACGTCGGAAACATCGAAAACGGCCATCGGCACGCTTCATTTCACAGCGAACTTGCTCTAAAGCAGGTCTGACAACACTTTATGTTACTCGGGGAAACAACCATTGATGACGACCAGACAATCGAGCTTCAGCTATGAGGAAATCCTGACCTGCGGCCGAGGCGAACTGTTTGGCCCCGGCAACGCCCAGCTGCCGCTGCCGCCGATGCTCATGGTCCATCGCATCACGGAAATCTCCGAAACCGGCGGCGCCTACGACAAGGGCTTCATTCGCGCTGAATATGACGTCAGTCCGGACGACTGGTACTTCCCCTGCCATTTCCAGGGCAACCCGATCATGCCCGGCTGCCTCGGTCTCGACGGCATGTGGCAATTGACGGGCTTCTTCCTCGGCTGGCTCGGCGAACCGGGCCGCGGCATGGCTCTGTCGACCGGCGAAGTGAAGTTCAAGGGCATGGTTCGCCCCCATACCAAGCTGCTCGAATACGGAATCGACTTCAAGCGGGTGATGCGCGGCCGCCTCGTCCTCGGCACTGCCGACGGCTGGCTGAAGGCGGACGGCGAAACCATCTACCAGGCAACCGACCTGCGTGTCGGTCTGTCGAAAGAAAAGACCGACTAAGCCGCGGGTACTCCCGCACCGAATGAGATAAAGAAAAGGTCATTACCATGAGACGGGTTGTTGTCACGGGCCTCGGGATCGTTTCCTCGATCGGGAACAATGCCGACGAAGTCACGGCATCGCTGCGCGACGCCAAATCGGGCATCACATTTTCTCCCGATTTCGCCGAAAACGGCTTCAAGTGCCAGGTCTGGGGCGCACCGACGCTCGATCCGACCGATCTCGTCGACCGGCGCGCCATGCGCTTCCTGTCGCAGGGCGGCGCCTGGAACCACGTGGCGATGAAGCAGGCGATCGCCGATTCCGGTCTCGAGGAAGCGGTCATTTCCCGCAACGAGCGCACCGGCATCATCATGGGCTCGGGCGGTCCGTCCACCCGCACCATCGTCGAGGCGGCGGATGTTACCCGCAAGAACGTGAGCCCCAAGCGCATCGGCCCGTTTGCCGTGCCGAAGGCGATGTCGTCGACGGCGTCGGCCACGCTTGCGACCTGGTTCCAGATCCACGGCGTCAACTACTCGATCTCGTCGGCCTGCTCGACGTCTGCCCATTGCATCGGCAATGCCGCGGAGATGATCCAGTGGGGCAAGCAGGACGTGATGTTCGCCGGCGGCCACGAGGACCTGGACTGGACGATGTCCAACCTGTTCGACGCCATGGGCGCGATGTCCTCCAAGTACAACGACACGCCGTCGACCGCCTCGCGCGCCTATGACGTCAGCCGCGACGGCTTCGTCATTGCCGGCGGCGCCGGCGTACTGGTGCTCGAAGAGCTGGAACATGCCAAGGCGCGCGGCGCCAAGATCTACGCCGAAATCGTCGGCTACGGCGCAACGTCCGATGGCTACGACATGGTCGCCCCATCAGGCGAAGGCGCGATCCGCTGCATGCGCCAGGCGCTGTCGAGCGTGAAGGGCGACGTCGACTACATCAACACGCACGGCACTTCGACCCCGGTCGGCGACAGCAAGGAAATCGGCGCCATCCGCGAAGTGTTCGGCTCCAAGATCCCGCACATCCAGTCGACGAAGTCGCTCACCGGCCACTCGCTCGGCGCTGCCGGCGTCCAGGAATCGATCTACGGTCTCCTGATGATGCAGGGTGGCTTCATTGGCGAGAGCGCCCATATCAGCGAACTCGACCCGGAATTTGACGGTGTGCCGATCGTGCGCAAGCGCATCGACAACGCCAAGATCGATACGGTTCTGTCCAACTCGTTCGGCTTCGGCGGCACCAACGCGACGCTCGTCTTCCAGCGCTACAACGGATAACACGATGACGGGACTGATGAACGGAAAGCGTGGCCTCATCATGGGTGTGGCCAACAACCACTCCATTGCCTGGGGCATCTCCAAGGCCTTGGCAGCGCAGGGCGCGGAACTTGCCTTCACCTACCAGGGTGAAGCGCTCGGCAAGCGCGTGAAGCCGCTGGCAGCCGAAGTCGGCTCCGACTTCCTGCTGCCTTGCGACGTCGAGGACATCGCCTCTGTCGATGCGGTCATCTCGGCGATCAAGGAGCGCTGGGGCAAGCTCGACTTCATCGTCCATGCCATCGGCTTCTCCGACAAGAACGAGCTGAAGGGCCTCTACGCAGACACCAGCCGCGACAACTTCAGCCGCACCATGGTGATCTCCTGCTTCTCCTTCACCGAGATCGCCAGGCGCGCGGCCGAACTGATGAACGACGGCGGCTCGATGCTGACCTTGACCTATGGCGGTTCCGTTCGGGTCATGCCGAACTACAACGTCATGGGCGTTGCCAAGGCGGCGCTGGAAGCCTCCGTGCGCTACCTTGCGGCCGACTACGGCGTGCGCGGCATCCGCGTCAACGCGATTTCCGCCGGCCCGATCCGCACGCTTGCAGGCGCCGGCATTTCCGATGCCCGGGCCATGCTCTCCTGGCAGCAGAAGAATTCGCCGCTTCGACGCACCGTCACCATCGACGATGTCGGTAACTCGGCGCTCTACCTGCTTTCCGAGCTGTCGCGCGGCGTCACCGGCGAAATCCACTATGTGGACTCCGGCTACAACATCACCTCCATGCCGGCACTTGACGCGCTCAGGACCGCCGACGCCGAATAGTACCCACCGGCCACGGCAATCATCAAAGCCCATGGGTCATCCGGTCCATGGGCTTTTTTCATGGGTCTTCGTCAGACCGTCAGCAATCCCGACAGCAGCAGGACGGCAACAAGGCCGGCGGCGGCCACGCCGAACATCAAGCAGGCGTGCGTCTTTCGAATGGGATTCGGCATCAGCGGCAAGCGATAGAGGCTTTTCAGAAACGGCATCGGCACTTCCGAGGTCGCACTATGTCCCTCCGCCTGCTTGATGTCCCTGGCGATCACCTCCGCCACGTCCTCGGTCAAAGGTGACCTTCCTGGCCCGAATGGCATAGCACCGCACCTCCGATAGGAAATACCGACTGATGCCTTATCGTGTGCCTGTTCGCGACCGATGGCAACGGCATTTCGAGGGTAGGCTGCCGATCCCGCCGCCCGCAGAAATGCAAAAGGCCGAGCGCTTGGCCCGGCCTCTTTACTTGATCAGGGGAGTAGATGTGCGCTCAGCGCTTGCCCCAGAGAACCTTGAAGCGCGCGTTGCGGCACGTCTCGCCATATTCCTTGAAGGTCTCGGCCAAGACCTGCTCGTACTGCAGGCCGCGATTGGCGACCAGCATGACCTTGCCGCCCTGCTTGAGCGCCTTGTGGGCCGCCTTGATGATCGCCACGCCCAGTGCCGGTTCGGCGGCATGGCCCTCGTGGAACGGCGGGTTCATGACGATCAGGTCGTATTTGTCGCGCGGGTCTTCGCTCGTCAGGTCGAACCAGTAGAAGCGCGCCGGCATGCGCGGAGCGTTCGCCATCATGTTGACGCGGGCCGCCTCAAGCGCATCGTGATCGGCCTCGAAGAGGTCGATACCCTTCGTGCCGGGCGACGCTTCGGCAAGCTTGACCGCGAGATAGCCCCAGCCGGCGCCGAAATCGGCGGCATGGCCGTTGAAATCGCGCGGCAGGCGCGAGGCGAGCAGTTCAGAGCCGGCATCGATGCGGTCGTGCGAGAACATGCCAGGCGAAGCCTCGAACAGGCCGTCGACGCGAACCGGCACCTTGGCAAGCTTCTGCACGGCGTCGGTGACGTCGTCGGGCCGCGTGAACCAGAAGGCGACGCCGTGATACTTCGGCAGGTGATCGCCATCCCATTCGAACTTGGCGATGCGCTTTCTCAGCGACTGGATGCCATCCTCCTTGCCGCCGGCAACGACGATGAGCGCGCCATCGCGGGTGCGCTTCAGCGCCTCGGCGATACGGTCTTCGTTTTCGCCCTTGTGCTTGCCGCACAGTATCAGGGCGACATCATAGTCCTCACCCGTGACCGCAGGCGCCACGTCGGCGCGCATAGCCTCCAGGGCGCGATAGAGCGGCCTTAGCGGCTGGACGGCAGCGATCGACGCCCCGAAGCCCTCAGGCAGCCTGTAGCCCGCCTCAGCGCCGAGGAAGAGCACACGCTCGCCCTCGCCCGGCGGGTCGATAACCCCGGTTTCGAACGGGTGGAACAGGGTCTTCAATGCGTCTCGGCTCATCGGTTTCTTCCGTCGATCTTCGTACAAGAAAAGGGCGCGGAGCGATCCGCTCCGCGCCCCGAATGCGTTCGGGCAGAGGCCGCTTATTCAGCGGCTTCGCCGTCACCCTTCTTTTCTGCAGCAACTTCCTTGCCGGTCGCCTGGTCGACGACCTTCATGGAAAGGCGAACCTTGCCGCGCTCGTCGAAGCCCATCAGCTTGACCCAGACCTTGTCGCCTTCCTTGACGACGTCGGTGGTCTTGGCAACGCGCTCGGAGGCGAGCTGCGAAATATGGACGAGGCCGTCGCGGGCGCCGAAGAAGTTGACGAAGGCGCCGAAGTCGGCGGTCTTGACGACCGTGCCTTCGTAGACCTGGCCGACTTCCGGCTCGGCAACGATCGAGTGGATCCACTTGCGGGCCGCTTCGATTTCCTTGCCCGACGACGAGGCGATCTTCACGGTGCCGTCGTCTTCGATGTTGATCTTGGCGCCGGTCTTCTCGACGATTTCGCGGATCACCTTGCCGCCGGAGCCGATGACTTCACGGATCTTGTCGACCGGGATGTTCATGACTTCGATGCGCGGTGCGAACTCGCCCAGCTGGCCGCGGCTTTCGGAGATGGCCTTCGCCATTTCGCCGAGGATGTGGAGACGGCCACCCTTGGCCTGGTTGAGCGCGATGCCCATGATCTCTTCGGTGATGCCCTCGATCTTGATGTCCATCTGGAGCGAGGTGATGCCGGCGTCGGTGCCGGCAACCTTGAAGTCCATGTCGCCGAGGTGGTCTTCGTCGCCGAGGATGTCGGAGAGAACGGCGAAGCGCTCATCTTCCTTGATCAGGCCCATGGCAATACCGGCAACCGGCTTTGCCAACGGAACGCCTGCATCCATGAGAGCAAGCGACGTGCCGCAGACCGTCGCCATCGACGACGAGCCGTTGGATTCGGTGATCTCGGAAACGACGCGCAGCGTGTAGGGGAACTGCTCGGCTTCCGGCAGCATCGGGCGGATAGCGCGCCAGGCGAGCTTGCCGTGACCGATTTCGCGGCGGCCCGGGGAGCCCATGCGGCCGGTTTCGCCGACCGAGAAGGGCGGGAAGTTGTAGTGCAGCATGAAGCGTTCTTTGTACATGCCGGTCAGGCTGTCGACATACTGTTCGTCTTCGCCGGTGCCGAGCGTGGCAACGACGATCGCCTGCGTTTCACCGCGGGTGAAGAGCGCCGAACCGTGGGTGCGCGGCAGAAGGCCGACTTCCGAGACGATCGGGCGAACGGTTTCGAGATCGCGGCCGTCGATGCGGCTCTTGGTGTCGAGGATGTTCCAGCGAACGATCTTGGCCTGGAGGTGCTTGAAGACGGCACCGATGACTTCAGCCGTGTGCTTGGGCTCTGCGCCTTCCGGGAAGAAGTGTGCCTTCACCTTTGCCTTGACGGCATCGACGGCAGCGTAGCGGGCAGCCTTCTCGGTGATCTTGTAGGCATCGCGCAGTTCGGCTTCGGCCATGCCGAGCATTTCGGCTTCAAGCGCGGAATGATCTTCCGGTTCGAATTCGCGCGGCTCCTTGGCGGCAACCTCAGCCAGCTTGATGATGGCGTCGATGACCGGCTGGAAACCCTTCTGGCCGAACACGACGGCGCCGAGCATGACGTCTTCGCCCAGTTCCTTGGCTTCCGACTCGACCATCAGCACGGCTTCCTGCGTGCCGGCGACGACGAGGTCAAGGGTCGATTCGTCCATCTCGTCGAGATGCGGGTTGAGAACGTACTGGCCGTTGATGTAGCCGACGCGCGCGCCGCCGATCGGACCCATGAACGGGATGCCGGACAGCGTCAGCGCAGCGGAAGCTGCAACCATCGACAGGATGTCGGGATTGTTTTCGAGGTCATGCTGCATGACCGTGACGATGACCTGGGTGTCGTTCTTGTAGCCATCGGGGAAAAGCGGGCGGATCGGGCGGTCGATCAGACGCGAAACCAGCGTTTCGTTTTCGCTCGGACGACCTTCGCGCTTGAAGTAGCCACCCGGGATCTTGCCGGCAGCGTAGGTCTTTTCCTGGTAGTTGACGGTCAGCGGGAAGAAGTCCTGGCCCGGCTTCGGCGACTTGGCCGAAACGACGGTGGCGAGAACGACGGTTTCGCCGTAAGTGGCAAGAACGGCGCCGTCAGCCTGACGGGCGACCTTGCCGGTTTCGAGCTTGAGCGGACGCCCAGCCCATTCGATTTCAACCTTATGGGTATCGAACATGTTCTGTCCTTCGTGTGCGGCAGACCTTTCCGCGGCTGTTGCAGCGCGGGTGGTCGGAAAACCGCCTGGTATGGCGCATCACGGGCAAGACAACGGGAGGCTTCAAAAGAGACCGGCCGCTTTCCGCTTTGCAAAACCTGGCTGCCCCGCAGCGGGTTCTGCAAGCAGGCGCCGAAGCATCCTGCAATCCTGCCCCATGACGGGCCATCGGTTGATCCGCGGATCCGGCCCATCCGGCCCGCTGGATACCTCTCCTTGTGTGCGCCTAGTGCGCTTTTGGAGAGTTCATTTCCTGAGCGCTCTGCGCCCCATAATAAAAAAAGCCGGCGGACCGCAAGCGGTCCGCCGGGCAAGTCGCTTAGCGACGGATGCCGAGGGCACCGATCAGCTTGGTGTAGCGCGCTTCGTCTTTCTTCTTCAGATAGTCGAGGAGCGAACGACGGCTGGAAACCATCGCGAGAAGACCACGGCGGGAATGGTTATCCTTCTTGTGGCCCTTGAAGTGTTCGGTCAGGTTGTTGATCCGTTCCGTCAGGATAGCAACCTGGACTTCCGGAGAACCGGTGTCGCCTTCAACGGTTGCATATTCCTTGATGAGCTGAGCCTTACGCTCTGCAGCAATCGACATCGGATGATCCTTTCGATTTCGAGGATTTAGGGACGCCTTCAGCCGGGATGTCGTCCAGCTGCGGCCGTGAATGCAACGGGCATGCGCCTTTTGCTGGCGTGCCTATAACCGAATTGGATCAAAAAGGAAAGGGTCATGAAAATGGCCCCGGGGCGATGGCCGGGCGCCTCTCAATTACCTGACGGTCGTGGCCGCATCGGCGCCGACTTCAGCTGGTCGCCGTCGATCGGAACACAGTCGAGATAGGCGGCAAACACCCAGCCGAGTTCTCCGGCGTCGCTCGAAACAAGCGCCCAGCCCTTGCCCCCATGCCGACGTTCGCCGACGCGGCGAACCTTGCTGCCATTGGCCAAAGTCATGACGATCCGGCCATTCGGCTCCGTTCGGACATTGAGCGGCGTGCCGGTCGGATCTGCGACGACACAGGCGATGTCCCCGCCGGCGGCGGGGGCGACGGCCATCAGGCTCAACACGCCTGAGAGAATGCCGATGCGAACTGTCCGTACCTGCATTTCCGCTCCTTTTGAAAAACGAACCCGTATGACCCTCAAGGCTCTGCGTCGTCGCCGTCCTTCGCATCCCTGGGGATGTTGATCCGCCACTCGATGCCGTCAGGATGGATGATCCGTTCAAGCTCGGCTTTCAACGCCATGCCGAGCATGCGTTCCAGCACCAGAGTTCCAAATCCCTTGCGGCTCGGGGTCGTCGCGGTGGAGATGTCGGCGCCCTCCTCCCGCCAGCGAATGGCTATGCCCTCGTCGGACAGCGACCAGCTGAGCTTGACGACGCCGGTGGTATTGGCAAGCGCGCCATATTTTGTGGCGTTCGTCGCCAGCTCATGCAGTGCCATGCCGAGCGTCTGGGCGATCTGGGTGTCCAGTCGCAACGCGGGACCCGACAGGACGACGCGCTTGGGATCATCCGGCGTGAAGGGCTGCAACTGGTTCTGCGCGAGTTCCCGGAAGTCGACGCCCTGGGCCGCGTTGGCGATCATCAGATCGGTCGAGCGGGCAAGGCCGGCAATGCGCCTGCGGAAGGATTCCGCGAAGTCGGCAACGCTTTCGGCCGAATGCACCGACTGGTTCAGCATCGACTGGATCACCGTCAGCTGATTCTTCGAGCGATGGGCAACCTCGCGCATGAGGAAGCGGATCTCGCTCTCGGCTTTGGTGCGCGACGCCGCGGCCTTGGCAAGTGCGGCGGATACGGTTTCGACTTCGGCGATCATATGCGGGCGCGGCTCGATGCGCTCGCCGGCGCCGAGGCGGCGTGCGTCGAGTTCAACGAGCTTGACCCCTTGCGACAGCAGCCGTGCGATTGCCAGCGAGCCCGCAATGGCAATGCCGGCAAAGATGATGCCGCCGAGCGACAGCCACAGAAACGACCAGACGGCCGGCGCATCGACCGCGGCGCGGGGCGCCCAGGCGATGATCCGCCAGCCGGTCACGACGGAAAACTCCGTTGCCACCCGATAGGCGGTACCGTTCTCGGTAATGTTGCGCACGCCGATGCTGATCGCCGGCACCTTGTCGAGGAAGAACGGTTCACCCGCCTTGACCCCGGCATCCGATGAAATGATGACCTTGCCGTTGCCGTCGACCAGAGCGGCATTCCACCCCGGCGACAGGGTTTCGCGGTTCACGGCCTTTGCCATGCTCTCGGCGTTCCGCGTCAGGGTGAGCAGATATTCCTCACCGGTTGGAAGTTTCGCCGGCAAATAAACGTTGAAGACCCATTTTTCGGCCGTCTGGCCAAAGAACACGTTCGACACCAGCGGCGCGCCATTGTTGGTGAAAGCCCGCTCGACGGAGGCGGGATCGGAGGCCTTGGCGAGCGGCGTGCCGAGGGGCACCCGCGTGTTCATGCGCTGATTGTGCTTGCGGTCGATGACGATCAGGTAGGAGTCGGTGTCGGCGAGCGCCGTCGAAGCCCTGCGATAGAAGGCCTCCATGTCGCCGCCCTCCATCGCTGGCGCGGTCGACAGCACCTTCAGCGTCGTCAGCATGCCCTCGACATCGCGCTCGACGATGCGGGTCACCGAGCCGGTCGAAGCCTGCAGCAGCGCCGTGATGACCTGCTCCTGCGCGTCGACGCTTCGTTTCAGCACCACGAGTGAAAAGATGAATGCGGGAACGATCGCGATCAGCAGCAGCGATGTCAGGTAGAAGCGGAAAGGCCGCGTCAGGCGGTGGCGAATGAGATCGAGAGCTGCCGCCACGCGACCCACGGTACGCTTCCTTCCCTCTTGCGAAACCTGCGCCAACTGCACCGCCTCTCAACTACCGCGCCGCGCATCGAGCAGGACGCGCAGTTCTGACGACCGCCGAGGCGGCCGTCATCGGAGCGGCCGGAGGGATCGCAGGCGAACGCCGCCTGCGACCGGGAAACGAGATCGTTTCGAAACGGCCGCAAGCAAGCCCTTGGGCGGGATCATGCGTCAGCGATGCGGCAAACGCAAATCCTGGAACCGAAGAGATCAGCCGACGGCAAAGACGCGCTTCGGACGGAACTCGCCCTCGGCGATTTCGCCGATGGCGATCAGCTTGCCGCGAGCCGTGGCATAGGCTTCGGGCGTTGCCAAAGGCGCATCGCGACCACGAAGGATAATCGGATTACCCATCTTCAGCCGGTGCGCCTGGTCGTCGTTGACGGCGATATGCGGCAGGCTGGACAGCGCTTCGCCGGTTTCGATCACAAAGGCATCAAGCGCCGCCAGTCGCTCCTCGTCGCTTTCGATCTTTTCCAGCGCGACCAGATCGGCAAGCGGTACCATGTCGTCTTCACCGAACGGCGCCACGAAGGTGCGCCGCAGCGAAGCGATGTGTCCGAAACAGCCGAGATCGCGGCCCATGTCGCGGGCGAGCGAGCGGACATAGGTGCCCTTGCCGCATTCGATCTCGAACTGGGCGAGATTGGGCGTGGCACCGAGCAGTGTCAAGCGGAACACCTCGACTTCGCGCGCCGGAATATCGACGGTCTCGCCGTCGCGGGCGAGATCATAGGCACGCTCACCGTCGATCTTGATCGCCGAGAACTGCGGCGGCACCTGGCTGATGACGCCGGTATAGTTCGGCAACAGGGCGCGGATCGCCTCTTCCGTCGGGCGTTCGGCCGAGGAATGGGTCACCTGCCCTTCGAGGTCGTCGGTCGAGCGTTCTTCGCCCCAGGCGACGGTAAATTCGTAGATCTTGCGGCCGTCCATGACATAGGGAACGGTCTTGGTCGCGTCACCAAGGGCGATCGGCAGCATGCCGGAAGCCAGCGGATCGAGCGTGCCGGCATGGCCGGCCTTCTGTGCCTTGAACAGCCACTTGATCTTGGAAACGGCTTCGGTCGAGCCGAAATCGAGCGGCTTGTCGAGGATCAGCCAGCCGGAAATCGGGCGGCCCTTGGGTTTACGCGGTTTGGACATGAACTCTTCTATTCTTCGTCGTCGGTATTCGGATCGAGATCGCGGCTCACCTCGGGTGAGCGAAGGAGGGCGTCGATCTTCTTGTAGTTGTCGAAGCTCGTATCGTCGCGGAAACGAACGTCGGGCATGTACTTCATCTGGCGAAGCTGGGGTCCGAGCCGGCCGCGAATGTACTTGGCATTGCGGTTCAGTGCGTCGATGACTTCCGCATGGTTGGGAACGCCGAGCGGCGTCACATAGGCGGTCGCAATCTTCAGGTCGGGCGACATGCGCACTTCGGAGATCGCGATCAGCGTCTTCTCGATGACGGGATCGCGGACTTCGCCACGCTGCAGAACCTGCGTGATCGCGGCGCGCACCTGTTCACCGATGCGCAGCATGCGCTGGGATGGGGCAGAGGATGTGGCTCTGGTCATTGGTCAATACCTCAAAAAAATGCGAGCGCCGAAGGATAACCCGGCGCCCGCACAATTTCTAATCGGACGGATCTTACAGCGTCCGCGTGATGTGTTCGACGCGGAAGCACTCGATCGTGTCGCCTGCGCGGATGTCTTCGTAGTTCTCGAACGCCATACCGCATTCCTGACCGACGTTGACTTCCGAGACTTCGTCCTTGAAGCGCTTGAGCGTCTTGAGCTTGCCTTCGTGGATAACGACGTTGTCGCGAACCAGACGGACGCCGACGCCACGCTCGACCTTGCCTTCGGTGACGCGGCAACCCGCGACCTTGCCGACCTTGGTGATGTTGAACACCTCCAGGATCTCGGCGTTGCCGAGGAAGGTTTCACGACGCTCGGGCGAAAGCAGACCGGACATCGCCGCCTTAACGTCATCCACCAGATCGTAGATGATGTTGTAGTAGCGGATTTCGATGCCTGCACGCTCGGCTGCCGAACGGGCCTGGTTGTTGGCACGAACGTTGAAGCCGATGATGGCGGCATTCGATGCTTCGGCCAGCGAGATATCCGACTCGGTGATACCACCGGCGCCCGAATGGACGATGCGCGCACGCACTTCGTCGGTTCCGAGCTTCTCCAGCGCACCGGCGATCGCTTCGATCGAACCCTGCACGTCGCCCTTGATGACGAGCGGGAACTCCTTGAGACCGGAGCTCTGAAGCTGGGTCATCATCTGCTCGAGCGAACCGCGCGAACCGGACTGACGGGCGACCGCCTTGTCGCGGGCGAGCCGCAGACGGTATTCCGAGATCTCGCGAGCGCGGCTTTCGTTTTCGACGACGGCGAACTTGTCGCCCGCTGCCGGCGTGCCCGAAAGGCCGAGAACTTCGACCGGCATCGACGGACCCGCTTCCTTGACGTGTTCACCCTTGTCGTTGACCAGAGCGCGCACGCGGCCCCACTGATCGCCGGCAACGATGATCTGGCCCGGACGCAGCGTGCCCTTCTGAACGAGCACGGTTGCGACGGCGCCGCGACCACGGTCGAGTTCGGCTTCAACCACCGTACCCTCGGCCGTCCGGTTCGGATTGGCCTTGAGGTCGAGGATTTCCGCCTGGAGCAGGATCGCTTCGAGGAGCTTGTCGAGGTTGGTGCCGTTCTTCGCCGACACTTCGACGTCGAGAACTTCACCGCCCATGGATTCGACGAAGACTTCATGCTGCAGAAGTTCGGTGCGAACCTTCTGGGCATTGGCCGTCGGCTTGTCGATCTTGTTGATCGCCACGATGATCGGAACACCAGCCGCCTTGGCGTGGTTGATGGATTCGATCGTCTGCGGCATCACGCTGTCGTCGGCCGCCACCACCAGAATGGCAATGTCGGTCGCCTGCGCACCGCGGGCACGCATGGCGGTGAACGCCGCGTGGCCGGGGGTGTCGATGAAGGTGATCTTGTTGCCGTTCTGCTCTACCTGGTAGGCGCCGATGTGCTGGGTGATACCACCCGCTTCGCCGGCAACCACGTTGGCATGACGGATGGCGTCGAGCAACGAGGTCTTGCCGTGGTCGACGTGACCCATGATCGTGACGATCGGCGGACGCGAAACCAGCTCTTCCTCGATGTCGGACACGTTGAAGATGCCTTCTTCGACGTCGGACTCGGAAACACGCTTCACGGTGTGGCCGAATTCGCCGGCGATGAGTTCAGCCAGGTCGGCGTCGATCAGATCGCCGGGCTTCATCATCTGGCCTTCCTTCATCAGGTACTTGATGACGTCGACGGCGCGTTCGGACATGCGCTGCGACAGTTCCTGAATCGTGATGGTTTCCGGCAGAACGACTTCACGCGAAATCTTCTCGCGGGTCTCCTGCATCTGGCTGCGCTTGAACTTTTCCTGACGGCGACGCATCGCCGACAGCGAACGGGCGCGCTGGCCGGCATCCTCGTCGGCAGCGGTGGTCAGCGTCAGCTTGCCCTGGCGGCGACCATCGTCACCCTTCGGGCGCGTTACCGGCTTTGCCGGCTCCGGACGCACGACCTTGCCACGAACCGGACCTGCGCCGGGGCGCGGGCCACGATCGTCATCCTTTTCGTTGTCAACCTTGCGGCCGCGCAGAGCACCGGCCGGTGCCGGCGTCGGAATGGCTGCTGCCGGGGCAGCGGGCCGTCCGGCCTGCGGGCGATTGTCGACGCGACGCTCAGCGGCTGCAGGTGCGCGAGCAGCCACGGGGCGCTCTTCGACAACCTCTTCGGCCTTGGCTTCGGGCTCGACAGCCGGGCGGGCTGCTTCCTCGGCGGCGCGGCGTGCGGCTTCTTCCTTCTCCTGAAGGAGACGGGCTTCTTCCTCACGCTTGCGGCGTGCTTCATTCTCGGCGCGGATGACCGCTTCTTCGGCTTCGCGGATCTGCGCTTCGGCCAGAGCACGGCGGCGCGCGTCGATCTCACCGGCGGAAAGCTGGTTCAGAACGACGCCGACGCGCGGACGGTTCGCCTGGTTGGCTTCCTGGCGCGTCTGGTGCTGCTGCGGCTGCGGGGCCGGGCGGCCGGAAGGCTGCGGATGAGCCGGGCGCTGTTCGACCGGCCGTGCGGCGGGAGCCGCGGCCACCGGCGTGATCGGACGCTCATCCTTGGGGCGGTGGAAGGGGCGTTTCTTGGTTTCGACCACGACCGCCTTGGTGCGGCCACGGCCCATGTCCTGACGCACGGTCCCCTGCGAAACCCCGGAGGGCTTCAGGGTCAGCGTCTTCTTGCCTGCTGCGCTGCCTGTCTTGTCGTCGTTGTTGTCGGTCATTCCGTTCCGTTCCTAGCGATCAGGGCCGGATGCGTATCACCTGACCCTGTCTTCCAAATTGTCTCAAACAATGTACGCGATGCCGGACTTTGCCGGTGACGCGGGTCATTGCTGTGGCTTGCCAGCGCCGCCTTCGGCCCGGACCGGGACGGATCCACGGTACTTTTCGAGCATGATTGCGCGCTTCACTACACCCTCACCCGCCTGCCCTGCAAGCGTTGCGGCATGGATAAAAGCATTACTTCCCAAAAGGCCCTCCATTTCCGCCGCCGTGAAGGGGCGGAACGCGGGTATTTCCGTTTCATCTTCAACCACAAAGCTCATCGCCTTGCGGGCCTGGTCAATCTTGCGGACGCCGTCGGCTGCCGCATCACTCGCGTGGAAGACGGCGAGTGCCGCCAATCCACGAACAGCCTGCTCCGTCTTCGTCGCGCCGGAGATGAACTGGGCCGCCTTGCGCGCCATGTTCATCATGCCGGCAAGCTGCTCGACGAGCAGCCTGTCGACGTCGTCGGCGAGCGTCGCATCGACCTTGACGTCGGCCTTCAAGGCCCGGGCGAAAAGTTTCTTCGCCATGGCCTTTTCGACCAGCGCCCGCTCCGCCTTGATCCAGCAGCCGCGTCCCGGAAGCTGACGCTTCAGATCGGGAACGATGCGGCCGTCGGGTCCGGCGACGAAGCGGATCAGATCGTCGGGCGAGCCACTCTCGCGCGTGACGATGCAAGTCCGGGTGCTGCCGCTCTTGTCCTTCGGACCCTTGTCCGAAGGCAGAGCGTCAGCGTCAGTCGATGCGGTGGTCGCCATCAGGCGTCCTGTTCCGCGCCTTCGGCAACCTCGATCGCCTCGTCTTCTTCCTGCTCGACGGCAAGGTCGTCTTCCGTGATCCAGCCGGCAGCAAGGCGGGCCTGAACGATCATGGCTTCAGCTTCGGCACGCGAAACCTCGAACTTCGAGAAGGTACCCTCGAAGCGCTTGGTCTCGCCGTCCTTGCGTTCGCTCCAGCCGACCAGGTCGTCGGCGGCGCAACCGGCAAAGTCCTCGATGGTCTTGATGCCTTCTTCGCCGAGCGCGACCAGCATCGGGCTGGTCAAGCCGTTGATCGTGCGCAGTTCGTCGGCAACGCCGAGTTCCTTGCGCTTGGCGTCCATCTCGGCTTCCAGCCTGTCCAGATACTCGCGGGCGCGGGTCTGGATTTCGGTGGCCGTTTCGTCGTCGAAGCCGTCGATCGAGGCGATTTCGTCGAGATCGACATAGGCCAGCTCCTCGACGGCCGCGAAGCCTTCGGAAGCCAGAACCTGGCCGACCATCTCGTCGACGTCGAGCGAGTCCATGAACAGGTTGGTGCGCTCGTTGAATTCCTTCTGGCGACGTTCGCTTTCTTCCTGCTCGGTGAGGATGTCGATGTCCCAGCCGGTCAGCTGCGAAGCGAGGCGAACGTTCTGGCCGCGGCGGCCGATGGCGAGCGACAGCTGCTCGTCCGGAACCACCACTTCGATGCGCTCCGCGTCTTCGTCGAGAACGACCTTGGCGACTTCCGCCGGCTGCAGCGCGTTGACGATGAACGAGGCCGGGTCCTGCGACCACGGAATGATATCGATCTTTTCGCCCTGCAGTTCGCCGACGACGGCCTGAACGCGCGAACCGCGCATACCGACGCAGGCGCCGACCGGATCGATCGAGCTATCGTTCGAGATCACGGCGATCTTGGCGCGCGAACCCGGATCACGGGCAACCGACTTGATCTGGATGATGCCGTCGTAGATTTCCGGCACTTCCATGGTGAAGAGCTTAACCATGAACTGCGGATGCGTACGTGACAGGAAGATCTGCGGGCCGCGCTGTTCGCGGCGAACGTCGTAGACGAAGGCGCGGACGCGGTCGCCGTAACGCATGTTTTCGCGCGGGATCATCTCGTCGCGGCGGATGATGCCTTCGCCACGGCCGAGGTCGACGATGACGTTGCCGTATTCGACGCGCTTGACAGTGCCGTTGACGATCTCGCCGACGCGATCCTTGAATTCGTCGAACTGGCGGTCACGCTCGGCTTCGCGAACCTTCTGCACGATGACCTGCTTGGCCGACTGGGCGGCGATACGGCCGAAATCCATCGGCGGCAGCGGGTCGGCGATGAAGTCGCCAAGCTTGGCGTCCGGGTTGCGGTCGCGGGCCAGCTCGAGCGGGATCTGGGTGGAATAGTCTTCCGCCTTCTCGACCACTTCCAGGAGACGCTGCAGGCGGATTTCGCCGGTCTTGGAATTGATGTCGGCGCGGATGTTCGATTCCGAACCATAGCGGGAGCGCGCGGCCTTCTGGATCGCATCGGCCATCGCGGCCAGAACGATCTCGCGGTCGATCACCTTTTCGCGTGCCACTGCATCTGCGATCTGCAGAAGCTCGAGCCGGTTAGCACTGACTGCCATCTCATGTCTCCGTCTGGTTGCAGGGGGCCTCAAGCACCGCCCGGCTTTTATTCGTCGATAGGTGAATCTTCGTCTTCAAAATTCTCGTTCGCGGCGCGCGCTGCCTTGGCCTTCTTGTCGGCTGTCAGGGCGTCGCGGATCAGGTCGTCGGTCAGGATCAACCGCGCTTCCGCAAGCGTCGTGAAAGGAATGACCACCGTCGCTTCCTCGCCATAGGCCGGCTGATCGCGCTCGAGCTGGAAACCATCCGCATCCACCGACACGATCTTGCCGCGGAAACGCTTGCGGCCTTCGACCAACACCGAGGTCTCGCATTTCAGCAGGTGACCCTGCCAGCGGAAGAAATCCGACTTGCGAACCATCGGGCGGTCGATGCCGGGCGACGACACTTCCAGATGATACGCCTTGTCGACCGGATCTTCCACATCGAGAACCGGGGAAATGGCCATCGAGATCGCTTCGCAATCGTCGACGGTCATGGTGCCGTCGTTGCGCTCGGCCATGATCTGCAGCGTCAAGCCGTTCTGGCCGGACATGCGCACGCGCACCAGGCGGTAGCCCATCGGCGTCAGCACCGGCTCGATGATGTCGGCGATGCGCTGATCGAGCCCGGTCTCGGTGATCAGGCGGGGTTCATATTCATTTTCAGCCGTTGTCGGATCGGACAAACGATGTCTCCTCATGGGACCGGCTAATAAAAAAGAGCGGGTCCTGACGGGCCCACTCTTCATCTACCGATCAAGAATTTGAGGCCCATATACGCCTCGTTGCCGCAAATTGCAAGGTGTTCGACCGGCGGCGGCCGAAGCCGCCAGAGAGATGCGGGCGGCAGGCAATCGATGCGACGGCAAGTTTCAGCGGCTGGCACTTCGACCTTCGAGGTTTATAACAGGCAACGAACCGCTTCGATACCGCAATCAAAAGACACGAGAGAGAAGACGAGGTGCCCACCCGAATCTCGCCACTGGCCCCCTTCAAGCACGACATCTTCCGCACGATCTGGATCGCGAGCCTCGCATCCAACTTCGGCGGCCTGATCCAGACAGTCGGCGCCGCCTGGCTGATGACCTCGATTTCCTCGTCGGCCAATATGGTCGCGCTGGTGCAGGCGTCGACCTCGCTTCCCATCATGATGTTCTCGCTGGTTTCCGGGGCGCTGGCCGACAATTTCGACCGGCGACGGATCATGCTGGTGGCGCAGTGTTTCATGCTGACGGTGTCGGTGCTTCTGACCGTCTGCGCCTATCTCGGCATCATCACGCCCTGGCTGCTTCTGCTCTTCACCTTCCTGATTGGCTGCGGTACCGCTCTCAACAATCCCTCCTGGCAGGCCTCGGTCGGCGACATGGTTCCGCGCGACGACCTGCCGGCGGCAGTTGCGCTCAACAGCATGGGCTTCAACATCACCCGCAGCGTCGGCCCGGCGATCGGCGGCGTGATCGTCGCGACGGCGGGTGCGGCGGCGGCCTTCGCCGCCAATTCACTCAGCTACTTCGCCATCCTCTTTGCGCTCGTGCGCTGGCGGCGCGAGGTGACCATGAGCCCGCTGCCGCGCGAAACGCTCGGCCGGGCGATCACGGCGGGCCTGCGTTATGTCGTCATGTCGCCCAATATCGGCAAGGTACTGGTGCGTGGCTTCCTGTTCGGCCTGTCAGCAAGCGCCATTCTCGCGCTTCTGCCGCTGGTGGCGCGCGATCTTGTCCAGGGCGGTCCGCTCACCTACGGCCTGATGCTCGGCGCCTTCGGCCTTGGGGCGATCGGCGGCGCATTGCTCAGCGCAAGACTGCGCGAAATGATGTCGAGCGAGGCGATCGTCCGCCTGGCCTTTGGCGGCTTTGCCTTGAGCACGCTCGTCATTGCATTCAGCCCCTACGCCTGGCTGAGCTGTCTCATGCTCTTGGTCTCCGGCGCATCCTGGGTTCTGGCGCTGTCGCTGTTCAATACGACCGTCCAGCTTTCGGCGCCGCGCTGGGTCGTGGGTCGGGCGCTGTCGCTCTACCAGACCATGACCTTCGGCGGCATCGCCGGCGGCAGCTGGCTCTGGGGCACCACGGCCGATCTCTATGGCGCCACCAATGCGCTTACCGTCTCCTGTCTGCTGATGCTGGCGGGTGCGGCCGTCGGCCTGCGCCTGCCCTTGCCGGAGTTCAAGTCGCTCAATCTCGACCCGCTCAACCGGTTCAACGAGCCGCCGCTCGAGCTGGACCTGAAGCCCCGCAGCGGTCCGATCGTCATCATGATCGATTACGAGATCGACGACGCCGACATACCGGAATTCCTCGAGACCATGGCCGAGCGGCGGCGCATCCGCATCCGCGACGGCGCCGGCCATTGGGCGCTGATGCGCGATCTGGAAATTCCGACGACCTGGACGGAAACCTATCATGTGCCGACCTGGGTGGAGTATGTGCGCCATAACCAGCGCCGCACGCAGGCCGACGCCTCGGTCGGCGACAAGCTGACGGCGCTGCATCGCGGCGCAGCACCACCGCGGGTGCACCGCATGATCGAGCGGCAGACGATCGTTCCCACCCATTACGAGCGCTACAAGCGACAGGTGAACGTCGACATGCATTGACGCGCCGTCCCGCGAGGGCGCATAGCGCCCGATGCCATGAGACAAGCGGCCCCGTCGGGAATGGCGACAAACCCGGGGCGCCGCTGGGCGGAAAATTACCGAAGCTTCGCCTTCAGCGAAGCGTCGGGAAAACAGGTCGGCGCCAAGCCATTCTTGGCCTGCCAGTCGCCGAGCGAGCGGCGTGTCTTGTAGCCGGCGAGGCCATCGGCCTTGCCGACATCGTAGCCCTTGGCAACCAGGGCCTTCTGCATCGCCAGCACATCGGAGCGCAGCATGTTGCCGACATCGCCCCAGGTGCCACGGAAGGTGCCGCCACCGGAGCCGATGCGGTCGGCAAGATTGCCGATGAACAGCGCGTAGAGGTCGGAGTTGTTGTATTCCTTGAGCACGTAGAAATTCGGCGTGACGATGAACTCCGGCCCATGCGTGCCGGCCGGAACCAGCATCATCGAGGGTGCCGAAAGCTCATGCGACGGGAACGCCTTTCCGGAAATGCGGGCGATGCCGTTGGCCGCCCAGTCGGACATCGGCCGGGCAAGATCCGGACCTTCCTGCGAACAGGAGACGCCGGCCGGGATCGACACCTCGAAGCCCCAGTCGCGGCCGCGCTGCCAGCCCTTCTTGACGAGATAGTTGGCGATCGAGGCCAGGCTGTCGGGAACCGAGGTCCAGATGTCACGGCGACCGTCGCCGTCGAAATCGACGGCATATTGCAGGAAGCTCGATGGCATGAACTGCGGCTGTCCCATGGCGCCGGCCCAGGAACCGCGCATCGACGCCTCCTCGACGTCGCCGCTTTCCAGTATGTGCAAGGCGGCGATCAGTTCGCGCCGGAACAGGTCCGGCCGGGTCGACATGAAGGCCTTTGTCGCCAGCACGTCGACGACCGGATAGGGAATTTTCGCGCGGCCGAAACCGGATTCACGGCCCCAGATCGCAACGATCACCGATGCCGGAACGCCATAGGCCTTCTCGATCCGCTTCAAGGTGGCGGCGTGGGTGGAGGCAAGGCTTCGCCCCGTTGCCGCCAGTCCCTGCAGGCGCTTTTCGGAGAAGTAGCTGCCGGGCGAGGAAAACTCCGCCTGGCTCTGCTTCTGCTCCTTCGGCTTGGGGAAACCGGGCGGCGCCAGATCGGGCAGGTCCCAGTTCAGTTTGACGCCGGCAAATGCGGCCTTGAACGATCGCGCCGAAACGCCCGACTTCTCGGCTTCCGGCCAGAGATCGCGCTCAAGCCACAGGCGAAACTGGTTCTCGACATCCGCCTTGGAGGCCGCCTGGGCTAGCCCCGCGAAAACGCAGAACAGCAATGTCGACAGTGATAGAAATCTCAGCATCCGGCTTCCCTATTGGTTGGATCGCAGGCGGGTGGAGCGGCAGGTCCGCTCAGATCGAGGTGCGGGCGCGAAGGGCGGCCGCCAGCGTTCCCTCGTCGAGATAGTCGAGCTCGCCGCCGACCGGCACACCATGGGCAAGCCGGGTGATCTTCACCTCCATGCCCTCGAGCTGGTCGGTGATGTAGTGTGCGGTGGTCTGACCCTCGACCGTGGCATTGACGGCGATGATCAGTTCGCGCACACCGCCATTGGCAACGCGTTGCACCAGCCCCTTGATGTTGAGATCGTCGGGGCCGACGCCGTCGAGCGGCGACAGCGTGCCGCCAAGCACGTGATAGGCGGCGTTCAGCGCCGCAGCGCGTTCCAGCGCCCAGAGATCGGCGACATCCTCGACGACGATGATCACCGACTGGTCGCGGCGTTCATCGGCGCAGACCGTGCAGGGGTCGATCGTATCGACATTGCCGCAGCACGAGCAGATGCGCACCTTGCGATGGGCCTCGCCCATGGCTTCCGCCAGCGGGCCGAGCAGCTGGTCCTTCTTCTTGACCAGATGCAGTGCCGCGCGCCGCGCCGAACGCGGCCCCAGCCCCGGCACCTTTGCCAGCAGCTGGATCAATTTTTCGATTTCGGGACCGGTGACTCGCTTTGCCATGCGGCGCTTTTAGCTCATATCGCCGACAAACGGAATCGATTAACCGGAATATGACGCCGTGCCTGCCCTCAACAGAGCAGCAGCCCACGGACGCGTGGGAGCAGAACTCAACGGGTGGCGATGACGACGGCCGCCCCGGCAATGGTTCCGGCACTGGCGCGATTGGCGATGCGCACGGCGCGCTTGCTTTTGAGGAGCTTGCGGGCATTGGCGGCCATGGTGACCCAGCCCAGATCGACCACGACCAGAACCACCAGCATGGTCGCGACCAGCTCCATCCAGCCGATCAAGGTGACCGAGCGCAGGTCGATGATCGAGGGCAACAGCGCGACGTAGAACATCATCACCTTGGGATTGCCGAGCGTCACGGTCAGGCCGGCGAAGAACAGCTTGGGAGCCGACCGCAACGGCGGCAGACTGTCACCGGGCAGATCCGGTTCGGCCATCCACATTTTCCAGGCGAGATAGAGCAGGTAGGCGACGCCCAGCCACTTGATGGCAACGAACAGCAGATGGAAGCTTTCGGCGATCGCCGCCAGGCCCGCCACCGCAAACGACAGCCAGATGGCCTCGCCAATCCAGAGCGCCACCAGGAAGGGCAGCACGTCGCTGGCGCCCTTCGACAGCACGCGCGCCACAAGCGCCGCGACGCTCGGGCCCGGCGAGCCGGCCGCAACCAGCAATGCGCCGGCAAACATAAGCAGGGACGTCATAGTCATGCGCGATCCTCCTCGGCAGGCGGCAACCTACCATGCTTTACCGACGGCACCAGCCTTCCGCCAGCGCGAAATAGCGTGCTTCTACAGCGCCGCGCGTCAAACATGACGCGCGGCGCTGTAACGCTTTAAACTTGCTGCATAATTTTATCCTTAAA
This sequence comes from Ensifer sp. LC384, assembly GCF_001695865.1. NCBI lineage: Bacteria > Pseudomonadati > Pseudomonadota > Alphaproteobacteria > Hyphomicrobiales > Rhizobiaceae > Ensifer > Ensifer sp. LC384. The sequence goes on from NZ_MBST01000014.1 coordinate 25,139, forward strand.
TCGGATCCGATTTAAGGAATTATGCAGTAACATCAACACAATCTAATGTTGTTCTTCGGAGATGGAGGGTGCGATGAACGACACGACTTTCCGCTACGCCAAGCCCAGCGAAGAGTGCGACCTTATCATGAAGGGCGGTATCACCTCCGGCGTGGTGTTTCCACGCGCCATCACTGAGCTGGCGACCCGTTACCGCTTCATGCACATTGGCGGAACTTCGGCCGGCGCAATCGCCGCCGTTGTGACGGCGGCCGCAGAGTACCGGCGGCAAACCGGCGCGACGGCGGAAGAGAAGAATGCTGGCTTTGCTCTCATCGACACCATGCCCGACGAGCTGGCGGCAAGCCTCAAAACCTTCTTTCAGCCCTCGTCCGACACCGCCCCTCTCTTTCGCATCGGCATGGCAGCCGTTCGCACGCAGCGCAGCAGGGCCAGGGCCTGCGCCTTGGAGACGCTGCGGGTCTTTGCCGTGCCGGCGCTGCTTGGCGCAGCACCCGGCATTTTGATCTCTGTTGCCGGTGTGCTCAGCCTCGGCGTCGCGACACTGCTGCTTGGCATCGTTATCGCCTTGATCGGCGCAATCCTGATGATCCTCTATCAATTCTACCGGGCGGTAGCAGTGTCCCTGCCGGCCAACGATTTCGGTCTATGCAGCGGCCTGACCCAGCCGGGCACGAAGAACCCGGCTTTCACCAACTGGATCGCGGAAAGAATAGAGGCGATAGCCGGCCCGCTCCGGCAGGATGGTTCGGACAGGCCGTTGACCATTGGCGACCTTGAGGCACATGACATCACACTTAGAAGCGTGACCACCGACCTATCCTCGCGCCGTCCCTATGAGTTGCCATTCGGCGACCGGGTCCATAACTATCGCAAATCGGAGTTCGAGGCATTGTTTCCGCCCTCGATCATGGCGTACCTGCTCAAGGAGAGCAAACCCCGCGACATCGCCGCCGCCGATGGATCGAAGGATTTCTACCAGCTTCCGCCGGCAAGCAAGCTGCCCGTGGCCATCATCGCCCGTATGAGCCTGAGCTTTCCCGGGTTGATCCGCGCCGTGCCGCTTTACCGCTACGACTACTCGCTGAAAAGCAGCGTACGACGCGATCCCGCCGCGCACATCCGCTGTCTGTTTTCCGACGGCGGTATCACCAGCAACTTTCCGATCCATCTTTTCGACGGCCTTCTGCCCGGACGACCGACCTTCGGCATCTCGCTGACCAGCTACGATCGGCGACGGCACGGTGATGACGCGGAAACGGCAAGCCGCGTCAATCTTCCGCGCAAGACGTCCGAAGGCAAGGTCGCCCCCATCTACCCGGTCGACGGGCTGTTCGGCCTTGTCGGCGCCATCCTCGACACGGCGCGCAATTGGCAGGACACGCTGCAGAGCCAGTTGCACGGTTACAGCGAGCGGATCGTCGAAGTCAGGCTCGACGATGACAAGGAGGGTGGGCTCAATCTGGATATGGATCGCGAAACGGTCGCCTATCTCAGCGCCCTCGGCGGAAAGGCCGGTGAGACGATTCTTGCCGATTTCGACTTCAACGAACACCGTTGGCGGCGTGCGTTGACGATGCTGCCGACGCTGGCGGAATCGCTGCGAAAGCTCTCGGCACGCTACTATGCGCCGCCGACGGACAGCACCTCCGACTATCCAACGATCCTGACGAACCACGACCCGACCGGATTGGTGGGGTCGTCCAAGGCCGAACGCGCGGCGCTCAACGATTTCGCCTCGAGGCTCGCTGAAATCGGCGCGGCCCTCGATCAACGACCGATACCGCCGGCCTCCACACAGAAAGCCGATCTGCGCATCACCGCAAGCATGGACACCAATCCGCGTGGCGCCAGCCCGGCGAAGCCGATCGTTCCGGCACCGCCGCCCGATTCATAGCAGCGAAGAACGGCCGATCAGAACGGTAGCTTCATGCCGGGCGGGATCGGCAGGCCGGCGGTGAGTTCGCGGGTCTTTTCGGCCTGCACGGCCTCGGCCTTGTCCTTGGCGTCCTTGTGGGCGGCAACGATCAGGTCTTCGAGGATCTCGACGTCGTCTTCCTTAAACAGCGACGGGTCGATCTTCAGGCTCTTCAGGGTGCCCTTGCCATCGAGACGGACGGTGACGAGGCCGCCGCCAGAGGTGCCATCGACTTCGAGTGCGGCGATTTCCGCCTGCATCTTCTCCATCTTGGCCTGCATTTCCTTGACCTTGCCCATCATCCCCATGATGTCGCGCATCGTCGTCTCCTGTTCTTAAAAAAATGTCCGGTCGTTCGTTCCGACGGACTATTCGATATCGTCGCCAGGGACGATATCGCCATCGGCAGATTCGGCTGTGGCCGGAGCAACGCTCTCGGCCTCTTCCTCCTCGACGGCGCGAATACGCACGTCGGTGATCTTGGCGCCCGGAAAGCGGGCGAGAATGGCGGCCACATCCGGGTCCTGGCGCGCGTCGCTGACACGCTGCTCCTGGGCCCGCTGCTCGGCTTCGATCATCGTCGGCTCGCCGGGCTCGCGGCTATAGCTGACGATCCAGTGAATGCCGGTCCATTCCTTGAGCTTGACGGCGAGTTCGCCGAGCAGGGTCTTCGGCGCATCGTCGGGGACGTTGACATCAAGACGACCGGGCTCGATGCGCACCAGCCGCACGAAGCCGCGCACCAGCGTCTTCAGCTTGATGTCCTTGTTCTTCGCACAGAGGTCGGCGATATCGCTGACCGAATTGACCGGCACCGCTGGCTGCGCCTTGGCTGCAGGCGCGGCTGCCGGCCGCTCCTCGATATGTCCGACGCTGATCGGCTGCGGGCTGACATCGGGAACCGCGCGCAACATCGTCGCGCCGTTGCCGGTCGGTCGTCCCATCGATGTCGACTGGGCGGCCTGCGCCTGCAAGGGGGCACCGACTGACGCCTGCATGCCGCCGCCATTGCCACCACCTGGTGCCGGACGGGCACCGCCATTGTCGCTGCCGGACAGTTCGAGCACACGTCTCGCCGCGTCTTCGGGCGGCGGAAGATGGGCCGCGTGGGCAAGCCGAATCAACACCATTTCGGCAGCACCCGCCGGGCGCGACGAGCTTTCGGCCTCGGGAATGCCCTTCAGCAGCATCTGCCAGATGCGCGACAGCGTACTGACGGCGACATTGCCGGCAAATTCGGCACCGCGCGTGCGCTCGATCTCGCTCAAGGACTGGTCATTGGCAGCGTCAGGTACGTATTTCAGCCGGGTTACGAGATGGGTGAAATCGGCAAGATCGGTCAGGACCACGGTCGGGTTGGCGCCGGCCTCGTATTGTGCCGCGAATTCTCCAAGCGCTGCAGCAACGTCGCCCCTGACGATATGCTCGAACAGATCGACGATGCGGGCGCGATCGGCAAGGCCGAGCATGGAGCGCACGGTCTCGACCTCGACCGAACCGCCGCCATGGGCGATCGCCTGATCGAGCAGCGACAGGCCGTCACGGGCCGAACCTTCGGCGGCACGCGCAACCAGCGCCAGCGCTTCCGGGTCGAAACGAACACCTTCCTTGCCGAGAATGGTCGAAAACAGGCCGACGAGATCGGAGCCGCTGATGCGCCTGAGATCAAACCGCTGGCAGCGCGACAGAACGGTGATCGGCACCTTGCGGATTTCGGTGGTGGCGAAGATGAATTTCACATGCTCCGGCGGCTCTTCGAGCGTCTTCAACAGGCCGTTGAAGGCCTGCGTCGACAGCATGTGCACTTCGTCGATGATGTAGACTTTGTAGCGCGCCGAGACCGGGCGGTAGCGCACCTGCTCGATGATCTCGCGGATGTCGTCGATGCCGGTATGGGAGGCGGCGTCCATCTCGATGACGTCGACATGGCGCCCGTCCATGATCGCCTGGCAATGCTCGCCGGGGACGCGCAGGTCGATCGTCGGCTGATCGACGTCTGCTGTCTTGTAGTTCAGGGCACGGGCGAGAATGCGGGCGGTGGTGGTCTTGCCCACGCCGCGCACGCCGGTCAGCATGTAGGCTTGAGCGATGCGGCCGGTTTCGAACGCGTTGGTCAGCGTGCGCACCATCGGCTCCTGGCCGACCATCAGGTCGGAGAAATCCTTGGGGCGATACTTGCGCGCCAGAACGCGGTAGGCGGCTGGTTTCTGTTCTGATGAAATGGACGTTTCGTCGCTCATCGACCCTGCCGCTGCTTGAACTCATGTCCCGACAGGACGGACTTACGGCACCGCGCGTCGCATCGGATGCGTCTTGATACCGTAACATTCTGTGGCGCTGCATGATTGCTGAGAGCGGTTTCGATCTCAGCAATCATGCAGGTGGGAGGCTGGCACGATGACCCGTGCCGGGGCTCGTTAGGGCTGCTTCCTTCCGGACCTGACCCGGTTGGCGAGTGGCTCGTCCACCACCAACCTCCCGGCTCCCATATCGGCAATATCGCAAGCAAATGCAAGCCAAGCCGTCAAAAAACTGATATCGATATGCAAAACAAGGCGAATCCGCTCCCGACCCAAGGAGACCTTCTTGACGACATTCACCCTCGACGAGCGGCTTGAACGCGACGGCATACCGATCGCCTCGATCGGCCTCTGCCAGATGCGGCTGATGAACGATCGCCGCTGGCCCTGGCTGGTCCTCATTCCCCAACGTGGGGGCATTTCCGAGATCTTCGATCTCACACCGCTCGACCAGACGATGCTGACCTTCGAAACCAACATGGTGGCGACCGCCTTGAAAAAGGTCACGGGTGCCGAGAAGATCAATGTCGGGGCGCTCGGCAACATCGTCCGGCAGCTCCATGTGCATATCATCGCCCGCAGCGACGGCGACCCGAACTGGCCCGGACCCGTCTGGGGCTTCGGCAAGCCGGAGCCCTGGGGTGAGAAAGACCATCAGGCATTTGCAGCCCGCATTCTGGAAAATCTCTGAACATGACGAAATCGATCTTTGACCTTCGAAGCCCCCATCCGGAGCCGAGCACCCTCGTCGCCTTTTCCGAGAACCACCTGGATCGTCAGTCCGAGCACCGCGCCGACGATTGCGTCGAAGTCGCGCTCAAGCATCCGGGCGCCCATTTCCTTGCCTTTTCCGGGCCGAAGCTGATCGTCAAACACGACGAGAAGATCATCGATCCGCTGTTTGCACCCTATGAGCTCGACGGGCTCGAGCCGGTACTCGACGAAACGATCCTGCTCGGCTACCTGCCGAACGGCGAGCCGCGGCTCGCCGTGCCGACCGGCCTTACCGAGGAGAACATCGCCGAACCTTTCAAGATCGCCGACGGACGGACGCTCTACCGCCAGCAGATGCTGCCGGAAGAACTGCTTGGTCAGTTCGCCCAGGGGTCGAGCCTCATCGTCTGGAACGCCAACAACCGCTTCTGCGGCCGTTGCGCCGGACCGATGGAAGGCAAGGCCGGCGGCTATCGCCGCGTCTGCACCGCCTGCGGCCACATGGTTTTCCCCCGCACCGATCCCGTCGTCATCATGATGACCATCGACCTGGAGCGCGATCTCTGCCTGCTCGGCCGCAGCCCGCATTTCGCGCCGGGCATGTATTCGTGCCTTGCCGGCTTCGTCGAACCGGGCGAAACCATTGAAAACGCCGTGCGCCGCGAAACCCATGAGGAATCCGGCATCCACATCGGCCGCGTGCGCTATCACGCCTCGCAGCCCTGGCCGCTGCCGCACTCGCTGATGATCGGCTGCTATGCCGAGGCAAAATCGACTGTCATCAAGCGCGACGAACAGGAACTGGAGGACGTGCGCTGGTTCACACGCGAGGAAACCATCGCGATGCTCGAAAGGTCGACCGGCGTCGCCGACACCGGCGATGAGCACATTCCGCCGCCGAAAGGCGCGATCGCCCACCAACTGATGCGCGACTGGCTCGCCTGGGGCGAGCGGGCGTAAGAGCGCTCGGGCTTCGATCAAGAGGAGGCCGGCCTTGTCCCGCTTCGAACGGTTGCTCGATCTTCTGCAGGTGCTGCGCCGCTGCCGCCAGCCGGTAAGCGGGCGGCGACTGACGGAGGAAACCGGCGTCAGCCTGAGAACGCTCTACCGCGATATTGCCAGCCTGCAGGCACAGGGCGCCCCTATCGAGGGCGAGCCGGGGCTGGGCTATGTCCTGAAGCCCGGCTTCATGGTTCCGATTTAAGGATAAAATTATGCAGCGGGTTCAAAGTGCTGCAGCGTCCTTTGCGCGTCATATCTGACGCGCGGCGCTGTAGAGCATTGCGCGTATCCCGCCAGCTTCGGTGGCGGGATATGGCGAATGGTGCTGATTAGCGGCCGTAAACGGCGGCCTGGATCTGCGAACGGGAAATGCCGATATCGCTCAGGGCGTGGTCGTCGAGCGAATTCAGCTCGCGGATCGCACGGCGCATTTTTGCATATTCAACGATCTTCTGACGGATCTTCATTTTTGACACTCCATATGTGAACGAGCGTCAAATAGGCATTTGCACATTATTTAGGTACCGCCGCGATTGCAGATTAGGCATGCACCAGACGCGTAACGGGTTAACGCATTGGTAAGCCTGATCTGCCGTGCGGACGGAAACGGCCAGAGCGTCTCCGGTTTAGACGGAGTTACAGAAACGCTCCGTCTCTTTATTTCCGCGCATTTCCTGACGGAAAACCACTTCGCACTTTTCCTGGAAAGGTCTAAAGCACGCCGCGCATCGGATGCGCCTTGTAGGTGCCGAGAATGCGGACCTTCTCCGAGAAGAAGCGCAGCTCCTCCATGGCGTGGCGCACGGGCGTGTCGTCCGGATGACCTTCGATATCGGCGTAGAACTGCGTGGCCACGAACTTGCCGCCGAGCTGGTAGCTTTCGAGCTTCGTCATGTTGATGCCGTTGGTGGCAAAACCGCCCATCGCCTTGTAGAGCGCGGCCGGGATGTTGCGCACATTGAAGACGAAGGTGGTGATGATCACTTCGTCATCGGCGCTGCGGGCAAGCCGCTGTTCCTCGCGCGACAGCACCACGAAGCGCGTCACATTGCTTTCGGTGTCCTCGACATTCTCCGCGACGATCTCGAGGCCGTAGAGATCGGCGGCAAGCCGCGGCGCGAGCGCCGCCATCGAGCGATCCCCCTTTTCCGATACCAGTTTCGCAGCCCCTGCGGTGTCGCCGGCAACCACCGGCTTCCAGCCATTGGCGCGCACGATCTTGCGGCACTGCCCGAGCGCGTGGATATGGCTGTGGACGGTGCGGATCTCATCGCGCGTGACGCCCGGCAGCACCATCAGCTGGAAGCGGATCGGCATGAAATATTCGCCGACGATATGAAGACGCGATTCGGGCAGCAGATGGTGAATATCGGCGACGCGGCCGGCGATGGTGTTCTCGATCGGGATCATCGCCAGATCCGCCTCACCGTTCTCGACCGCCACGAAGGCGTCTTCGAACGTCTGGCAGGGCAGCGGCTCCATCGACGGAAACATGTCGCGGCAGGCCATGTCGGAATTGGCGCCGTAATCGCCCTGGAAGGAGATCCTGTTGGTCTTGGTGGTCACACTGTCTTCCTTCTCAGGCTTTTTCGGAAAGGATGCGGCGGGCTTTTTCCAGCTCGACCGGCGTATCGACGCCGAGCGGCACGGTATCGACGATTTCGACATCGATGCGCATGCCGGCTTCAAGCGCCCTGAGCTGCTCGAGCGATTCGCGCTTCTCCAGCGTCGACGGCTTCAGAGCGACGAATTTTTCGAGCGCCGGGCGGCGGTAGGCATAAAGACCGATGTGGTGGTAGAGCGGCCCCTGTCCGTAGGGCGCGGTCGCGCGCGTAAAATAAAGCGCACGCAGGCGCGTCTCCGACAGCGGTGAGCCGACGATCTTGACGATGTTGGGGCTCTTTTTTTCCTCTTCGTCGGTGATCGCCACCGTCAAGGTCGCAATATCGGTCGAGGCATTTTCGACGAGCGGCTTCAGCGAGGCACGAATCGGTGCGGGCTCGATCGTCGGCAGGTCGCCCTGCACGTTGATGACGAACTCCGCCTCGCCATGCGGATCGGCCTTCAGCAGCGCCTCGTAGATCCGGTCGGATCCGGACTGGTGGTCGACCCGCGTCATGATCGCCTCGAAACCGGCGCCGCGAACGACATCGAAAACACTCTGGTCGTCGACGGCGACGACGACGCGCCCGACATCGGCTTCCGCCGCACGCTTGGCAACCTGGACGATCATCGGCAGGCCGCAAATGTCGGCGAGCGGCTTGCCCGGCAGACGGGTGGAGGCCATGCGCGCCGGAATGAGCACGATGGCTTTGCCTGAATTTTCGCGATTCATGATGTGGCCTTCAAAAACCCCGCCCAAAGTGTCAAAAAGTCTCAGTTAGGGGCCTATAATCTCTGTTGCAACGCAGAGCCAAAAGACATAGGTTCCGCGCGATTTCAAGATGGGCCGGGTTTTTGTTTACGCCGGTGGCAAAGGGAGCGTTTGCAGATGAACTCATATGTGAACATGGGCGTGGGTGCCTTTCTGGGTACGGTTTTCGTTCTGATGTCCGTATCCATTGCGTCGGAAGGCATTTTCCATTCCGAGGCTCCCGAGAAGGAAGGCTTCGCGATCGTCGCCGAAGAAGGCACGTCCGAGGCTGGCGGCGGCGCCCAGGAAGCGGCTGAAGTCGACATCAAGCCCCTGCTCCTGAAGGCAGACGCCGCAGCCGGCCAAACCGTGTTCAAGAAATGCGCAAGCTGTCACACCGTGGATAAGGGAGGGGCCAACAAGGTCGGCCCCAACCTCTGGAGTCTCGTCAACCGCCCGATCGCCTCGCATGAAGGCTTCAGCTACTCGGCTGGCATGAAGACCTTCTCCGAAGGCGGCAAGGTCGTTTGGGACTACGACCACCTCAGCTTCTTCATCGAAGCGCCGAAGAAGCACGTCCCGGGTACCGCGATGGGCTTTGCCGGCGTCAAGAAGCCTGACGAACGCGCCAACCTGATCGCATATCTCCGCGAACAGGCCGATGCTCCGGCCGCTCTCCCGGATGCAGCGGCTGCAGAAGCCGCGCCGGCTGCCGCGACCGAAGGTGCCGCCGAGAAGCCGGCCGAAGCGCCGGCAACGGAAGCCAAGCCGGCCGAAGGCCAGGCTGCTCCGGAAGGTCAGCCCGCGCCGGCTCATTAAGCCCAAGCGTTTCAACGATCTGATTTCGAGAAGCCCGGCCAGTGCGCCGGGCTTTTTGCTGTCTGGAACCAGGCCAGGCTCGTTCAGGTCAGGCTGATTTACATCAGGAGGTAAGCCCAGACCGAAACGCTGACGACGCCAAGCGCCGTCGTCAGTGTAATGGTCGAGGATGCCAGCGCATGGCCGACGTTGAAGTGATTGGCGATCAGCCATGCGTTGACGCCGGTCGGCACCGCCGCGGTCAGCACGAGCGCGGTCGTCCAGTTGTCGTTGAGGCCGAGCAGATGGCAGGCGGCAAAGACGACACCCGGCAGAACCACAAGCTTCAGCAGGCTCGTCACCGTGGCCAGTCCGAGATTGCCGGCAAGGCCGTATTTGTCGAGTGCCATGCCGATCGAGACCAGCGCGGCCGGCGCGGCGGTGGCGGCAAGCTGATCGATAACACTCTTGACCGGCCCATCGAGCGGCTGACCGAGCAGATGGAAGCCAGCGCCGAAGGCAAGGCCGATGACCAGCGGATTGCGCAGCAGGTTGCGGGCAACGCCAGCCAAAAGCTTCAGCGGGCTTTGCCCCGGCCTGCCGCTGACCTTGCGCTCGGCGCGCTCCATCAGCACCGTGCCGGAGATCATCATCACCGGCAGATGGACGGACAGCAGGATCGACAGCGCCACGATCCCTTCCTCGCCGACGATGCGTGACACGAGCGGCAGGCCGATAAAGACCGTGTTGGCGAAGGCCGAGGAAACACCGGCCAGCACCCCCATGCGCGCATCGCGGCCGAAGGCGAGCGTCGCCACCAGATGGCCGATAGTCCAGGTGACGGCGACGCCGGAAAAGTAGGCGACCCAAAGCGGCCAGGGCGAGCCATCGCGAAAATCCGCCTCGGCGATCGTGCGAAACAGAAGAACCGGCACCGCGACGCGGAAAACGAAATCGCCGAGCCCTTCGCCGACGGTGGGTTTCAGGTAGCCGAGCCTGACGATCAGCCAGCCGGTCAGGATCAGGATGAAGATGGGCAGAACGTTCAGGAAGATATCGGACATGCGTCAGCCTTGGGATCGGTCAGATAGGAATAGCCCCGTTCCGGCGACCGCCGCAAGGTTGCAAGACCAGTCGCACGCCCTTGGCGAAACGGCAGCCAAAGGCAAAAAGACCGGAACATTCCACTGCGCGGGGCGTTCCCGAACAGGACCGGGAAAACGACGATGCCAACAGAGAAGCCCATCTACTCCCATCAGGACGACGATCCTCATCTGAAGGATGACGATCTGGCGGGCAAGGTTCTGCGCTTCATCCGTTATGCCACCTTCGTCGACACCACCGATATTTCGGTGATGGCGCTCGGCGAAATGGTCGTGCTGTCAGGCCATGTCCTGAGCGATTCCGACGTGGCTTGCGCCGGCGACGCGGCAAGATCGGTGATCGGCGTTACCAGCGTCGAGAACCGCCTGACGGTGAAGCCGGGCCAGCAATCATAGCTCTCATGAGCAAAGATGGCTCCGCTGTCGATCGTCACGGACTGGCCGTAGTCGGTTGTCGTCCGCTGCTTGGACTGGTAAATGGACACGGCGCCAACCACAGCGCCTTGAGTTTTCCATGGAGACCGGAATGGGGACGACCAAGTCAGCAGCGAGATAAGCCGCAACAACCCGATCGTTGTTGCGGCGTCTGTCCGGTCATTTCACACCACCGATAAGAAGGCAGAGCGCCGCCGAATGTCATTCATTTGAGCGGATGTTCAATCGTGCCCAATCATAGATCACCAACCTGGAAGCATTCGGTGCCGGCAGCACTTTTGCTGATGGCCCCGTTCGACATCCTCGCCTCGCTGGCGATGGACATCTATCTGCCCGTCGTGCCTGACATGCCCGGCATTCTTGCCACGACGCCGGCGATCATCCAGCTGACGTTAAGCCTATACATGGTCATCCTCGGCCTCGGTCAGATCGCCTTCGGACCGGTTTCCGATCGCATCGGACGGCGTCCGGTGCTCATCGGCGGTGCGCTGCTGTTTACGGCCGCATCGCTTTTCATGGCCGCCACCGCGTCGGCTCCGGCCTTCCTCGCCCTTCGGCTCCTGCAGGCGCTCGGCGCATCGCGTTACGCTGACCGCCCTCGCTCTGCTGACGAGGCGGCGCGGGGCAGAAGCCTGATCCGCTACAGCGCCGCGCGTCTTATCAGACGCGCAAAGGTCGCTGTAGCACTTTGAGTTGCTGCATGTTTTTATCCTTAAATTGGATAGGATTTAAGGAAACATGCAGTAAAAACGCCGCAAGGCGCGCAGAGCCCATCAGCGCGCCTTGCGGCACAGCGCGCCTTGCGGCACCGCTCCTCCATCGCAGGCAGCGCGACCGGCAGGAAGGCGTATGTGAGCCAAGCGCAGCAGCGGCGATTGCCCCTTGACCTCGCCCCAGGGGCAAGCCCCACAGTCCCTGCCATGAGTGATTCTTATCTTCTTGCCGGCCGTTTCGGCGCGGCCACGCGACTATCCCCGAAGGCGCTGCGGCTTTACGCCGAACAGGGCCTGCTGGTGCCTGCCTATACCGATCCGGCCACGGGCTATCGCTACTATGCGCCGGAGCAAGCCGCCCGGGCGCGGATGATCGCGCGGCTGCGGCGCCTCGGCCTTCCGGTGGCGCGGGTCGCGCAACTGGTAGAGCTCGATGCGGAGAGCCGCCTTGTCGAATTGCGGTCCTGGCTCGACGCCCAATGCGAGCGGCTGACCGAGCAGACAGAGCTGGTGGAGGCGATCGCGCGGCAGACCGACGGTCGTGATACTGAGCTGATCTCGAAAATTGCCATACGCGAGGTGAAAGCCTGCAAGCTGATCACCTGCCAGCGGCAGCTCGATATCGAAGCGCTCGATCCATTCATGGCGAGCGCCGAGGCGGATATCCGTGGTCACCTCCGCCGCGGCGGGATCGCCGGCGACGGCGCAATGACCGTGCATTTCCACGAGACCGTGAGCCGCGACAGCGAGGGACTGGTGGAAGTCGCCATTGCCTATGAAGGCAGCATCGAGCCGGTCGACGATCTGCGCATCCGCCTTCAGCCCGCACGGCGCGAGGTTTTTCTACCCGTGCCGGCCGCCTGCCAGAACTTCCCGCTGATCTTGCGCGTCTACGACGCCATCGAAACCTGGCTGGATGCGCGAAGCGACATCCATTGCGTCGGCAGCCCCTACGAAATCTATCCCGGCAGCCACGGCGCCTCCTTCGATGTCGCCTACCCCATAGCCTGGATCAGCTACCCATAATCTAACAGGACAGACGATCATGATGCATTTCGCCTATACGGGCTCCGGCCCCTATTGCTACGCCAACTCGTTTGCCATGATGTTCGGCGCGCAGGCGCCCTCCACCGCAGTGATCGAATTTGCCACCGGCAGCCCGTTCGGCATGCAGCTGATTGGCGGCACCCTGCCGTTCTTCGATCCCTATGGCTGGGATCCGGAAGCCGGATTCGACGGCGCCCTTGCGGCGCTCGGCTGGACGTCGACAGTCAGCAAGGGCGGCGATGCGGACGACGCGCTTTCCCGCCTGCGCTCAAGCCTCAAGGACGGGCCGGTCTGGATCGGTCCCGTGGAGATGGGGCATCTCCGGCATCAGCCGGGCATGAGCGGACCGATCGATGCCGACCACTATGTCGTGGTGCTCGACATGGACGAGGAAAGCGTGCTGATGCACGACCCGCAGGGCTACCCCTATGCGCGCCTGCCGATCGCCAACTTCATGGCCGCCTGGCGCGCCGACACGCTGAGCTATGGTGATGCCTATACGATGCGGACCGACTTTGTCCGTGTCGCCGAGATGTCGGAGATCGAGACGATACGGGCATCGATCCCGGCGGCCATTCATTGGTTGTCGATGGAGACGGACCTGCCCGTCCCACCTGGGAGCCTCGGCAACGCCGAAGCCGCCGAAACGCTTGCCGCACGCATCAAGACCGGTTGCGACAAGGGAATGCGCGCGCACCTGATCCACTTCGCCGTCCGTGTCGGCGCCAGACGGGCAGCCGATGCGGCCGCCTGCCTCGCACGGGCGGGGTACAAGGAGGCGGCCCGCCTCGCCGACGAACAGGCACGGCTGATCGGCGCGATGCAGCATCCGCTGGTCGTGCGCAAGGATGCGGTCGCTGCGGCCGCCTTGCGCGCGCTTGCTCCGACCTACGACCGACTGAAGGCGGCGCTGGAGCACGGCGGTTGACATCCGATCAACCGCCGCTCCGGCGGCGGCCGGCGGGTGGCGGCTCCCATGGTTAGGCAGGCGGTTAGGCAGGTGGTTAGACGAGCAGCTCGGAAAAGCTGCCAGCCCGCTCCGCGTTCTCGCGTTCGAGCGGTTCGTAGTGCAAGCCGACGACGCCGTTGTCATAGGTTTCCGCGCCCATCAACCGCAGATCATACTTGCCTGGAAGCGCACCGAACCAGGTGGCACCGGGGGACGTGACGGGATAGACGAAGAAGTGGAACGCATCCACGAGGCCAAGTCCGATGACAGTCTGGGCGAGGCTGGCGCCGCCGGAGAGGTGAATATCACCGCCCGGCCGCGCTTTCAGCTCAAGGAGATGGGCGGCCAGCGCTTCGTCATCGGCAACGACGACCTGCTCGACATTGTTCCATTCGGTCAGCTTCTGAGACCCTGAGCGCGTAAAGACCAGCTTGCGATAGTCGTTCATCCGGCGGGCCATCTTGCGGTTGGTTTCGGTTCCGACGTCCTCGGACAGGGCGCCGGGCCAATAGGATGCCATTTCCTCGTAGGTCACGCGCCCGACGAGCACGGTGTCGTAGGTGGCGTAGAGCCGATCGATCGCCCGGTACTGGTCGTCGCCGACGCTGCCCATCCAGGCCAGCGGATCGTCGAGGCGCCCGTTGAGCGTCGTCATCATCTGCAGGACAATCTTGCGCATGCGCACGCCTCCTCTACTGGGTTCTGCCCTCCACGAGCCGGGCGAGCTGCTCGATGACCGTGCCCCAGCCATCGTGGAAACCCATCTCCTCGTGCATGTTTCGGTCGGCATTGCTCTTGTGCATGACGTGGGCGGCATAGTCCGTGCCCTCAGGATGATCCTGGAGCGTGATGACCGCCGTCATGAAAGGGTTTTCGGCCGGACGCCATCCCGCCACCAGCGAATTGGTGAAGACAATGCGCTGGAGGTCGTCGACCGCCAGGAAGCACGCGTCCAGATGCGGCGTGAACGCGTCGCCGCCTTCGCTGATCCGGGTGACGAAGGCACCGCCCGGCCGCACATCCATCTCGACCACCTTGCATCTGGCCGGCGCCGGAACCCACCATTGCTCGAAGCTGGCAGGATCGGTCCAGGCATTCCAGATCACCGAGCGCGGCGCTTTGATCAGGCGGGAGATCGTCAGGTCGAGATCGGGATCGGGAGATCGGATCATGTCATTTCTCCTTGTTCTCAGCGGATGTCACGAACTGCTCCAGCCGATCCGTGCGGCCTTCCCAAAGCGCGCGCTGCGCCGACATCCACGCTTCGATGGCGGCAAACTGCGCTTTCTCGATGGTGCATGTGCGCACCCTGCCCTGCTTCTCCGTGCGGATCAGGCCACTGCCTTCGAGAAAGTGGATGTGCTTCATGAACGACGGCAGCGCCATGTCGAACGGCCTTGCCAGATCGCTGATGCTGGCAGGCCCGCTGCCGAGCCTCGCCAGCACGGCGCGGCGCGTGGGGTCAGCGAGAGCCTGAAAAATTCCGTCCAGAGGGCTCGAATACTGTTCCATAGGGCTAAGTATCACAACAAAACACTTAGCGCAATGGATAACTATTTAGCCGCCCCGTCCCCGACGCGCCGGGACATGACCGTGGTGCTGGAACACGTCTCGATGATCGGCGGGCTCGCGCCTGTTGCGACCTTTCACGCAAGCGCTGAGGCTCGTAACGCCACCTCACCGCCCGCTCGTCATACTGTCATGCTTGCCCAAAATTGAGGAGCGGTCGCGCAGATGGCCGAATGAACGAGCCAATCGATCGCGCGGCCGAGGGGCTACCCCTCGGCCGCCAACTAAAGTTGGTTCAGCATTCTGCCACACTTAAACAATCACAGTGCCAGTGGCTGAAAATCGGAAATAGAATCAGGAAGTATGGCGGACAGAGAGGGATTCGAACCCTCGATACGCTTTCACGTATACACGCGTTCCAGGCGTGCGCCTTCAACCACTCGGCCACCTGTCCATCCGTCAACAGCCGATGGTCATGCGGCTGGATGGGAAGGGCGAGGCCCTTCGTGTCATCCGGCGCGAACCGGCGGACGGGCGGGATATATACCGATGATTTGCGCGGGATCAACTGCTTTCTGACAGATTGTTGACATCTTGTGTAACTTGGCAGGCAACGCTTGCCATTGCGCTCGTCGCCGACCGGGCCTATCTCTTGCCGCAGAGTTGCTCGGCGCCTCCCTTCGGAGACCGCCCGGACGCTGCGCCAGCTCGGATTGCCACGCTCTCCAACCTCATCGGCTTTGCTCCGAAAGGCGCGCTGATGCCGGAAAACGAAAGTGACGGCCCGGTCTGGCCTGATGAAACTTGAGGAATGAGGGACCGATGCGTTTCGTGCTGAGACTGGCGAGCTTTGTGGTGCTGCTTGCGGCCGTCCTTGCAGGTGCTGTCGATGCCATCCAGTCCGTCGCCGCATCAGAGCTGATGATGACGTCGCTCGGCGACGATCTCGAAGCGTTGGGCGCCGACACGGCCAGCTGGGTTCAGTTTGCTCAGCGGACCGATACCGGGCCGGCCCTCTGGCACTCGATGCTGCACTGGCTCTTGATGCAACCCGCCTTTGCGGTGCTGGCGCTTCTGGCCCTTCTTCTGTGGATGGCCGGATACAAGAAGCGGCCGGCAGCCGGCCGCTTCGCCGCCTGATCATGCCGGGGCGCTGCCCCGCGTCGACGACAAGGAGTTTTAGTGATGTTCCTGATCGACATGTTCAACAAGAAGACCATCCTGCCCGATGCTCAGACGGCGCTGCCCGGGCGCGAGGATGCCATTCCGACTGCCGTGACACACTTCGTCTCGGGACACCCGCTGAAAGGCCCCTATCCCGACGGCACGGAGAAGATCCTGCTCGGCATGGGCTGCTTCTGGGGCGCCGAACGGCTGCTTTGGAGCATACCGGGCGTCTATGTCACGGCGGCCGGCTATTCCGGCGGCCTGACGCCGAACCCCACCTACCAGGAAACCACCACGGGGCTCACCGGCCACACCGAGGTGGTGCTGGTGGTCTACGATCCGAAGGTGGTTCCTTTGTCGCGCCTGCTCAAGACCTTCTTCGAGCAGCACGACCCGACCCAGGGCATGCGCCAGGGCAACGATATCGGCACGACCTATCGCTCCGCCATCTATGCCTATGACGATGCGCAGCTGAAAGAGGCGAAGGCCGCGCGCGACGCCTTCCAGGCGGCCCTGAAGCGATCGGGTCATACCGGCAAGATCACCACCGAAATCGAAAAGGCCGGCCCGTTGTACTTTGCCGAGGACTACCACCAGCAGTATCTGGCGAAGAACCCCGATGGTTATTGCGGCCTGCGCGGCACCGGCGTCAGCTGCCCGATCGGTGGCTAGTCCCTTTACGCCGCGCGCCCGGCGCGCGGCGTCCCCCTGCCGATCCAAAAAGGTCAAGGGAACCGGCATTTTAACGATGCCTGTGAATGTCGGTCGACATTTTTACCATCCGAAAAATTTTGAGTGTTTTTTTGCCGTGACCGTGCAAGGATGCGGCCACCCTAGCCCCCGCGAGAGGGGCGGGTTCCGCAGACAGGCTCCATCCGGGGCCCGCGGGAGGACCCGATAAAGATCAATAGCGACAACAGGGCTGCACGATGAAAAAAACCATTCTCGGTCTCTTTGCCTTTTCCATGATGTCCGCGACGGCTCTGGCCGCCGACATCAAGCCGGCCATCATTTACGATCTGGGCGGCAAGTTCGACAAATCGTTCAACGAAGCGGCCTTTAACGGCGCCGAAAAATTCAAAACCGAATCGGGCGTCGAATACCGCGAATTCGAAATCGCCAATGACGCACAGCGCGAGCAGGCCCTGCGCCGCTTCGCCAGCGACGGCAACAACCCGATCGTCATGGCCGGCTTCAACTGGGCGGCACCGCTCGAAAAGATCGCCGGCGAATATCCGGACACCAAGTTTGCGATCATCGACATGGTGCTCGACAAGCCGAACGTGAAGTCGATTGTGTTCAAGGAACAGGAAGGCTCCTACCTCGTCGGCGTGCTCGCTGGTCTCGCTTCGAAGTCGAAGACCGTCAGCTTCATCGGCGGCATGGACGTTCCGCTCATCCACAAGTTCGCCTGCGGCTATGTCGGCGGCGCGAAGTCGACCGGCGCTGACGTGAAGGTTCTTGAAGCCTACACCGGCACGACGCCGGACGCCTGGAACGACCCGGTCAAGGGCGGCGAAATTGCCAAGTCGCAGATGGACCAGGGTTCGGACGTGGTCTACCACGCAGCCGGCGGCACCGGCGTCGGCGTCCTGCAGGCCGCTGCGGATGCCGGCAAGCTCGGCATCGGCGTCGACTCCAACCAGAACGGCCTGCAGCCGGGCAAGGTCCTGACCTCGATGCTGAAGCGCGTCGACGTGGCCGTCTACGAAGCCTTCACCGCTGCCAAGAACGACAAGTTCGAGTTCGGCATTTCCAACCTCGGCCTCAAGGAAGATGGCGTCGGCTACGCGCTCGACGACAACAACAAGGCCCTGATCACCCCGGAAATGCTCGACGCGGTCGAAAAGGTGAAGGCCGAGATCATCGCCGGCAAGGTCCAGGTTCACGACTACATGAGCGACGAAGCCTGCCCCTACTAAAGGCTTCCGCCTGACATCAGAAAGGCCGCCGTTCGCAAGAACCGGCGGCCTTTTTGTTTTTCTGCCCTGATACCAGCCTGCGCTGATATGGCGCCTCAGTAGTGCGGCGGGCGGGTGACCGGAGGCGCATCGATCGATTGCTCCTCGAGGCTGAGGAAGCGTTCCGTCAGCCGGTCGAGCTTTGCCCGCGTCTGCTCGACGACCTTCCATTGCTCGGCGAGCTGATCGGAAAGCTCTTCGATCGTCTTGGCCTGGTGAGCCACCGTCTCTTCAAGGCGGGTGACGCGGTCTTCGGCGTTGTTCATTGCTGCTGCTCCGTCCTGTCGCGGCCATTCGGGCGCGCGACACCATGGGGATTTGCCGGCAGATTGGCCAGCGGATGCCCGCTGTCAAGAAGATTGCGGTTCGGGCCTTCGCGGCCGAGCCACAGGTTCAAGGTGTCGCAGCACCTTTAGCGCGCCATATCCGGCGCGCGGCGCTGCAGCGAAAATGCCGGGTCGCTGGCCGACAGCCTCTTGTGCAGGTGCACCATCATGCCGGCGGCAAAGAGCGGCGTCAGCAGGTTGAGCAACGGCACGGCCAGAAACGCCGCCAGGATCAACCCGGCCAGGAACACGGTCGAGCGGTGCTTGGCACGGAAGAGCCGCGCTTCGGCCGGCGAGCGGTAGCGCATGGCGGCAAATTCGAAGAACTCCCGTCCCAGGAGGTAACCGTTGACGAGGAAGAAGGCGATCAGATTGACGCCGGGCACCAGGAGCAGGAATAGCGCCAATATGTTGCCGAGAATGACGACGCCGAGAAACTTGGCCGAGCCCACGATCGCCTCTGCGAGCGGCAAGGGCCGGCCGGCCGGCTCGTTCGGATAATCGCGCGCTTCGACCACGTCGGCGACATCATCGAGGAAGAAGCCGGCGATCAGCGCCGTCACCGGCGCCAGCAGCAAGGCCAGCGCCAGCGCCAGCCCGAGGCTCGCGAAGATGCCAAGCACGAAGGTGAGCCAGCCGGCCCAGGCGGGCGTGCCGGGCATCAGGGCATCAAGCCATGGCAGGGCGAGCCAGACGAAGAGTTCGCGCAGCCCGAACCACAGCGCGGCCAACGCCAGGAGCGTCAGGCCGAGCACCTTCCAGAACACCGAACGGGTCTCCGGTGCAAAAAGATTGGCCAGGGAAAGCCGCGCCGCGTCCAATATCATCAAATGTCTCCAGTGCCGGGCAGGGTACGATGGGGCATGTAGGCAAACGCGTTCGCATCGACAAGGCAGGGCGACCGGCAGCGTCTGCTTTCGGCAAAATTCCTGCGATGAAGACGGACGAACCGTGGCAAACGCGATGGGGAGCGATATGCTAGAACAAGGGCCTGCCCACGCGGACCGGCCGGACAGACGAGCCGCCCACGGACGGCAGGCGGACAAGGGGAGAAAATGACCAGACAGAAAACGCTCGCCGGGCTTTCGGTACTCGTCCAGGAAGGCAAGCTCGACCCGGTCACGCTTGCCGAAGAAACGCTTGCCGGCATCGAGGCGCACGGCGATCAGACGATCTTCGTCGGCATCACCCGCGAACGTGCGCTGAAGGAAGCGGCGGCCGCCTCCGCCCGGCTCCGCGCGGGCCGGTCGCTCGGCCTGCTCGATGGCCTTCCGGTCGCCTGGAAGGACCTCTTCAACGTCAAAGGCAGCGTGACCACAGCCGGTTCCGTGGTCCTGCGGGAAGATCCGCCCGCCGGCAACGACGCCGTTGTGGTTGGCGCTGTTGCCGGCGCCGGCATGGTCAACGTCGGGCGAACCAATATGAGCGAGTTCGCCTTCTCCGGCCTCGGCATCAATCCGCATTACGGCACGCCGCACAATCCGGCCTCGACCGATGTCGAGCGCATCCCGGGCGGCTCCTCGTCGGGCTCGGCGGCGGCGGTCGCGGCCGGCCTCGTGCCGGCGGCGATCGGCACCGATACCGGCGGCTCCGTCCGCATCCCGGCGGCAATGACCGGTATCGTCGGCTACAAGGCGACGCGCGGGCGCTATTCGATGAAGGGCGTCTTTCCGCTTGCCGAAAGCCTCGATTCGCTTGGCCCCCTCTGCCATACGGTGCAGGATGCGGTCTGGCTCGATGCGGCCATGCATGGACTGACCGCCCCGGTGGTGCGCCGCGGCGAGATCGCAGGACTGTCGATCGTCATCCCTGAAACGGTGGTTTTTGACGAAGCCGAAAGCGAAGTCGTCGAAGCCTTCGAGGATGCGGTGAAGCGGCTGGAAAAGGCCGGTGCCACAGTCACGCGGCGCGCCTTCCCGACGTTCAAGGCAGTGTTCGACGTGATGGCGCGCCACGGCGCGCTTGTCACCGCCGAGGCATTTGCACTTCACCGGGAGCGCCTGGCCGGTCCCGAAGCCGAACGCATCGATCCGCGCGTCGTCGCGCGCACAAGGCTCGGCGAGAAGATCACCATGCCCGACTATATCGCGCTTCTCGATGCGCGCGACCAGTTGATCCACGAGACAGTCGAGAGCCTGAAGCCGGGCGAACTCATCGTCCATCCGACGTTGCCGCATGTCGCACCGCCGCTGGCGCCGTTGCTTGCCGACGACGACCTGTTCTTTAGGACCAATGCCAAGACGCTGCGCAACACCTTGATCGGCAACTTCCTCGATTTCTGCGGCATCTCGATCCCCTGCGGCATCGGCGCCGGTGAAATGCCGGTCGGCCTGCAGCTGGCAGCGCCGCACCATCAGGACGACCGGTTGCTGTCCATCGCCCTTGCCGCCGAAGCCGTGATCCGGGGCGCTGCATGATCGTCTGTTTCGATATCGGCGGATCGGCGATCAAGGGCGCGATCGTCCATTCGCGCGAACGGATCTTTCCGCTGCCGCGCCGCACGACGCCGCTCAACAATTTTCGTCAGTTCGTGCAGACGCTTGAATCCGTGCTCGACGAGGCCGGCGGCCATCCGGAATGCGTGGCGATCTCGATCACCGGCGTCATCGACCCGGAGACCCGCCGGATCAAATGCGCCAACATCCCCTGCATCGACGGCCGAGAACTGGTTGCAGAGCTCGAGAGCGCGTTGCACCTGCCGGTCAGGATCGCCAATGATGCCGACTGTTTCGCGCTTGCCGAGGCCGGCGCCGGCGCCGGCCGGGGCCACCGCATCGTCTTCGGGGCGATTCTCGGCACCGGTGTCGGTGGCGGGCTTGTGGTCGACGGCCAGTTGATCAACGCCGATGGCGGCTTTGCCGGCGAATGGGGCCATGGACCGGCACTTGCCGCGCAGGCGGGCGAGCCGCCGATTGCCATCCCCGCCTATGCCTGCGGCTGTGGCCAGCAGCGCTGCGTCGACACAGTCGGCGGCGCGCGCGGGCTCGAACGGCTGCATGACACGGTGCACGGCAAGACCCTGTCGAGCCACGAGATCATCGAGGCGTGGCTCACCGGCGATACGGAAGCGAAGCGCACCGTCGAGATCCTTGTCGACCTCGTCAGCTCGCCTTTGGCGCTCGTGATCAACATCACCGGGGCAACGATCGTGCCGGTCGGCGGCGGCCTTTCCAATGTCGAACCGCTGCTCGACGAGATCGATCGGGCGGTTCGTAGCCGGGTCCTGCGGCAGTTCAAGCGGCCACTTGTCGTGCGCGGCGAATGTCAGGTCGAGCCGGGGCTGATCGGCGCCGCGCTGCTCGGCCTTGGAGGAGAAAAGGCATGAATGGCATCGGACTTGAGGTTTGCGTCGATGACGCCGACGGGCTTGCCGCAGCGATCGCGGGCGGAGCGGATCGGATCGAACTCTGCGCAGCACTTTCCGTCGGTGGGCTGACACCGACGGCCGGGTTGATGGCCCTTGCCGGACCGCCACGGGTACCCGTCTATGTCATGATCCGGCCGCGGCCGGGCGACTTCGTCTTCGGCGCCGCCGATCTCGACATGATGCGCCGGGATATCGATGCGGCACGCGAGGCCGGTCTTGCCGGTGTTGTGCTTGGCGCATCGCTCGCCGATGGCCAGCTCGATGCACCCCTGCTCAGAAAGCTCACCGGCCATGCCGCCGGCCTCGGCCTCACGCTGCACCGCGCCTTCGACCTGGTGCCGGATTTCACTGACGCGATCGAACTTGCTGTCGAACTCGGCTTCGAACGGATCCTGACGTCGGGCGGCGCCAGAAGCGCGCCGCAGGCAATTGAAAGACTTGCAGAACTTGTCGAGCTCGCCGCCGGGCGCCTTTCGATCATGCCAGGCTCCGGCGTGACACTCGACAGCGTCGACGCGCTGCTTGCGCGACTACCCGTCAGCGAAGTGCACTCATCCTGCTCGATCCGTGAGCCGGCTCACGATCCGCGACTGGTCGCGATGGGTTTCGTGTCGGAGGATAGGCGTCGCACGGACATGGCGACGGTTCAGGCGA
Source organism: Ensifer sp. LC384 (assembly GCF_001695865.1). Taxonomy (NCBI): domain Bacteria; kingdom Pseudomonadati; phylum Pseudomonadota; class Alphaproteobacteria; order Hyphomicrobiales; family Rhizobiaceae; genus Ensifer; species Ensifer sp. LC384. The sequence continues at coordinate 47,455 of NZ_MBST01000014.1, forward strand.
TGAAAGCACGGCTTTCTGCGCAATAAACAGACCGCTCGCTCCTTTGTTTCACCTCAAAGAAAACGCCCGACGATCCTTGCCGATCGTCGGGCCTTTTCTCTGTTTTGCGTTTCCGATCGTTCCGCGATCAGGCGGCGTAGACCTTGTCGCCGCCGATCCAGGTCGATCCCATGGCAAGCTCCGGCGTCAGCAACACGAAATCGGCGTCCGAACCGGGCAACAGACGCCCCTTGTGCGAGGAGATGCCCATGGCGTCGGCGGGATAGGCCGATGCCATGCGAAGCGCCTCCTCGACCGGAAGCCCGAGCTTCTCGTGCACGAAGCGTACCGACGAGAGCATATCGATATCGGCGCCGGCAAGCGTGCCGTCGGCAAGCGTCAGCCGGCCGCCGTGGCGCAGGATCTCGCGGCCATTGAGCTCGAAGCTCGTCATATCCGTGCCGATCGGCGACATCGCGTCGGTCACCAGGAAGATCTGGCCCGGGCCGGTCTTGGCTCTGAGCGCCACGCCCATCGAGGCGGGGTCGACATGGTAGCCATCGGCGATCAGGCCCGCATGCAGGGTTCCGGTTGCAAGGGCTGCACCGACCACGCCCGGCTCACGGTGACCGAGACCGCTCATGGCGTTGAAGAGATGCGTCACCGTCCTCGCGCCGGCCTTGGCGTAGGACACGGCGGTATCGTAGCCGACATCCGTATGGCCGAGGCTGACGACGACGCCGGCATCGGCCAGCGCCCGCACCTGTTCCTTCGTGGCGTTTTCCGGCGCCACGGTCACCATCAACACGCCCAGCGCTTTGGCGCAATCGAGCATTTCCGCAAGATCCGCGTCATCCATCGGGCGGATCAGCGACGGATCATGGGCACCCTTGCGCGCCACCGACAGATGCGGGCCTTCGAGGTGCAGCCCGAGGAAGCCAGGCACGCCAGCGGCCTTGGCCTGAAGGCCGGCGTGGATCGTGGCGCTTCTGACCTCGCGCGTATCGGTGATCAGCGTCGGCAGGAGCGCCGTGGTGCCGAACTTGGCGTGCGCCGTACAGATCTGCCGGATGCCCTCGACGCTCGGCTCTTCGTTGAGAAGCGCACCGCCGCCGCCATTCACCTGCAGATCGACGAAACCCGGCACCAGCAGCATGCCGTGGGCATCGACGACGGTGGCACCGGCCGGCACATCACCGGCTGCCACGATAGCCTTGACACGACCCGCCTCGATCAGGAGGGCGGCGCCGTCGTGCCATTCGATACCATCGAACAGCCGGGCGCCGATGATTGCCTTTTTCTCGGTCATCTCGTCTCCGTTACCTTCTTGAGGCTCGCCGGTGCGTCGGGATTGAGACCGCGCGAGCGCGACCAGGCTTCGACGAAGCCGTAGAACGGCAGGATCAGGGTCAGCGCGTCCGTGATCGGATGGCCCGTCTCGACGAACGGCAGGCGCTTGGCCTTGCCGGCACGGCTTGAAGTAACATGAACCACCGCGCCTTTTTCCGCCATACCGTCGGCGATGCCGGCGACCGAGGTTTCGGCCGCATCGCGCGCGGCAAGCGTCAGCACCGGGAACTTGGCGCCGACGAGCGCCACCGGACCGTGCAGGACTTCGGCTGCCGAATAGGCCTCCGCATGCATGCCCGAGGTTTCCTTGAACTTCAGCGCCGCTTCGCTTGCGATCGCCAGCGCCGGCCCGCGGCCGAGCACATAGAGCGATTCGGCCTCGCCGAGATCGGCGGCGAACTCGTGCCAATCGAGCTTTACCGCCTTGGCGAACTGGTTCGGCAGATCGGCAACGGCGCGCTGCAACGCTGCGTCGCCGGTCCATTCGCCAAGAACGGCAAGACCGGCGACGATCGAGTTGACGTAGGACTTGGTCGCAGCGACGGCGATTTCCGGACCGGCGAGAATGTCGAGCGGATGGGTGCAGGCCTTCGAGATCGGCGACGGCAGGGTGTTGGTGAGCGCGATCGATACCGCGCCCGCGTCGGTTGCCGCCTGCGCCATCGCGACAATGTCAGGGCTCTTGCCGGATTGCGAAATAGCGATTGCCGCGGCGCCGCCGAGCTTCAGCTTGGCGCCGTAGATCGACGCCAGCGACGGTCCGAGCGAGGCGACCGGACGTCCGGCCTGCAGTTCGATCGCATATTTCAGGAACAGCGCCGCATGGTCCGAGGAACCGCGCGCGATCGTCACCAGGAAAGCCGGGTCCTTGGCACGGAGCGCTGCGCCGGCCTGCTTCAGGGCTTCGGACGAGCGGTCGAGCAGCCGGGCCGCCGCTTCGGGGATCTCGTCGATTTCTCGGCGCATGTTGGTCTGCATGGTCAATTCCTTTCTTGCGGAGCGTCGGTCAGGATTCCGACAGGGTCAGTTCCGCGACAAAATCATAGGCGTCACCCCGGTAGAGCGAGCGGGTGAATTCGACGACGCGCCCCGATGCGAGATAGGAGACGCGTTCGATGGAAAGGCCGGCAGAGCCGACGGCGACGCCGAGCATGGAGGCGTCCGGATCCTTGATGTTGCAGGCGGAGATGCGCTGCACGGCGCGCACCGGTCGGGAGCGGGTCTTGTCGAGCGCGGTATAGAGCGACGACGTGACGGCCTGCGGATCCGGCAGGAATTCGGCCGAGATGCTCGCGCGCTCAATCGCCAGCGGCAGGTCGTCGGCGATACGCAGGCGCCCGAGTCTGGCCACCAGCGCGTCGGCCGGCAGGCCCAGCGCCATCATCTCATCCGGTGAGGGATGGAAAAGGCCGCGCTCGAGCCAGCGGGCGTGGGTGTTCAAGCCGCGGCGCGCCATGTCCTCGGTAAACGAGGTCAGTCGCGACAGCGATTGCTGCACCTTGGACACCGGCTTGACGACAAAGGTGCCGGAGCCGTGGCGCCGAACCAGCAAGCCGTCGCGCACGAGATCGTCGACCGCCTTGCGCACGGTGACACGGCTGATATTGGCGTAGTCGGCCAGGTCGCGCTCCGGCGGCAGGGCGTCGCCGTGATTGAGCTTGCCCGATTGGATCGCGTCTTCCAGCGACTGCCGCAGCTTGAGATAGAGCGGACCGGATCCGCCCGCCTGCAGGCCTTCGAGGGGCAGAATGGCGGCGAGATGATCCGTCATGCGCCGACCTCCGAGCGGGAGCCGAAGCGCTGTGCGGCCAGTGCGACCGCACCGGTGAGCGCGTCCGCCTCGGCTTCGACGAAAAGCAGCTGGTGGCGTTCGGCAAGCCAGGGACGGTAGAGCGGCGCGAGGCCGCCGAGCAGGCAGAGCTTGCGCCCTCCCCGGGCGACGACGACGTCAAGCGCCTCGTCGACCGTGATCGCCGCAGTCTTCAGCAAACGCACGGCGACGGGATCGCCCACCTGCGCCGCTTCGAAGACACGCGGGGCATAGCGGCCGAACTCGCCGGGCTTTGCCAGACGCGCGAAATCGACGACATCACTCGGAGCGTTCCTGAACTCAGCCATGACGCTATCGGTCACCGGCGAAGCTTCGTGGATGCCATCAAAGGCAAGCAGGCTCTCCTGCAGTAGGGCGTGTCCGATGCGGGCGCCGCTGCCATGATCGCCGATCGTAAAGCCCCAGCCGCCGACATAGCTGATCGTGTCGCCCTGGCGCAGGATGTAGATGCTGCCGGTGCCGAGAATGGCGACGGCGCCATCCTCGTTGCCGAGGGCACCCTGCAAGGCAATCAGGCCGTCGGATTCGATGTCGGCCGCCGCAAACGGCAGGCGCCTCTTTACATAGTGCACCGCGTCGCCAGCGTTGTGCCCGGCGACGCCGACGATCGCGCGTGCCTCGGCGATGCCGGATGGATCGAGACCGGCTTCTTCAAATGCCGCCCGCGCTGCGCCGGCGATATTGGCGAGCGCCGTTTCCGGATCCGTCAGAATGTTGGCTGCACCGGCCTTGCCGCGGCCAAGAATACGTCCATCCCCCGCAGCCACAGCCGCCCGGCAGCTTGTTCCGCCGCCATCGATTCCTATCAGGTAGTTTGGCATGAGCACCTCCGCCCATTGAAGATACCAAAAAAATACCAATAACCAAGTCCGAATTGGTCTCGACATCCAATTTTGAAATAATGCATTGAATAACAACGGATAATTTCAGCATTTGCTTTTTTCTGACGCCAAAATGTAATTTTTCCTAGACAATTGGTATTTTTTTGGCATTAATTCGTTCAGAGGAGACACAACCTATGCCTTCAGTGAAGACCGAAGAGCGTCACGACAACGCCAAAGGCCTGGATGTCATGCATCCGGCGCTTGCGCTTCGGCTGCTCGCGTCCGGGCAACAGGCGGCAGCAAAGGTCGTGGACGCCGCGATCGAACCGATATCCGCCGCAGCAAGCCTGGCTGCAGAAGCGCTTGGCTCCGGCAAGCGTCTCGCCTATGCCGGCGCCGGCAGTTCGGGCCTGATGGCCATGGCCGATGCGCTGGAACTTCCCGGCACCTACGGCATCCCCCAGGACCAGATCGTCATCCTGCTTGCAGGCGGCGCCGCCAGCCTCACCGATCTCGCCGGCGGCTATGAAGACGATATGGACCTGGCGCGCGAAGACGTGCGCAAGGCCGGCATCACCGCCGGCGACTGTCTGATTTCGGTATCGGCCAGCGGCTCGACCCCCTATGCGCTGGCCGCAGCCGACGAGGCGCGCAAGCTCGGCGCCAAGGTGATCGCCGTCGCCAACAATCCGGGTGCCGCGCTGTTCAAGGACGCGGACGTGGCCATTCTGCTGCAGACGCCGCCGGAAGTCGTTTCCGGCTCGACGCGCATGGGTGCAGGCACGGCGCAGAAGATCGCCTTCAACATGTTCTCGACGCTCGTCGGCATCCATCTCGGCCACGTGCTCGACGGCCACATGGTCAACCTGCGCGCCGACAACATCAAGCTGCACGGCCGCGCGGTGCGCATCGTCACCGACATTACCGGCGTCAGCGCGTCCGAGGCCGGGCGACTGATCAATGCCGCATCCGGTTCGGTCAAGATCGCCATCCTTTTGGCGTCGGGCGCGAAGGACGTGGCGGCAGCCGAGGCGGCGCTCAACCAGACCAAACAGAATTTGCGCCAGGCGATCGACATCGTCTCGGCCTGACATAAACCTGGGATTCAAACCGCGCCAGAACGGCGCATATAAGAGGGAGAAGCTAAATGACCCGTACGACTATCAAGGGCCTGCTGCTCGCGTCGAGCATTCTCGGCTCGGCCGGCCTGGCCCACGCGGAGGACGTGACGCTCACGATCGAAAGCTGGCGCAACGACGACCTGGCGATCTGGCAGGAAAAGCTGATCCCGGCCTTCGAGGCCAAGCATCCCGGCATCAAGGTCAAGTTCGCTCCGACCGCTCCGACTGAATACAACGCGGCGCTGAACGCCAAGCTCGACGCCGGTTCGGCTGGCGACCTCATCACTTGCCGCCCGTTCGACGCCTCGCTCGAACTCTACAACAAGAAGCACCTCGCCGACCTGACGGCGCTGCCGGGCATGGAGAACTTCTCGCCGGTCGCCAAGTCCGCCTGGACGACGGACGATGGCTCGGCCACTTTCTGCGTGCCGATGGCTTCAGTCATCCACGGCTTCATCTACAACAAGGACGCCTTCGACCAGCTCGGCATCCAGATCCCGACGACGGAAGCGGAGTTCTTCGCGGCCCTCGACAAGATCAAGGCCGACGGCAACTACATCCCGATGGCGATGGGCACCAAGGACCTCTGGGAAGCCGCGACCATGGGCTACCAGAACATCGGCCCGACCTACTGGAAGGGTGAAGAAGGCCGCGCCAAGCTGATCAAGGGCGAAGAAAAGCTGACCGACGATGCCTGGGTCGAGCCTTACCGCGTTCTGGCCAAGTGGAAGGACTACCTCGGCGACGGTTTCGAAGCCCAGACCTACCCGGACAGCCAGAACCTGTTTACACTCGGCCGCGCGGCGATCTACCCGGCCGGCTCGTGGGAAATCGGCCTGTTCAACACCCAGGCCCAGTTCAAGATGGGTGCCTTCCCGCCTCCGGTTAAGAACGCCGGCGACGCTTGCTACATCTCCGACCACAACGACATCGGCGTCGGCCTCAATGCCAAGAGCGCCCATGCCGAAGAAGCCAAGAAGCTCCTGACCTGGATCTCGTCGCCGGAATTCGCCGACATCTATGCCAACGCGCTGCCGGGCTTCTTCAGCCTGAACTCGACTGCCGTGAAGATGGCCGATCCGCTCGCTCAGGAATTCGTCTCCTGGCGCGAAAAGTGCAAGCCGACGATCCGCTCGACCTACCAGATCCTGTCGCGCGGCACGCCGAACCTCGAAAATGAGACCTGGGTCGAATCTGCAAACGTCATCAACGGCACGGATACGCCTGAAGTGGCTGCTGAAAAGCTGCAGAAGGGTCTCGACGGCTGGTACAAGCCGGCAAAGTAAGCGCAACTGGTTCCCTCCCCTCACGGGGAGGGTCGGCCCTACGGCGCCGCGCGTCTTGTCGGACGCACAAAGGTCGCTGTAGCACTTTGAATTGCTGCATGTTCTGACCCTTAAATCGGATAGGATCCAGGGAAACATGCAGCAAGGGCCGGGCGGGGCGACATTGTCCAAGGAGGCACTCCCCCAGCCGCAGCGTCATCGACCTCCCCGTGATGGGGAGGTCACCGACGCAGTCGTTTGCAAAAGAACGCGATAGCCTTAACCTTCGTCATGAGCCCGGATCGGGGCAGGCGGTATGCGGCAGGACCGGCCGTATGGCGTCGACGTGCATCATGGTGCCTTGGGGAATCGGTCGAACAAGCGGGTACGATCAATGAGCAACGCCACTTCACTGCAAGAGGGACAGCCGGCCGTGAGACGGCCGAAACGCTGGCACATCCTCGTCTTTCTGCTGCCGGCCCTTCTGGTCTACACGGCGGTCATGATCCTGCCGCTGATCGAGACGCTGCGTCTCTCGCTGTTCAACACGGTCGATGGCCAGCCGACCTTCGTTGGCCTGGCAAACTTCCAGGTGCTGTTCGGCGACGAGCGCTGGGCGCACGATTTCTGGAACGCGCTGAAGAACAACGTCATCTTCTTCATCATTCACATGTGCGTGCAGAACCCGATCGGCGTCGCGCTGGCGGCGATGCTGTCCATTCCGAAGCTGCGCTTCGTCACCTTCTACCGCACGGCGATCTTCCTGCCGACGCTGCTTTCCTTCGTCATCGTCGGCTTCATCTGGAAGCTGATCCTTTCGCCGATATGGGGCGTTGCGCCCGGGATGCTTGACCTCGTAGGCCTGAAGTCGATGTTTGCACCCTGGCTCGGCAAGCCGGGCTCGGCGCTCGTCGCCGTGTCGCTGATCTCGGTCTGGCAATATGTCGGTATCCCGATGATGCTGATCTATGCCGCGCTGCTCAACATTCCCGATGAGGTGATCGAGGCCGCCGAATGCGACGGCGTCACCGGCTGGAGCCAGTTCTGGAAGATCAAGCTGCCGCTGATCCTGCCCGCCATCGGCATCATCTCGATCCTGACCTTCGTCGGCAACTTCAACGCCTTCGACCTGGTCTATACGGTGCAGGGCGCACTTGCCGGCCCTGATGGTTCGACCGACATTCTCGGCACGCTGCTCTACCGCACCTTCTTCGGCTTCCAGCTGCAGCTCGGCGACCGCTCGATGGGCGCGACGATCGCGACGGTGATGTTCCTGATCATCCTCGCCGGCGTGTCGCTCTACCTCTTCGTCATCCAGCGCCGCATGCGCCGCTATCAGTTCTAAGGGAGGCCGAGATGCAAGCACGCCATTCCATTTTCCGCACCGGCTTCGTCCACCTCGCGCTGATCGCCTATACGCTCATCTCGCTGTTTCCGGTGTTCCTGACGATCATCAACTCGTTCAAGGATCGCAACGCGATCTTCCGGGCGCCGTTGACGGTGCCCACGCCCCAGACCTTCAGCCTGATCGGCTACCAGACGGTGCTTAGCCAGGGCGATTTCGCGACCTACTTCCAGAACAGCTTCATCGTCACGATCGTCGCGATCGCGCTGGTGCTCTTGTTCGGTGCCATGGCCGCGTTTGCACTCTCCGAGTATCGGTTCCGCGGTAACACGCTGATGGGTCTCTATCTGGCGATCGGCATCATGATCCCGATACGGCTCGGCACCGTCGCCATCCTTCAGGGCATGGTCGCGACCAACCTCGTCAACACGCTGACGGCGCTGATCCTCGTCTATACGGCGCAGGGCTTGCCGCTGGCGGTGTTCATCCTGTCGGAGTTCATGCGTACGGTTTCCGATGACCTGAAGAATGCCGGCCGCATCGACGGGCTGTCGGAATACTCGATCTTCTTCCGCCTTGTGCTGCCGCTGATCCGGCCGGCGATGGCGACCGTTGCCGTGTTCACGATGATCCCGATCTGGAACGATCTGTGGTTCCCGCTGATCCTGGCGCCGGCGGAAACCACCAAGACGGTCACGCTCGGCTCGCAGATCTTCATCGGGCAGTTCGTCACCAACTGGAATGCGGTGCTTGCGGCCCTGTCGCTCGCCATCCTCCCGGTTCTCGTCCTCTATGTCATCTTCTCGCGGCAGCTGATCCGCGGCATCACCGCAGGAGCAGTCAAGTGAATTCAGACAGCAAACCGGTCCGGGTCCTCGTCGCGGGTCTCGGCAACATGGGCCGCAGCCATGCGCTGGCCTACCACAACAATCCCGGCTTCGAGATCGTCGGCCTGGTCAATCGCTCCAAGGTCGAACTTCCGGAAGAGCTTCGCGGCTACGAAATCCATCCGGACTTCAAGGCAGCGCTTGCGGAGTTGAAGCCCGAGCTCTGCTCGGTCTGCACCTATTCGGACAGCCATGCGGACTATGCGGTCATGGCCTTTGAGGCCGGCTGCGACGTCTTCGTGGAAAAGCCGCTGGCAACGACGGTCGCCGACGCCGAACGGGTCGTCGCCGCCGCCAGGCAGCATGGCCGCAAGCTGATCATCGGCTATATCCTGCGCCATCATCCGTCGTGGATCCGCCTGATTGCCGAAGCCCGCAAGCTCGGCGGTCCCTATGTCTTCCGCATGAACCTGAACCAGCAGTCGAGCGGCCCGACCTGGGAAACGCACAAGTCGCTGATGCAGACGACCCCGCCGATCGTCGACTGCGGCGTGCATTACGTCGACGTCATGTGCCAGATCACCGATGCCAAGCCGGTGGAAGTACGCGGCATGGGCCTGCGTCTTTCCGACGAAATTGCTTCGGACATGTACAATTACGGCCATCTGCAGGTGATCTTCGAAGACGGATCGGCCGGCTGGTACGAGGCCGGCTGGGGTCCGATGATTTCGGAGACCGCGTTCTTCGTGAAGGACGTGATGTCGCCGAAGGGCTCCGTATCGATCGTCATGGATCCGAATGCCAAGTCGGACGATATCGACACCCACACCAAGACTTCGGTCATTCGCGTGCACAATGCGGAAACCGGCCCCAACGGCCGCTTCCTGAAGCCGGACGAAGACCTGACAATGGACGGAGAGCCGGGCCATCAGGAACTCTGCGATCGTGAGCAGGCCTATGTGCTGAAGGCCATCCGCGAAGATATCAATCTCGACCGCCACATGAACGACGCCGTCCAGTCGCTGCGCATCTGCCTTGCGGCTGATGAAAGCGTCCGCACCGGCCAGCCGGTCAAACTTTAAGAGGGGCAATCAGGTGGGATCACTTCAACTCAAATCCATCCGCAAGGCCTATGGCAGCCATGAGGTTCTCAAGGGCATCGACCTGGAAGTGAAGGACGGCGAGTTCGTCATCTTCGTCGGTCCCTCCGGCTGCGGCAAGTCGACATTGCTGCGCACCATCGCCGGCCTCGAGGACGCGACCTCCGGCAGCGTCCAGATCGACGGCGTCGAAGTCGGGCACGTCGCGCCCGCCAAGCGCGGCATCGCCATGGTGTTCCAGTCCTATGCGCTCTATCCGCACCTGACGGTGAAGGACAATATGGGCCTGGGCCTGAAGCAGACGGGCAAGCCGAAGGTGGAAATCGAAGACAAGGTCGGCAAGGCCGCCAACATGCTGTCGCTCGACCCCTATCTCGCCCGGCGTCCGGCGGAGCTTTCCGGCGGCCAGCGCCAGCGCGTCGCCATCGGCCGCGCCATCGTGCGCGAACCGAAGCTGTTCCTCTTCGACGAGCCGTTATCGAACCTCGACGCGGCCTTGCGCGTCAACACCCGGCTCGAGATCGCCCGGCTGCATCGCAGCCTGAAGGCAACGATGATCTACGTGACCCACGATCAGGTCGAGGCGATGACACTTGCCGACAAGATCGTGGTGCTGAACGCCGGCCAGATCGAACAGATCGGCTCGCCGATGGATCTCTATAACCGGCCGGCCAACGTCTTCGTCGCCGGCTTCATCGGCTCGCCGCAGATGAATTTCATCGACGGCGCCCGCCTCGGCGATACACGCGCCAAGACGATCGGCATCCGGCCGGAACATATCGGCCTGTCGCGCGAAAACGGCGACTGGAAGGGCAAGGTCGTGCATGTCGAGCACCTCGGGGCCGACACCATCGTCTATATTGAGTCCGATCAGGTCGGCCTGATCACCGTTCGGCTGTTCGGCGAGCACCGCTACGCCCCCGATGACATCGTCCATGCGACGCCGATGGTCGGCAGCATGCACCGGTTCGGCGCGGACGATCGCATCCTCGCCTGATACGACCCATCCGGCACATCGCCGGATCACACCTGCGTGATGATCAGCCGCCGTGGTGCCGAAAGCACTGCGGCGGCTGATTATTTTCATCGAAAGAACGCGCTGCATCACGGTGTTGCACTGCGGCGCAAATTAACATACATTTGTGTTTGTATATTAGCGTTCCGGTATTTTCCGATCCCGATACTGGTCTTGCTTCCCTTCACTTCCGGACCGCGCAGCCCTTCGATATGCACTGGCTGCGCACGGTCACCGAATATGGACATCGCTATGCGCATGAACCGACCGACACTGGCCGCCGCCTTGGCAACCGTGATTCTCCTTTCCGGCTGCCAGAAAGAAGAAGAACAGGCCGCCCCCGCCTTCCCGCCATCGGCCGTCGCCGTCTTCACGACAGCATCCGAGACGCTGCCGATCACCAACGAACTGCCTGGCCGCATCACCGCGACGCGCGTCGCCGAAGTTCGCCCGCGCGTTTCCGGCATCGTCGTCGAACGCGTCTTCCAGCAGGGCTCGAAGGTCAAGGAGGGTGACGTGCTCTATCGCATCGACCCGGCTCCCTTCCAGGTTCAGGTCGAGAAGGCCGAGGCGACGCTACGCCGCGCCAACGCCGTGCGCCTGCAGGCCGAGCAGAAGGCCGCCCGCCAGGATGCGCTGAAAAAGGCAAATGTCGTCGCCGCGCAACAGTTCGACGATGCGGCCGCCCTGCATGCTGCCGCAGCCGCCGACGTTGCCATCGCCGAAGCGGGCCTCGCGGCGGCGAAGCTTGATCTGCAATATGCCAACGTGACCGCGCCGATCAGCGGCCAGATTGGCCGTGCATTGATTACCGAAGGCGCACTCGTCAGCGCCAACAACTCGGAAAACCTTGCCACGATCCAGCAGCTCGATCCGCTCTACGCCGACTTTACCCAGTCGGCGACCGATCTCATCCGCCTGCGCAAGGCGCTCGAGGATGGCCAGATGATGAGCGGCGACCAGGAGGCCGAGGTTCAACTGATCCTCGACGACGGCACGCCCTACGAACACAAGGGCAAGCTCCTGTTTTCGGAAGCGGCGGTCGACGCGACCACCGGACAGGTGACGCTGCGCGGCGAATTCCCCAACCCCGACGGCGACCTGCTGCCGGGCATGTATGTCCGCGTGCTTGTCCAGCAGGGCGTCGAGAAGGAAGCGATCACCGTGCCGCAGCAGGCTGTCCAGCGTAACAATGCCGGCCAGTCGCAGGTCTATGTCGTGGCCGCCGACAAGAAGGTCGAGTTCCGCAACGTCACGCTTGGACGGACTGTCGGAACCCGCTGGCAGGTGACCTCCGGGCTGAAGCCCGGTGAAAAGATCATCGTCGAAGGCTTCCAGAAGATCGGCCCCGGTGCACCGGTGGAACCGACCGACTGGGACCCGAACGCCAAGCCTGCGGCCGAAGCAGCCCAGACGACCGCGGCGGCCGAAGAAAAGCCCGCTGAAGCCACAAAGTGAGTGCTGATTAATGCCTAGTTTTTTCATCGACAGGCCTATTTTTGCCTGGGTGGTGGCGATCTTCATCATGCTCGCCGGCATCATTGCGATACCGCTCTTGCCGGTATCGCAATATCCTGATGTCGCACCGCCGCAGATCTCCATCAACACGAGCTACCCCGGCGCGTCGTCGCAGGACACCTATCAGAGCGTCACGCGCCTGATCGAAAACGAGCTGAACGGCGTCGAAGGCCTGCTCTATTTCGAATCGACCTCCAGCGCTTCCGGCTCGGTCGACATCAGCGCCACCTTCGCGCCCGGTACCGATCCGGGACAGGCGGCCGTCGACATCCAGAACCGCGTTCGCCGCGTCGAACCGCGCCTGCCCGATTCGGTCAAGCGCCAGGGCGTTCAGGTCGATGAAGCGGGGTCGGGCTTCCTGATGATCGTCGCGCTCACCTCGACCGACGGCTCGATGGACGCCATCGGTCTCGGCGACTATCTCAGCCGCAACGTGCTGAACGAAGTCCAGCGTGTGCCCGGCGTCGGCCGTGCGCAGCTGTTTGCGACCGAACGCTCGATGCGCGTCTGGCTCGATCCGGACAAGATGCTCGGCCTCAACCTGACGGCCGCCGACGTGACGAATGCCGTCCAGGCCCAGAACGCCCAGATCGCATCCGGCTCGATCGGCGCGCAACCGAACCCGATCACGCAGCAGATCAGTGCGCCTGTCGTCGTCAAGGGTCAGCTGTCGAGCGCCGAGGAATTCGGCGCCATCGTGCTTCGCGCCAATCCGGACGGCTCCTCCGTTCGTCTGCGCGATGTCGCCCGCGTCGAAATCGGCGGCGAAAGCTACGCGTTTTCGACCCGCCTGAACGGCAAGCCGTCCGCGGCTATCGCCATCCAGCTGTCGCCAAGCGGCAATGCGATGTCGACATCGGCGGCGATCAAGGAGCGCATGGACGAACTGTCGAAGTTCTTCCCTGAAGGGCTCGAATATTCGGTTCCCTACGACACCTCGCCGTTCGTTGCCGTCTCCATCGAGAAGGTGCTGTCGACGCTGGTTGAAGCGGTCGCGCTCGTCTTCATCGTGATGTTCCTGTTCCTGCAGAACATCCGCTACACCATCATCCCGACGCTCGTCGTGCCGGTCGCTCTTCTGGGCACCTGCGCGGTCATGCTGGCGATGGGCTTTTCGATCAACGTTCTGACCATGTTCGGCATGGTGCTGGCGATCGGTATCCTCGTCGACGATGCGATCATCGTCGTCGAGAACGTCGAACGCATCATGTCCGAAGAGGGGCTGACGCCGAAGGACGCCACCCGCAACGCGATGAAGCAGATCACCGGTGCGGTCATCGGCATCACGCTGGTGCTGGCTTCGGTGTTCATTCCGATGGCCTTCTTCCCGGGCGCCGTCGGTGTGATCTATCGCCAGTTCTCGCTGACCATGGTCGTGTCGATCCTGTTCTCGGCGTTGCTCGCGCTGTCGCTGACGCCGGCGCTGTGCGCCAGCTTCCTGAAGCAGGTTCCGAAGGGCCACCACCACGCCAAGCGCGGCTTCTTCGGCTGGTTCAACCGCAGCTTCGACAAGACCTCGCACGGCTATAGCGGCATCGTGAAGCGCCTGGTCCACCGCACCGGTCGCTACATGATCGTCTACATCGCCGTGCTGGCCGGCCTCGGCTGGCTGTTCATGAAGCTGCCGTCGTCGTTCCTTCCGGACGAAGACCAGGGCTTCGTGATCGTCATGATGCAGCTCCCCTCCGAGGCGACGGGCAACCGTACGACCGAGGTGGTGGAACAGGCGGAAAAGATCTTCGGCCAGGAGCCGGCTGTCGAACGCATCATCGCGATCAACGGCTTCTCCTTCTTCGGCACCGGACAGAACGCAGCGCTCGCCTTCGTGACGCTGAAGGACTGGAAGGAACGCGACGCCGACAACGCCGCCCAGTCGATCGCAATGCGTGCCACCATGGCCATGAGCCAGATCAAGGATGCGATCAGCTTCGCGCTGTCGCCGCCGGCAATCCAGGGCCTCGGCACCACCGGCGGCTTCTCGTTCCGCCTGCAGGATCGCGGCGGTCTCGGCGAAGCGGCGCTCTCCCAGGCGCGCGACCAGCTTCTCGGCCTTGCGGCTGAGAGCAAGATCGTCACCGGGGTTCGCTTCGAAGGCATGCCCGATGCGGCTCAGGTCAGCGTGACCATCGACCGCGAAAAGGCCAATACCTTCGGCGTGACCTTCGCGGACATCAACTCGACGATCTCGACCAACCTTGGCTCGTCTTATGTCAACGACTTCCCGAATGCCGGCCGCATGCAGCGCGTGACGGTGCAGGCGGATGAGGGTCAGCGCATGCAGACGGCGGATCTGTTGAACCTCAACGTCCGCAACACCAATGGCGGCATGGTCCCGCTCTCCGCCTTTGCGACGGTGGAGTGGGTCAAGGCCTCGACCCAGACGATCGGCTACAACGGCTACCCGTCGGTGCGCATCAGCGGTGAAGCGGCTCCGGGTTACTCCTCCGGTGACGCGATCAACGAAATGCAGCGGCTCGCGGGCGAGCTGCCGGCTGGCTTCGGCTACGAATGGACGGGCCAGTCCCTGCAGGAAATCCAGTCGGGTACCCAGGCGCCTCTCTTGATCGCGCTGTCGTGCCTGCTCGTCTTCCTGTGCCTGGCCGCGCTCTATGAGAGCTGGTCGATCCCGGTGGCGGTCATTATGGTGGTTCCGCTCGGCGTCATCGGTTCGGTGCTCGCCGTGACCATGCGCGATATGCCGAACGACGTGTACTTCAAGGTCGGCCTGATCGCGATCATCGGCCTGTCGGCGAAGAACGCCATCCTGATCATCGAGTTCGCCAAGGAGCTGCGTGAGCAGGGCAAGTCGCTGATCGATGCGACGTTGGAGGCAGCGCACTTGCGCTTCCGTCCGATCCTGATGACGTCGCTCGCCTTCACGCTCGGCGTTCTGCCGCTGGCGATCGCCACGGGCGCAAGCTCCGGCAGCCAGCGCGCCATCGGCACCGGTGTGATGGGTGGCATGATCTCGGCAACGGTGCTAGCGATCTTCTTCGTTCCGGTGTTCTTCGTGTTCGTCGCGAAGCTGTTCGGACGCAAGAAGGCAGAAGCCACACCGGCCGCAACCGAGACCGCGACGCCGGCCGAATAGGATGACAATCGACGGCCCGCCCTCACGGCGGGCCGTTCTGCAAGGAGGAATGAATGCGCAGAACGAAAGCCGATGCGGAGGCAACGCGGCAGAAGATCCTGAACGCCGCCGAACGCGTGTTCTACGAAAAGGGTGTTTCAAACACCACTCTGGAGGAAGTGGCCAAGGAAGCGGGCGTGACCCGCGGCGCCATCTACTGGCACTTCGCCAACAAGACCGATCTTTTCCTGGCTCTGCACGATGCCGTGCCGCTGCCCCAGGAAGACATGATCGCCCAGGAAATCGAGGCTGAGGCGGCCGATACACTGGCAATCGTCGAGGACGCGATGGGCGCCTGGATCGATATTCTGGCCGCCGACGAGCAGCGCCAGCGCATTCTCACCATCATGCTGCGCACCAACTACGACGGCGACATGAGCGAGGTCCTGACCCGGCACAAGGAGCTCGACGAACACCACAATGCCCTGCTCGAACTGGCCTTTTCCCGCGCCCTTGCCAAGGGCTACATGCAGGACAGCTGGACGCCCACGTCAGCGACCCGCACGCTTCACTGGATGATGCTCGGTCTGTGCACCCAGTGGCTGCTCTTCGGTCGCGGCTTCGACATCGTCCAGGAAGGGCGTGACGGGCTGAGGCGACTGTTTTCCAGCTTTCGCACGCCGTCCGCCGCCCGTCCCACCCTGTCCACCGTCAGCTGAAAACGACGGTCTTGTGGCCGTTGAGCATGACGCGCCGTTCCAGGTGCAGCTTGACGGCGCGAGCCAGCACGCGGCTTTCGATGTCGCGGCCGCTGGCGACGAAGTCTTCCGCCGTCAGCGCGTGACTGACGCGTTCGGTTTCCTGCTCAATAATCGGCCCCTCGTCGAGATCCGAGGTGACGTAGTGGGCCGTGGCACCGATCAGCTTGACGCCGCGCTCATGCGCCTGGTGATAGGGCCTGGCCCCCTTGAACGACGGCAGGAACGAGTGATGGATATTGATCGCCTTGCCATAGAGGCGCTTCGACAGATTGTCTGAAAAGACCTGCATGTAGCGCGCCAGGATCACCAGATCGGCGCCGGTCTCCTGCGCGAGGCGCAACAGCTTCTCCTCCTGCTCCGCTTTGTTGGCCTTCGATACCGGCCAATGATGATAGGGGATCGCCTCGAGCTCCGCCGTCCTTCGGCTGTCTTCGTGATTGGAGACGATGGCGACGACCTCGGCGTTCAGCCAGCCGACGCGGATCTGGTAGAGCAGATGCAGAAGCGCATGGTCGAACTTCGACACCAGGATGACGATCTTCGGCTTGCGCGCGGCTTCCGTCAGCGTGATACGCATCTGGAACCGGTCGACGGCCGGCTGCAACGCCCTCTCGACATCATCCCGTGCCATGCCGTCAGGCGCCTGGAAGGCGATGCGCATGAAGAAGCTGTTGGTGTGCCGATCCCAGAACTGACTGCTCTCGGCGATGTTGGCGCCAAGGCCGGCCAGCTCCGTCGTGACGGCGGCAACGATGCCGGGCTTGTCATCGCAGGACAGCACAAGAATGAAGGTGTTGGTGGCCATGGTCTCCTCCGATTGGCGGCTCTGCCGGGCGCGCTTGCGCCCCTCCAGTGGCTGCCTAGGGGGAGACGAATGCGGCCGCAACCATTGAGGCCGCGTCGGCATGCGCTTTCTATCATCATGATACGCAGACAGGCAGAAGGCGGCCGTGCTGGCCGCCTTCTGCAAGAATAACCGCAGCTGTCGATGTAGGGCTACTGATGGAATCCCTCAGAGAAACCTCAGTGCGCCTCGTCCCAGTTCATCGCGGCGCGGGCATCGACCTTGAGGGGCACGCGCATGTCGAGCGCCGGCATCGCGGCATTCTCCATCACCGACACGACGATCGGAATGGTGCGCTCGACCTCGGCATCCTCGACCTCGAAGATCAGTTCGTCGTGCACCTGCAGCAGCATGCGGGCGGAGAGCTTCGCCTCGCTCAGCGCCGGCTCGATCTTCACCATGGCGCGGCGGATGATGTCTGCGGCAGACCCCTGGATCGGCGCATTGATCGAAGCGCGTTCGTTGAAGGCGCGATGCGACGGGATCGACGAGCGAATGTCGGGATAGTGGGCACGCCGGCCAAAAATCGTTTCGACATAACCATGCTCGCGGGCGAAGGCCTTGGTGTTTTCCATGTAGTCGCGAATGCCGGGGAAGCGTTCGAAGTATTTCTTGATGTAGTCGCTCGCTTCCGAGCGCTCGATCGACAACTGGTTGGCAAGGCCAAAGGCGGAGATGCCGTAGATGATGCCGAAGTTGATGGCCTTCGCCCGCCGGCGGATTTCGCTCGGCATGCCCTCGACCGGCACGCCGAACATCTCCGAGGCGGTCATGGCGTGAATGTCGACGCCGTCGGCAAAGGCCTGGCGAAGCTGCGGGATGTCGGCGACATGGGCCAGCACGCGCAGCTCGATCTGGCTGTAGTCGGCCGAAACCAGCTTGTGGCCTGCTGTGGCGATGAAGGCCGTGCGGATCTTGCGGCCTTCGGCGGTGCGCACCGGAATGTTCTGCAGGTTCGGGTCGGACGAGGACAGACGCCCCGTGGTCGTCGCCGCCAGCGCATAGGAGGTGTGGACGCGCTTGGTTTCCGGATGGACGAAACCCGGCAAGGCGTCGGTATAGGTCGACTTCAGCTTCGTCATCTGGCGCCAGTCGACGATCTTGCGCGGCAACTCGTGGCCCTCGGCGGCGAGGTCCTCGAGCACCTGCGCCGAGGTCGACCATTGGCCGGTCTTGGTCTTCGAGCCGCCGGGCAGCCCCATCTTGCCGAAGAGGATATCGCCAAGCTGCTTGGGCGAACCGACGGTAAACGTTTCGCCGGCTAACTTGTAGATATCATCTTCCAGCGCAGCGGCACCCTGCGCCAGTTCGCCGGAAAGCCGCGACAGGATCTGGCGATCGATGGTGATGCCACGCTCCTCCATGCGAGCCAGCACCGGCACGAGCGGGCGCTCCAGCCGTTCATAGACGCGCACCAACCCCTTGGCTGCGAGCCGCGGCTTCAGCACGTGCCAGAGCCGCAGCGTGACGTCGGCATCCTCGGCGGCATAGGCGGTGGCGCGGTCGATATCGACATAGTCGAAGGTCACCGACGACTTGCCGCTGCCGGTCATATCCTTGTAGGCGATCGGCTTATGGCCGAGCCAACGCTCCGACAGCGCATCCATCCCGTGCGTGCCGTTGCCGGCATCGACGACGTAGGACATCAGCATGGTGTCGTCGAAGCCCTGCACGGTGATGCCGTGCCGCTTCATGACGAGATAATCGTATTTCAGGTTCTGGGCGACCTTCAGCACCGACGGATCTTCGAGCAGCACCTTCAGCCGGCTCAACGCCTCGCGCACCGGGATCTGGTTTTCGGCATGGCCGCCGCCGAGAAGATCGCCAACCCCTGTTTTGTGGATCAACGGCACATAGGCGGCACGGATCACCGTTCCCGAGGGGTCCTTGGCATAGTCCGCAAGCGCGAGCGAGAAGCCGACGAGCTCTGCCTGCATGGCGTCGAGCGACGTCGTTTCGGTGTCGAAGGCAACGAGGCCCGCGTCCTTCGCGTCGGCAATCCAGGCGTCGAGCGTCGGCAGGTCACGGATCGCCACATAGCGCGAATGGTCGATGGCGGAGCTAGCGAAAAGGGCTGCGCGTGACTGCGCGAGTGCCTCCGGCGTCGCCTCGGCGGCCTCGCCCGTGGAGACTGGCTGGACCCTGACCGCAGGTGCCGCCTCTCCGGCACTGGACGGCGCCGGGGCAACCGCTGCCTTGTCGAGATCCGGACCGCGCGCATCCGCGCCCCACTCGACCGGCACGGTAGCCGGCTCGACCGCATCGGCGTCCGTGTCGGTGGCAGCGGCCACACGACGGGTAAGCGTCGTAAACTCCATCGCCTTCAGGAAGGCGACGAGACGCGGTCCATCCTGCGGTTCGAGCTGAAAGTCTTCGAGAGGGACGTCGAGCGGCGTGTCGGTGCGCAGCGTCACCAGTTGACGCGACAGGCGGGCGAGGTCGGCATTGGCAATGATGTTTTCGCGGCGCTTGGCCTGCTTGATCTCGCCCGCGCGGGCCAGCAGCGTATCGAGATCGCCGTATTCCTCAAGCAGTTGCGCCGCGGTCTTCGGGCCGATGCCGGGAATGCCGGGCACGTTGTCGGTGGAATCGCCGGTCATCGCCTGGAGATCGATCATCTTTTCCGGCGGCACGCCCCATTTCTCGATCACTTCCGGGATCGAGATCTGCTTGTCCTTCATGCTGTCGTACATCGAGACGTTCGGCGTCACGAGCTGCATCAGGTCCTTGTCGGAGGAGATGATGGTGACGCCGGCACCCGCCTTTTCGGCAAGGCGCGCATAGGTCGCGATCAGGTCGTCGGCCTCGAACCCTTCCTTCTCGATGCAGGGCAGGTTGAAGGCGCGCGTGGCGTGGCGGATCAGCCCGAACTGCGGGATGAGCTCCTCCGGTGGAGCCGTCCGATTGGCCTTGTAGAGGTCGTAGAGTTCGTTGCGGAACGTCTTCGAGGAATAGTCGAAGATGACGGCGAAATGCGTCGGCGTGACGCCGACGGAGGTGTCGCGCGCATCGGTGAGCAACTTCCACAGCATGTTGCAGAATCCGGACACCGCGTTGACCGGAAGGCCATCGGATTTGCGGTTGAGCGGCGGGATGGCGTGGAACGCCCGGAAGATGAATCCAGAGCCGTCGACGAGGAAGAGGTGATCACCGTTTTTCATGGGCAAATGGATAGCGCGGGGTGAGCCAAACGTCCATTGCGGTTTTCCGCACGCACGACATTCTCACCCCATTGTTGCGCGGGATCCGGCCACGCTCGACGACGGCCAGCCCTTGCACGAACCACACGGTGCTTCGGCTACCCTCAAGATCGGACCGGGCCCGATCTCGCTGCCTGCGAGTTGGGCGGTCGGCGCCTATCTCAAGCGGCGACAAATCGGCTCAGCGCAACGATGCGGTGCGTGGTGTTCAAGGCTATGATGATGCTCGCGATCGCACGTCTTGTTCGGTCTCGGCATGCGGCGCCAAAGCCTTCGGATGCGTCCATAAGCTTCACGGAAACGTTACGCATTTGTAATGTGCGATTCCTTGGCCCAATCCTTGAAAAGCCACATTTGACTCCTCAAATCTTAGTCAACGGCACCGAGTGATGCCGTCTTCTGGTGATTGGCCTGTCCCCCGCCCGCACCAGATGAGGACAAAGGCCTTATCCCCCTCTCCGGGCCTTTGTCCCGTTTTCAGAGAACCGCCACGGCGCCGCCTCCGCGCCGCGGCGGTTTCTCGTTGGTCGGGTCAAATCCTTGTGAGACAAGGCTTTCAAGTCCATCGCGTGCTTTGTAACTTGTCTTCGCGCCGCTTCGAGCGTACCCATTGGGGCATGGCCTTCAATCGTATGGAATCTGCGACCTACTTGGCCAGCCTGCTGGCCAAAAGTTTCTCGCGTGCCCTTCAGGAGCGCGGTCAGAAGCTCGGCTTCGCGCCCGGTCAATTTCCTGTCCTGTTGGAATTATGGGCCGAGGAAGGCCTGACCCAGAAGCAGCTTCTCGACAGGCTCGACATCGAACAGGCGACCATGGCTAACACGCTGGCGCGGATGGAACGCGATGGGCTGATCGTCCGGCGCAAACATCCGCAGGACAAGCGTTCGCAACAGATCTTCCTGACCGAGAGGGCGAGGGAAATCGAGGCGGCGGCCAAGGAGGCGGCGCTTGCCGCCGACCAGTCGCTGCTATCGGGCCTTAGGCAATTCGAACGCGAACTCATGCTCGAATATATGCGCATGGCGCTTGCCCATGCCGCGCGCGATGGCGGCGCCGCATGAGGCGGGCAACACCCTCTGATCGTTCCATCAAAAGATTTGGCTTAAACCCATCCGCCTGAGGCTCTAAAGCAACCTTACAGCGCCGCGCGTCAAATATGACGCGCTAAGGACGCTGTAACACCCTAAACTTGCTGCATAATTTTCTCCTTAAATCGATTCCGATTTAAGGAATTATGCAGTAGCGGGTTCGTTCGGACACGCCAAAGCCACTGCCGCCCGTTGAACGACCTGCGTAATTTCGCTGCTGAAATCGATTCCGATTTGCGACGTCATGCAGTAGGTTCCGGCAAAACTTGAAGCAAGGATATGCATGATGGCAGATATCACCCCCATTCTCGAGCGCGCAGACGCAAACCTGCCGAAGAGCCTGGACAGGCTTTTCGACCTCGTGCGCATCAAGTCGATCTCGACCGATCCGGCCTTCAGGGCCGATTGCCGCAAGGCCGCCGAATGGCTGGTCGCGGAACTGAACGGTCTCGGTTTCACCGCCTCGATCCGCGACACCCCCGGACATCCGATGGTGGTCGCCCATCACGCCGGCGCCACCGCCGATGCCCCGCATGTGCTGTTCTATGGACATTACGACGTCCAGCCGGTCGATCCCTTGAACCTGTGGGATACCGATCCGTTCGAGCCGGGCGTCAAGGAACTGGAGCCCGGCCGCAAGGTCATCACCGGCCGCGGCACCGCCGACGACAAGGGCCAGCTCCTGACCTTCGTCGAGGCGGCCCGCGCCTACAAGGAAGTCCACGGCTCGCTGCCCTGCCGTGTCACCATCCTGTTCGAAGGTGAGGAAGAGTCCGGCTCGCCGTCGCTGAAACCGTTCCTCGAAGCCAATGCGGCGGAACTCAAAGCCGATTATGCGCTTGTCTGCGACACCAGTATGTGGGACCGGGACACGCCTGCGATCTCGGCGGGGCTGCGCGGTCTTGTCGGCGAGGAAGTCATCATCAAGGCCGCCGACCGCGACCTGCATTCGGGCTATTTCGGCGGCGCTGCCGCCAACCCGATCCGTATCCTCACCGGCATCCTCGCCGGGCTTCACGACGAAAACAGCCGCGTGACGCTTGAAGGCTTCTACGAAGGCGTCGAGGAAACGCCGGCCCAGATCAAGGCCGGATGGGAAACCCTCGGCCAGACCGCGGAAAAGTTCCTCGGCGAAATCGGTCTTTCGATCCCGTCGGGCGAAAAGAACCGCTCGGTGCTCGAATTGACCTGGGCCCGCCCCACCGCCGAGATCAACGGCATCACCGGCGGCTACACCGGCGAAGGCTTCAAGACGGTGATCGCCGCGCAGGCCTCCGCCAAGGTCTCCTTCCGCCTGGTCGGCAACCAGAACCCGGAAAAGATCCGCGAAGCCTTCCGCGCCTATGTGCGCTCGAAGGTGCCGGCGGATTGCACGGTCGAATTCCACGCCCATGGCGGTTCGCCGGCCATCCAGCTGCCTTACGATTCGAACCTGCTCAACACGGCAAAGCTCGCCCTTTCCGACGAGTGGCCGAAGCCGGCGGTGGTCATCGGCATGGGCGGCTCGATCCCGATCGTCGGCGACTTCCAGAAGATGCTCGGCATGGAATCGCTGCTCGTCGGCTTCGGCCTTTCGGACGACCGCATCCATTCGCCCAACGAAAAATACGAGCTGCAGTCCTATCACAAGGGCATTCGTTCCTGGATCCGCATCCTGAACGCGCTTGCCGCCTGATAACGAACGAGGCCGTGGCGGGTCAGCCCGCCACGGCGATCACGCGATCGCCAACAGGATGGCGGCGGGAAGATCGCCCATATTCCACGGCACCGGATTGGCTGCCCACTGGGTGAGAAAGCCCAGCGAAAACGACAGCACCACGCCGACGACGGTCACGGTTCCATTGCGAAAGACCGGCTCGATCGGCTTTTCCTCGTCGTTCTGCATCTGCCCGCCTCCGTTTTACCGTGTCGTCTTCCCGATTTCCTGACCAGACACCGGCCTCTGCCGGGGCATCGATCCTTGACCTGCCCGGCCTCAGATGCTTCCCTTTTGCAAAACAAATCAGAATGGGAAATTGGATCATTGGCAAGTCTGAGGACCGAGACGTCGCGTTGCGGACGCGAAACTGTGACGAGCGGGAGCCGCGATGGCGGCCAGGTTCATGAACAGATGCGTCCCGAGATAAAGGCGACGCCGTCGACGGAGCCTTCGGCCAGGTTTGCGGCAGCGATCGCGACGCCGGCATGAGCAGGTTGCGCGCGTATTTCTGGCCCATCGTTGGGCTAGCCGCGATCATCTTTTCGGTGCATGCGCTCTATCACGAGCTGAGCGGTCTCTCGCTGGACGAATTCCTTGCCAGCTTCACGGCGATTTCGCTGAAAAGCTGGCTTCTGGCGATCGGCGCGACGCTGGTCGCCTATGCAGCGCTTGCCGGCTACGACCGGCTGGCGCTGGATCACCTCGGCCACCGCATCTCGCTCTGGTTCATCACCGTTTGCTCGTTCACCACCTATGCGCTCTCGCACAATCTCGGCGCCTCGGTCTTTTCGGGGGCTGTCGTGCGCTACCGGGCCTACCGATCGAAAGGACTGACTGCCGGCGAAGTCGGTGTGCTCGTCGCCTTCTGCTCGTTCACCTTCACGCTCGGCACCCTGATGCTCTCGGCGATCGTGCTTCTGGTGAAACCGGAGATCATCGAGCGGTTCGCCGAATTCCTGCCGGTCGAGATGTCGTTGACGACGGGCGTGCTGATCCTGCTGGCGATCGCACTCTATGTCATCGGCAGCCTCGTCGGTTTCCCGTCCATCCGCACACGCTGGTTCCATCTGCACTATCCCAAGCCGTCGATCGTGCTGCGGCAGCTGGTCATTGCGCCGGTCGAGCTGATCGGGGCAGCCGGGATCATCTATTTCGCACTACCGGAAGCCGGCAATCCGGGCTTCGTCGTCATTCTCGGGATCTTTCTGGCATCGTTTTCGGCAGCGCTGCTTTCGCACGCGCCAGGCGGGCTTGGCGTGCTGGAGCTCGTCTTCATCGCCGCACTGCCGGAAATGGATCCGGCCGATGTGCTGGCAGCGATGGCGATCTTCCGGATCCTCTACCTCGTCATTCCGTTCGTCATGGCGCTCGCCGTGATCCTGGTGTTCGAGCGATCGCGGTTCCTCGCCGAGCGGCGCGGGCCTATTCAGTGAAAATCGCCCTGTAGGGTCGTCACGGTGCGTTGCAGACAGTTGGCAGCGCCGTCTCCAGTGGTCCCTTCACCTCCCTGAGGCGCGCGGCTTCGATCTGATAGGGCGTGAACGGCGGCACCTGCAGCGACGGGTTGATGATGCGGGTCACATAACAGCCGGCGAAGAACCGCACGCGCGAACGTTTCTCGATCGACTTCACCGCCACCGGTACCGCCGAATAGATGCTGCCGGCGCCCGCCTCGGCCTTGACCTTGCCGAGCCTGACTTCGACCGAAACGGTGCGGTCATAACCGCGCGTGAAAACCTTGTAACCGCCGACGGGTTTCGTCTCGCCGAAATAGCCGTAGGCGCGCGCATATTCCTTGCGGTTGATGGCGTTATAGAACGAGCGAACGAGGGCGGCACCATCCGAGCGGTCGTCGATATAGCCGACATTGTCTTGCGCCAGAGTTTCGGAATTCACGGCGAGCGTGGAAAGCACCAGCGCGGCGGCGGACGGAAACTTCATGGCATTCCTCCACATCGGCTTTTGCGGCAGCCAACCGAGCACAACATCAAGGCGAAGCCATAGCAGGATTCGCCAAAATATCGATATCGCCGATCAGGCATGCGGCAGGCCGGCCTTGCGGCGGGCAACGACCCGTTCGCGCCAAACCGTGAAGATGCCGGCCGCGACCACGAGCACCGAGCCGGCAATCATGTTGGTGGTCAGCGTCTCACCGAAAATGCTGACGCCCATGGCCGAGGCGAAGACCAGTTGCAGGTAGGTCAGGGGCTGGACGGCGACCGCGTCCAGAACGTCATAGGCGCGGATGAGAAAATAGTGGCTCGAGGTTCCGGTGATGCATAAGAGCAGCATCCAGCCCCAATCCGGAGGCGACAGTGTCGTCCAGAAGAACGGCCCGACAAGGCTGATCGCCAGGGCACCGACGACACCGGTATAGAAGAAGCTCGTCATCGCCGGATCGTCGCGGCTGACCAGCCGGGTGACGATGACATAGAGGGCAAAGACGAGCGCTGCTGCCAAGGGCAACAGGAATGCCATCTCGAACAGGCCTTCGGCCGGTTTCAGGATCAGGAGAACGCCGGCAAGCCCGACCGAGATCGCCAGCCATCGGCGCCAGCCGACGCGCTCGCCGAGAAGCGGCATCGACAGGAGGGCCACAAACAGCGGCGTCGCGGCAAGGATCGCTTGGGAATGCGCCAGTCCCACCAGCGTGAAAGACGTGATCACCATGACGATCTGCAGCGGCAGCAGCAGCCCGCGCAGCACCTGCAGCAGCGGCCTCCTGGTGGTCGCCGTGACCTTGAGCCCGCCCGACGCGCGAGCTGCCAGCGCCACGGCAAACAGGGCAAAGGCCCAATAGCGGATCATCGCCACGAAGACCGGCGGATAGATACTGCCGAGATGTTTGGAGATGCCGTCCTGGATCGCAAAGATGACGATGGCGAGGAGCGCGTAGATATAACCGTTTGCCTTGGAGCCCATGACCGCGCCGATACACCCGCAGGAGCTATAGGACCAGCAGAATCGCCGCCGTTCAGATGGATTTGTTCGGGGCGCAAGGGTCCGGACATGAAAAGAGCCCCGCGCGGGAGGAGGTGCACGGGGCTCTCAAACTTGACCGGTGACTGGGAGGAGGAGTGCCACCGATCCGCATCGGGCGCCGCGGGAGGAGGTGCAGCGCTTCGATAAGTCATATGATAATCATGCGCCGCAATATTTTCAAGGGGAGATTTGCTGCGTCGCACAATCTGTCCGAAAATTGCACCAACCGACCCTTGTCGGTTGCGTTCATTAAGACAGACTAATATTAAAGGTTGTAAACCACAACCAACGATAATCCAACGGCGAACGCACATCTTCCTCGACATGCAGCCGTTCTGTGGTTCCTTAGATGTCATTGCACTTAGGAATTGCAGGTCCTTTCATGAAATTATTGCTCCAGATCCCGACCGCGGTCATCGTTCTCCTGATTCTGACGACCTGGCTTGCCAGCTTGCGCCTGGTTGTTCTGCCGCCCGGCTCTTACAAGTTGACTGCGATGACAGCGCTGGTCTTTCAAGGCCACGGCTATCGCCTGGTCGATAGTCCGCAGGCGATGTGCACTCGACAGGCGCATCCGGCGCGTGATTGCGATGCGACCGCGACCAACAAGCTGGCAAAAACCGTCCTGCTGCAACTGCCCTACAGCCAGTGGCTCTACGAGTACACCGATCCGGATCTCAGCAAGCAGGCGAAGCTCGTCGGCGAAACACCGCTGCGGAGTTCGATCGAGTAGAACAACAGCCTACGATCTACCTCCCGCGCCCGACGCAGCGCGCCCGAAACAAAATCGTGATTTCGGGCGGATCGCGTTGCGGGTTAGGATTTCGCCGGTGAGCGAGAAGGAGACGATCATGAAGACGCTTCTAGTGGCTCTGGCCGCCGCCGGCCTGTCCGCCTCCGCGGCATTTGCCGAATGCGCCTATCACGCCAAGACCGACGCAGCGATCGACACCGCAACAACGACCGCCAGCATAACGACGGAAAGCCAGCCGGCATCCGAAGAAATGGTGCTCTTGAAAAAGACCGATCGCGTAATTCAGGATGAAAAGACCGCCGAGTAGACCCAACATCGACGCGAGCGCGACGCCGGCTCCTGCAGCCAGCTCGCCGCAACTGCCGGTGTCGTTTACACCCCGGACTTCGCTCGGCCGAATGGCGTGGCTGCCGAAGATGCCAAAAGCCGCCGTGTGAGAGTGGCTTCGCGCGATAGGTCTTGGGTATCTATTTCCACGCGCCTCGCCCGCTCAAACCACTCGCGGATTCCGGAAGGGCGGCATTGGGCGAACGAAGCGGAAACGCCTCGTGAGGTCAAATCCGGCAAGTTGTTGAAGACCATGCATATTTTACAAACCGGTTTTTAACCCCCCCTTAAATTGCCGCATTTAAAGTTCACCGCATCGCCGTGGCGGGTCGATCGATCAACTCTCCCCCGCCTTTGAGATTGCGTTCGCCGCTGGGGCGAACGACTGGGCGCCCGCGATGCGGCATGAGGGGTAAATCCAAACGGCATGGCAGCAAGCGGCAAGTCAGGACAACGGATCGAACCCTCGTTCGGCGGCAGTGCCGACAACGACGATGACGATTTTCGCATCGAGGCCAGCGATCGCGTGACCGGCGGCAGCCGCAAACCGGCCGCCCGAGGCAAATCGGCTCCTGCGCCCAAGAAGAAGACGCAGCGCAGCAAGCGCGGCGGAACACGACGCGGCTCCGGCAATGGTGGCGGTTTCATCGGCCTCGTGCGCACGTTGTTTTACTGGTGCATCGTGCTCGGCATATGGGGGGCGATGGGCGTCGGCGGTCTCGTGCTCTACTATGGCGCGCGCATGCCGAGCGCTGAAAGCTGGTCGATCCCCGAGCGTCCACCCAACGTCAAGATCCTTTCCGTCAACGGCGACATCATCGCCAACCGCGGCACGACCGGCGGCGAAGCGCTGTCGCTGGAAAACATGTCGCCCTACATCCCGCAGGCGGTGATCGCCATCGAGGACCGCCGGTTCTATTCGCATTTCGGCGTCGACCCGCTGGGCCTCGCCCGCGCCATGCTGACGAACGTCACCACCGGCCGGATGGTTCAGGGCGGCTCGACGCTGACCCAGCAGCTTGCCAAGAACCTGTTCCTGTCGCCGGAGCGGACCTTGGAGCGAAAGGTTCAGGAAGTGCTGCTCGCCTTCTGGCTGGAGCAGAAATACTCCAAGGACCAGATCCTGGCGATGTATCTCAACCGGGTGTTCTTCGGCTCGAACGCCTACGGCGTCGAGGCGGCATCGAGA
This sequence comes from Ensifer sp. LC384, assembly GCF_001695865.1. NCBI lineage: Bacteria > Pseudomonadati > Pseudomonadota > Alphaproteobacteria > Hyphomicrobiales > Rhizobiaceae > Ensifer > Ensifer sp. LC384. Next base: position 75,544 of record NZ_MBST01000014.1, read on the forward strand.
CGCTACTTCAACAAATCGGCGCGCGACGTGAACCTCGGCGAAGCGGCGCTGCTGGCCGGCCTGTTGAAGGCGCCCTCCCGCCTGTCGCCCGCCCGTGATCCGAAGGCTGCGGAAGCGCGCGCCCAGGTCGTTCTCGGCGCCATGCGCGAGGAAGGCTTCGTCACCGACAGCGAAATCAAGACGGCAATGTCGCAGACGCCGACCAAGGCCAAGAGCTACTGGTCGGGTGCCGAACACTATGTTGCCGACATGGTGATGGACCAGCTTCCCGGCATGATCGGCGACGTCAAAGAAGACCTGATCGTCGACACCACCATCGACCTCAATCTGGAAAAGAAGGCGGAGGAGGCGATCAGCGCCACGCTTGCTGCTGACGGCACCAAGCTCGATGCCTCGCAGGCAGCCCTGGTGTCGATCGACGGCACCGGCGCGATCCGCGCGCTGGTCGGGGGCAAGGACTACGCCGAGAGCCAGTTCGACCGCGCCTCCAAGGCGAAGCGTCAACCGGGCTCGGCCTTCAAGCCCTTCGTCTATGCCGCAGCGCTCGAGATCGGCCGCACGCCGATGTCGATCCGCAACGACGGCCCGGTCAGGATCGGCAACTGGACGCCCGAGAATTACGACCAGAAATACCGTGGCGAAGTCACACTCGCCGACGCGCTGGCCAATTCGCTGAACACCATCGCCGCGCAGCTGGTGATGGAGGTCGGCCCGCAGAACGTGGTGAAGGTGGCGCATCGCCTCGGCATCGATTCCGAGATGCAGGCCAATGCCTCGATCGCGCTCGGCACCTCGGAAGTGAGCCTCGTCGAGCTGACCTCGGCCTATGCGCCGTTCATGAACGGCGGCTTCAAGGCGACGCCGCATGTCATCCGCCGGATTTCGAAGGCCGACGGCACGGTGCTCTACGAAAACACCTACGACAACCCGCCGCGGGTGCTCGACCCGGCGATCGTCAGCGAAATGAACCAGATGATGGTGCGGGTACTGACCAACGGCACCGGCAAGAAAGCGCATCTGAAGGGCTGGGAAGCGGCCGGCAAGACCGGAACGACGCAATCCTTCCGCGATGCGCTCTTCGTCGGCTACACCTCGAACCTCACCACCGGCGTCTGGTTCGGCAATGACGACGGTAAGTCGATGAAAAAAGTCACCGGCGGCGGCCTGCCCGCCAGGGCCTGGCACGACTTTATGGTGGCCGCGCATGAAGGGCTTTCGCCCTCGCCGCTGTTCGGCACCACAGGGGTGCAGCCGGTCTTCGACGACGGCGGGGCGCCGCCTGCCGCGACGGGAGACATGCTTTCCGGCGATCCGAACGCGTTTCCGGAACCGCCTGATGGAGTCGACGGCTCGATCGCTGTACAGCAGACCCGGCCCTTGCCTGAAGGTAACGGCGGCATGGTGCCGCCGGCCGATGTCGGCGAGACCACCGGCGCCACCAAGCGCACGACGCTTTTCGATATCCTGACGGGCGGCTGAGGCGGCGCAAACGGCGCCGTCCTGCGGGTTTGGAGCCGCCGCCGCGGCGGGCCGGGCGCCTGTTGCGCGCCGCGTTCCAAAAACGCAGGCTTGCTTTTGCCCCCAATCGCCCCGCAGAATGCCTTGCAGTCCGAAACGCCGGTCCTTATATACGCCGCATCGGCGCAGCCACCGCTGCGAAGAAATCCAAAGACCATCCCGTTAGGGGCTGTCTCACGAATGCCTGACCGGGTTCCGACAGTCCGCTGCAAGGAGAGAACGACATGGCTAAAGTTATTGGTATTGACCTGGGAACGACCAACTCCTGCGTTGCCGTCATGGACGGAAAAGACGCGAAGGTGATCGAAAATGCCGAGGGCGCGCGCACGACCCCCTCGATGGTGGCATTCAGCGAAGACGGCGAACGTCTCGTTGGCCAGCCGGCCAAGCGCCAGGCGGTCACCAATCCGGAAAACACGCTTTTTGCGATCAAGCGCCTGATCGGCCGCACCTTCCAGGATCCGACCACGCAAAAAGACAAGGCCATGGTGCCTTACAAGATTACCAAGGCCGACAATGGCGACGCCTGGGTCGAAGCGCACGGCACGGACTATTCGCCGTCGCAGATCTCCGCCATGATCCTTCAGAAGATGAAGGAAACCGCCGAATCCTACCTCGGTGAAAAGGTCGAGAAGGCCGTCATCACCGTTCCGGCCTACTTCAACGACGCCCAGCGCCAGGCAACCAAGGATGCCGGCAAGATCGCTGGCCTTGAAGTGCTGCGCATCATCAACGAGCCGACCGCTGCCGCGCTCGCCTACGGCCTCGACAAGAAGGACGGCAAGACGATCGCCGTCTACGACCTTGGCGGCGGCACCTTCGATATCTCGGTTCTCGAAATCGGCGACGGCGTCTTCGAAGTGAAGTCGACCAACGGCGACACCTTCCTCGGTGGTGAAGACTTCGACATGCGTCTCGTCGAATATCTCGCCGGCGAGTTCAAGAAGGAACAGGGCATCGACCTGAAGAACGACAAGCTCGCTCTTCAGCGCCTCAAGGAGGCTGCCGAAAAGGCCAAGATCGAGCTGTCTTCGTCGCAGCAGACCGAAATCAACCTGCCGTTCATCACGGCGGACGCTTCCGGTCCGAAGCACCTGACGATGAAGCTGACCCGCGCCAAGTTCGAAGCGCTTGTCGACGACCTGATCCAGCGCACCGTTGCTCCGTGCAAGGCCGCGCTCAAGGATGCCGGCGTCTCGGCTGCCGAAATCGACGAAGTCGTTCTCGTCGGCGGCATGAGCCGCATGCCGAAGGTCCAGGAAACCGTGAAGCAGCTGTTCGGCAAGGAGCCGCACAAGGGCGTGAACCCGGATGAAGTCGTGGCCATGGGTGCTGCGATCCAGGCCGGCGTCCTGCAGGGCGACGTCAAGGACGTCCTGCTGCTCGACGTGACCCCGCTGTCGCTCGGCATCGAAACGCTCGGCGGCGTCTTCACCCGCCTGATCGAACGCAACACGACGATCCCGACCAAGAAGTCGCAGACCTTCTCGACCGCCGACGACAACCAGTCGGCCGTGACGATCCGCGTCTCCCAGGGCGAGCGCGAAATGGCAGCCGACAACAAGCTGCTCGGCCAGTTCGATCTCGTCGGCATTCCGCCGGCACCGCGCGGCATGCCGCAGATCGAAGTGACCTTCGACATCGACGCCAACGGCATCGTGCAGGTCTCGGCCAAGGACAAGGGTACGGGCAAGGAACACCAGATCCGCATCCAGGCATCCGGTGGCCTGTCCGACGCCGACATCGAGAAGATGGTCAAGGACGCCGAGGCCAATGCCGAAGCCGACAAGAAGCGCCGCGAAGGCGTGGAAGCGAAGAACCAGGCCGAAAGCCTGATCCATTCTTCGGAAAAGTCGCTGAAGGACTATGGCGACAAGGTTTCGGAAACCGACCGCAACGCGATCTCCGAGGCCATTGCCGCGCTGAAGACCGCTGTCGAGGCCTCCGAGCCGGACGCCGAAGACATCAAGGCCAAGACCAACACGCTGATGGAAGTCTCCATGAAGCTTGGTCAGGCGATCTATGAGGCCCAGCAGACGGACGCCGCCCATGCGGACGCCGCCGCTGACGCCGCCCGCGACGGCGATGTCGTCGATGCGGACTATGAAGAAGTCAACGACGAAGACGACCGTAAGCGGTCGGCCTAAGTCGCTCTCTCCTAGAGACGGAAAAGCCCGGGGTGACCCGGGCTTTTTTGTTGCTCCCATCCCTCGCAAGCTCGCGCCAGGCGGCTTGTGATGGGCACCAGCCCCCGACGATCCACGTTGCTGAGACTGCCACCACAGGGCAATGTCGCCGACATGGGCGCTGCCAAATGGAGCCAAGACGGTGCAAGACCGGCACAAACGTCATTTTTCCGACAAAAAACCGCGTCCGCGGCCCGATGGGCTATGGTATCGCGCTTCAAGGTTTACTAAATCCAGTGGCAAGGTAACCAGGCCGCCGCCGGGCCCCCGCGCTGGCACGCCTTGTCAACAGGACAATCTTTGAAGAATGAAACGTGATCTTTACGAAACGCTTGGCGTTGCCAAGAACGCGGATGAGAAGGAGCTGAAGAGCGCCTTCCGCAAACTGGCGATGCAGTATCATCCGGACAAGAACCCCGGCGACGCCGCCTCGGAAAAGACCTTCAAGGAAATCAACCAAGCCTACGAGACGCTCAAGGACCCGCAGAAGCGAGCGGCCTATGATCGCTACGGCCACGCGGCCTTCGAGCAAGGCGGCATGGGCAACGGCTTCGGCGGTGGCGCCGGCGGCGCCGGCGGTTTCTCGGACATCTTCGAAGACATCTTTGGCGAGATGATGGGTGGCGGGCGCCAGCGGCGTTCGTCGGGTGGCCGCGAGCGCGGCGCCGATCTGCGCTACAACATGGAAATCTCGCTGGAAGAGGCCTATTCCGGCAAGACCGCACAGATCCGGGTGCCGACCTCGATCACCTGCGATGTCTGCACCGGGTCCGGCGCCAAGCCCGGGACCAGCCCGAAGACCTGCGGAACCTGTCAGGGCTCCGGCCGCGTACGCGCCGCCCAGGGTTTCTTCTCGATCGAGCGCACCTGCCCGACCTGCGGCGGCCGTGGCCAGACGATCACCGATCCCTGCACCAAGTGCCACGGCCACGGCCGCGTCACTGAGGAGCGCACGCTCTCCGTCAACATTCCGGCCGGCATCGAAGACGGCACCCGCATTCGCCTCTCCGGCGAAGGGGAAGCGGGCCTGCGCGGCGGACCGGCGGGCGATCTCTACATCTTCCTCTCGGTCAAGCCGCACGAGTTCTACCAGCGCGACGGCGCCGATCTCTATTGCAGCGTGCCGATCTCGATGACGACGGCGGCGCTGGGCGGCAAGTTCGACGTCACCACGCTCGACGGCACCAAGTCGCGCGTGACCGTGCCGGAAGGCACCCAGGCCGGGAAGCAGTTCCGCCTGAAGGGCAAGGGCATGCCGGTGCTGCGTTCCAGCCAGACCGGCGATCTCTACATCCAGATGCAGATCGAGACGCCGCAGAAGCTGACCAAGCGCCAGCGCGAGCTGCTGCAGGAATTCGAGCAGATCTCGTCGAAGGACAACAACCCGGAATCCGCCGGCTTCTTCGCCCGAATGAAGGATTTCTTCGACACGCTGAGCGACTGACGCCGAGCGGTCACCCCAAGATCACGTCATGGCCGCAAGCTGCCACAGCCCGGCCATGACGATCAGCGCGCCCGCGATGCGGGACAGTATGCGGCCGCCGGGCACGACCTTTTCCGCAAGCACGAAAATGGCGATCGCCGCGATCCACAGGACGTTCATCACCCCGCCGATGAACAGGAGCGCCATCAGCGCCCAGCAACAGCCGACGCAATAAAGACCGTGGAGAAGTCCGAGCCGGTAGGCGCCGCCCGCGTCGCGGCGAAAACCGCCATGGTTCTGGATGAACATGAGCGGCGCCTGGCACTGCCGCAGGCAGGCGTCCTTCAGCGGTGTCCATTGAAACAGCCCGATCGAAATCAGGATGACACTGCTGAGAATGCGGCTGGCGCTGGCCAGCATCGGCGTCAGCAGCAAGGCGGCCTCCAGCAGCCATTGCCCGAGCGTTGCCGCCAGAGCGAACAGGATCCAGGCACAGAGATAGCCGCCGGCAAAGAAGCCGGTGGCGGCAAACGGCTTGTCGTCGAGCGCCGCCTGCCGCCCGACATGGGCGTAGAGCAGGATCATCGGCGTCGCCGAAGGCGTCATCATGCCCACCATCATCATCGCCCACATGACAAAGGCATAGGCGAAGGTCGAAGCGCTCCAGGGGCGGAGGTTAACGTCGGCCATCGAGACCATGGCACCCGGCGACATGTCCATGCCCATGTCGTCACCGGCGCCCATATCCATGGTCATGACGCCGCTCATGCCATCGCTTGAGGGTGGCATGACCGCCATGGCATCCATGCCGGTTGCCAGCCAAAGGATATAGAGCCAGGTAACCCCGGTCAGTGCCAACAGCGCGACCGCGACGATGACGCGGTCGCGCCTTAGAAGCGTTTCGAGCGCGGTGTCGACCATGGGCGTCAGTGAACCACGCCACTTTCGGTCAGATGCATGCTGGCGAAATGGGCGTGCGAATCCGGGATGGACAGCGTCAGCGGCCCCTTCGTATCGGCCCATCCGCGGCCGACCTCGCAGAGATCATATTCGAAGCCCTGCGGAAGGTTGATGCGTGCCTGATGCGGATTGCCGGTGACCGGGTTCAGGATCGGCTCGCCGCGCGCCTCGATCCAGCCGGGCACATTCAGCGTCGCTGTCCGTGCACGCACATCAACGTCGAAGTCGATATCGGCAAAGACGGGATCGTGAAAAGTTTCGAAGGTGGTGGCAAACACCTGGAAGAACGTCGCGCCCGGCTCCGTATCCTGGCCGCTCATGATGCGCAGCAGGGACTCGCGCTGCGCCGGCGTGGCGCGGATGTCGACGATGGGCACGACCTGCCCCCTGCCCTCGTGGATCGCGCCGGGCCAGGCGGCGATCATCCCGCATTTCAGCCCGTCAAGGCGCGTTTCCCCGTGATGACCGCTTTCGATTTCAAACCCGCCGACCGCGCTGCAATTGCCGTGGGTCGGTCGCGCATTGAACTGGCAGGGGCAGCCATAGGCGCAATTGCAATGAATGAATTCTCGCCCCTTGATCGTCCATCTGACACTCGTCATCGTCTCCTCCGGGATCTGATCGGTGTGGGATCTGTTTCATTCTCCTCGAATGCACGGCAATTCATTAGAATGAAAAAAAATATACTCTTGTCGGTGACCTATGCCAACGCCGGAGGCGGCGTGCCTGCGGCCAGGGACGGCCGTCGCCGCCGCCCGACGCTGAACGGCGGGCGGCGGCGACAAGCAACGGTCAGAGCGTGGCCATGCCGCCGTCGATGATCAGTTCGGCGCCGACCGTAAACGCGGCCTCGTCGGAGGCGAGAAAGACGATTGCCTTGGCGATCTCGCTGGCGTCGCCGAAGCGGCCGAGCGGGATCTGTGCGGCGATCGACGCGACAATCTCCTTGTTCTCCGCCGGCGTCGCACCGTGCCCGTCGTGCAGCGGCGTCCGGATCGGGCCGGGGCTGACGGCATTGACGCGAATGCCGCGACCGATGAGTTCACCCGAAAGCGTCTTGGCGAGGGACAGGAGCGCTGCCTTGCTGAGTGCATAGACGCTGGAGGTGGGCATGCCGATATGGGCGTTGATCGAGGTGTTGAGCACGATCGAGGCCGGCTTGGAAAAGATCGGCAGCAACGCCTGGATCAGGAAGAACGGACCCTTGACGTTGATGTTCAGCGTCTGGTCGAAGCTGGCTTCATCCCATTTTTCGAGCGGCTGGAGCTTGGCGATACCGGCGTTGACGAAAAGAATGTCGAGATGGCCGGAGGCAGCCTTGAACTCTTGTGCAACCCCGGTCTGTCCGGCGGCGTTACCGGCATCCGCCTCGATGATGACGGCGCCGTCTCCGAGCACCTTGCGCGCTTCGGCGATGTTCTTCGGATTGGTGCCGGTAACCGCGACCCTTGCACCCTCGGCGATGAACTGGCGCGCCGTCTCGAGACCGATGCCGCTGGTACCGCCGGTGATGAGCGCGGTCTTGTTCTGCAAACGTGACATGATGGAGTTCCTTCTGTTGGGTTTGGCTTGGGACCGGTCTTCTTTCCATCGACCGCTGTCCTTCGATGCCGATAGATATGGCCGAAGATCGCCGTTCGGATTAGTCTGCCAATGATGGAACTCGAATTCGGAAATGCCGAACGATGCTGAAGATCGAAGGAATTGCTGCCTTTGTCACCGTCGCGGAAGCCGGCTCGATCAGCGAGGCGGCACGCCGGCTGCGGCTGTCGAAATCCGTGATCAGCGAACGGGTCGCCGAGCTGGAGCGCAGCCTGAACGCAACACTCTTGCATCGCACCACGCGCAAGCTGACGCTCACCGAGGATGGCATCGCCTTTCGCGAGCGCGCGGTGCGGATCGTCGGCGAGGTGCAGGCCGCCGCCAGCGATCTGGCCGAGCGCCGCGGAACGCTGACCGGGCCGCTGCGGATCGCCGCCCCCGTCAGCTTCGGCCGTCTGCATCTTGGGCCGGCGCTCTATCCGTTTCTGGCGGCGCATCCCGAAATCGAACTGACGCTCGATCTCGACGACCGCCGCGTCGACGTCGCCTCGGAAGGTTATGACGCCATCGTGCGCCACGGGGTCATCGCCGATTCACGACTGATCGTCTGGAAACTTGCCAGGAGCCGGCGCCTGCTGGTCGCCTCGCCCGACTATCTCGAGCGCAACGGCGTGCCGGCCTCGCTTGCCGAACTCAATGATCACCGCGGCATCTTCTACACCAACCGCGGCGCCTCCGACTGGCGGTTCGAGGGACCGACCGGTTCGACTGTCATCCGCGCCCGCATGGCGCTCAGGATCAACAATGGCGACATGATCCACGACGCCGCCGTCGCCGGGCTTGGCATTGGCCTGCTGCCGGCCTTCATCTGTGGTCCCGCGGTGCGCGACGGTCGACTGCGCGAGATCGATGTCGGTTTTCGCCCGGAACCGGAGTTCATCTACATGGCCCATCCAGAGGGCCGGCGGACCTCGACCAAATTGCGGGCAATTGCCGAACATCTGAAGAAGGCCTTTGGCGATCCTCCGCACTGGGATCCGTGAGCCGCCGGGGCATCTCGGGCGTGACAGCCAACGCCCCCAACCTTCCGCCACATCTTGATCCGGTCTTGACCAAGTCTCGACCATCAAGGCGTGACATGTGCCGGACGCGCCTTGCAACCCAAAATTGGATGCCTATCTCGCCCCCAATGCGACACTTCCTTCTCACCTGGATCATGCTCATGACGCTCGGCGCCACCGCCCAAGCGGAGCCTCTTTCCGCAAGAGACGACGAAATTCGCGAGATACTGGCCGAACGTATCGACGACCAGAAGCAGTCGGTCGGGATCGTTGTCGGCATTATCGATGCGAGCGGACAACGAGTCGTCGCGCACGGCCGCCTGGCCAAGGACGATCCGCGCCCCGTCGATGGCAACACAGTGTTCGAGATCGGCTCGGTGACCAAGGTCTTCACAGCACTGCTGCTTGCCGACATGGTCGAACGTGGATCTGTCCGGCTCGACACGCCCGCATCGCAGCTGCTGCCGGAAAGCATAGCCATCAAATCCACCGATGGCGCACCCATCACGCTGAAACATCTGGCGACGCACATGTCCGGCCTTCCGAGGCTGCCGGACAATCTGGTACCGGCCGACGACAGCGACCCCTATGCCGACTATGACATCGCCAAGCTCTATGCCTTCCTGTCCGGTCACCAGCCGACGCGGCAACCCGGCGTCCAGCACGAATATTCCAACCCCGGTTATGGTCTGCTTGGCCATGCGCTGGCATTGCAGTCAGGCCTAGCCTACGATGCGCTCGTCAGCGAGCGCATCGCGGTCCCCCTCAGCATGACCGATACCGCGATCACCCCGCGCGTGGAATGGAAGGGGCGGCGAGCGACCGGCCATGACGCTGGCCTGGAGCCGACAAACGATTGGGATCTCGGCGCGCTTCAGGGGGCCGGGGCGCTGCGCTCGACAGCGAACGACCTGCTGGTCTTCCTGCAGGCGGCGATCGGCAGGAAGTCCTCAGCCCTGACGCCCGCGTTTACCGCCATGCTCGCCGAACGGCAGCCGCTTGGCGACGGCAACGCAGAGCAGGCGCTCGGTTGGCTGATTTCCGGCCGTGGCGAGAAACAAATCGTCTGGCACAATGGCGGCACCGGCGGCTACCGATCGTTCGTCGGCTTCCGTCCGGCGACCGGCGTCGGCGTGGTTGTCCTGTCAAACACGGCGACGGAGGTCGGCGTCGACGATATCGGCGTGCATCTGCTCGACAGAGAGAGGCCACTTGCGCCCGCGCCGGTTCGACGCGTCGCGATCTCGCTCGAGCCGGCGGCCTACGATAGCTATGTCGGCACCTATCGGCTGGCGCCCGATTTCGATCTGACGGTTTTTCGCGACGGCGATCGGTTGTTTGCGCAGGCAACGGGCCAGGGGCGGGTCGAAATCTTCCCGGAGGCAGAGCATCGCTTCTTTGCAAAGTCGGTCGATGCGCAGTTGACGTTCGAGGTACCGGCCGGTGCGCGCGCAGCGCGGCTGACACTGCATCAGAATGGGCACGACAGCCCGGCACCGCGCGTGAGCGACTGACGCGCCTCGATTTCAGAAGTGTTCCGCCCCCGGCATTCGGCCGGAGGCGGATAGGATCACAGGAACAGATCGACTGCGAGGTAGGTGAGCGCCGAGATCGCCGCAGCGGCGGGCATGGTCACGAACCAGGCGATGACGATGTTGCCGGCAAGGCCCCAACGCACCGCCGAGACACGCTTGGCGGCACCCACGCCGATGATGGCACCGGTGATCGTGTGGGTGGTCGAGACCGGAATGCCGAGCCAGGTGGCGGCAAACAGCGTGATGGCGCCGCCGGTTTCCGCGCAGAAGCCCTGCATCGGATTGAGCTTGGTGATCTTCGAGCCCATCGTATGCACGATGCGCCAGCCGCCAAACAGCGTACCGAGCGCAATCGCTGCCTGGCAGGTGATCACCACCCAGAACGGCACGTAGAACTCGGAACCGAGATAGCCCTGTGAAAACAAGAGCACGGCGATGATGCCCATGGTCTTCTGCGCATCATTGCCGCCGTGGCCGAGCGAATAGAGCGAGGCCGAGATGAACTGCATCACCCGGAAGGTACGGTCGACGGCAAACGGCGTCTGGCGGACGAACAGCCAGGACACGATGAGGATCAGCAACAGCGCCAGGAAGAAGCCGATCATCGGCGACATGAAGATGGCGCCAACGGTCTTCAACAGGCCGGTCCAGACGATGGCATCACCGCCGGTGCGCGCCAGGCCGGCGCCGACCAGGCCGCCGATCAGCGCGTGCGACGAGCTCGATGGGATGCCGAAGATCCAGGTCGCGATGTTCCAGACGATCGCTCCGATCAGCGCCGAAAAGATCACCAGCGGCGTTACGATGGTGGGATCGATAATGCCTTTGCCCAACGTTTCGGCCACATGCAGGCCGAAGAACAGGAAGGCGATGAAATTGAAGAACGCCGCCCACATGACCGCATATTGCGGCCGGAGCACCCGGGTCGAAACGATGGTTGCGATCGAGTTGGCGGCGTCGTGCAGGCCGTTGAGAAAATCGAAGAACAGTGCGATCGCGATCAGTGCGATCAGCAGCGGCAGGGCGAGCGTCGCGTCCATCAGACGTTCTCGATCACGATGCCGCTGATCTCGTTGGCGACGTCCTCGAAGCGGTCGACGACCTTCTCGAGCTCGCCGTAGATCTCGCTGCCGATGATATAGGCCATGGCATTGTTGGCGCCGTGGCGGCGGAAGAGATCCTTCAGACCCTGGTCGTGCAATTCGTCGGACCGGCCTTCGATGCGCGTGATTTCCTCGGCAATGGCGATGAGCCGGCCGTGGTTGACGCCGATGCGGTCGAGCAGCGGGATGGCCTCTGCGATCAGATGCGCCGCCTGGACGACGATGGCGCCCATTTCCCTCATGCCCGGATCGAAGGTCTTCTGTTCAAAGAGCCGGATGGTCTTGACCGTCTTGTGCATCATGTCGATGGCATCATCCATCGACTGGATCAGATCCTTGATGTCGCCACGATCGAACGGCGTGATGAAGGAGCGGCGAACGGCCAAAAGCACGTCGCGGGTGATGTTGTCCGCCTCGTCTTCGAGCGCGACGATCCGGTCGCAGTGCTTCTCGAGGTCGTCGCCGCCGGCCAGAAGCTTGTCGAGCGCGTCGGCGGCACCGACGACCGTGCGCGAATGGTGTGCGAAGAGATCAAAGAAGCGGTCTTCGCGGGGAAGGAGTTTGCGGAACCAAGCCAGCATCACAAATATGTCCGTTCGTGGATTGTCATGCGGCTGTCATATTGTACGCAAGCCATCAAGAAAAGCGCCGAACTGCAGGGATCGTAAGGCTTTCCCCGCCGATATGGAGCAATTTTGCCCGGCAACGGCACAGGCCGCCTTTCGTCTTGCCTTGGCGACCGCTTTCGTCCTACTGCATAGTTCCTTAAATCGGCATCGATTTAAGGCGAAAATTATGCAGCGAGTTTAAAGTGTTACAGTGTCCCTTGCGCGTCCTGTTCGACGCGCGGCGCTGTAGCTGGCGCCGAAGTCGAATCCGGACCCGAAATGCCACAAAAGGTTTTTCTCAATCGCCTGAAGCTAAGCGAGTTCCGCAATTATGCGGCGCTGTCGCTGGCGCTCGACGAGAGGCACATCGTGCTCACCGGCGAGAACGGCGCCGGCAAGACCAATCTGATGGAAGCGGTGTCGTTTCTCTCTCCCGGCCGTGGCCTCAGGCGTGCGGCCTATGCCGATGTCGCCCGCGTCGGCGCAAGCGACGGCTTCTCGGTCTTTGCCGAAGTGATGGGCATGGAAGGCCCGGTCGAGATCGGCACCGGCACCGCCGGCACCGGTGAGGGCCAGTCGCGACGCCTGCGGCTGAACGGCACGACAGCGAGTGCGGTCGACGAACTGACCGACCATCTGCGCGTGCTGTGGCTGACGCCGGCCATGGACGGGCTCTTCACCGGCCCATCGACCGATCGCCGCCGCTTCCTCGATAGGCTCGTGCTTTCGCTCGATCCCGAGCATGGGCGACGTGCCAGCGAATTCGACCGCGCCATGCGCAGCCGCAACCGGCTCTTGAGTGAGTTTCGCCCTGATCCTGCCTGGCTAACCGCGATCGAACGCGAGATGGCCGGGCTCGGCGTGTCGATGGCGCTGGCGCGGCAGGAGATGCTGGGCCTGCTGACGGCGCTTGTCGAAAGAAACACCGGCGACAGCGTCTTTCCGTCCGCCCGCCTGGCGCTTGCGGGTTTCCTCGACGAGGAGAGCCACAGGCCGGCCTTCGACCTCGAGGAGCAATATCTCACCATGCTGCGCGAGGGTCGGCCCCGCGATGCAGCCGCCGGACGCACGCTGGACGGGCCGCATCGCACCGACCTCTTGATCCGCCACCGCGAAAAGGACATGGAGGCCGAGCGCTGCTCGACGGGTGAACAGAAGGCGCTGCTTGTCGGCCTGGTTCTCGCCCATGCGCGCCTTGTCGGCGACATGACCGGCCATGCTCCCATTTTGCTGCTCGACGAAATCGCCGCTCATCTCGACATGGGCCGGCGCGCCGCCCTTTTCGATCTCGTCGACGGGCTCGGCGGCCAGGCCTTCATGACCGGCACGGACCGTGCGATGTTCGACGCGCTCGGCGATCGAGGCCGGTTCCTGACGGTGGAGCACGGAAGCGTTTCGGGATGATGGAGCCGATCATGGAAAGTATCCACGCATGACAAACACCAGCCTCGACCCATCGGAAATTGCCCGCTATGCGCGCCACATCATCCTGCCGGAACTCGGCGGTGCGGGGCAGCAGAAACTCAAGGCGGCGCGCATTCTCGTCATAGGCGCCGGCGGCCTCGGCGCTCCCGTTCTTCAATACCTTGCCGCCGCCGGCATCGGCACGCTCGGCGTTGTCGATGATGACGTCGTCTCCCTGTCGAACCTGCAGCGGCAGGTGATCCACCGGACGGCCGATATCGGCCGGTCGAAGGTCGAAAGCGCCACTGATGCCGTTGGTGCGCTCAATCCACATGTGACCGTCGAAACGCATCCGTTCCGCCTTGGGGCCGACAATGCCGAGGCACTGTTTCGTCAATATGACCTGGTGATCGACGGATCGGACAATTTCGACACGCGCTATCTCGCCACCGATACGGCCTCCGCCATCGGCATACCGCTCGTGACCGGTGCGGTCGGCCGCTTCGACGGTTCGCTCACTGTGCTGATGCCCTATCGCGCGGGCAAGGATGGGGAACCGAACCCCTCCTATCGCGATCTCTTTCCGGAAGCTCCGCCGCCCGGCGTCGTCCCCTCCTGCGCCGAGGCAGGCATCATCGGCGCCCTCACCGGCATTATCGGAACATTGCAGGCTATGGAAGCCATCAAGGTGATTGCAGGAATTGGCGAACCGCTGGTCGGCCGGCTGTTGATGTATGACGCGCTTTCGGCGCAGTTCAGCACCATCCGCTATCACCGGCGCAAGAGCGAGCGGGCGGACTGATGCAGATCGTCCGGATCGATGCGACCTTCGATCGCTACGATGAATTGCTGACGCTGATCCTGCATGCCTTCGCCTATATGGACGGGCGGATCGATCCGCCGTCCTCGGCGCATGCGCTGACAAATGAAGGGCTGAAGAAAAAAGCGTCGGCAGAAATCGGCTTCGTCGCCGTCGACGGCTCAGTGCTTGCCGGCTGCATCTTCTGCAAGCCGGAGATCGACTGTCTCTATATCGGCAAGCTTGCGGTCGCCGCAGCCTACCAGAAAAAAGGCGTCGGCCGGCTGCTGCTTGCAAGCGCCGAAGAAGCAGCGCGCAACCGCCGCCTGCCGGCTCTGAGGCTGCAGACCCGGATCGAACTGATCGAGAACCACCGGACGTTCGCGGCCTGGGGCTTTGTCGAAACCGGCAGGACTGCTCACTCGGGCTTTACCCGCCCCACCACCATCGAGATGCGCAAGACGCTCTGATCAGTCACGGATCAATCGCGACCGGGCAGCACCCGGTCGGGTGGCCGGTGACCGTCGAAGAAGGTGCGGATATTGATCACCACCTTGTCGCCCATGTCGATGCGGCCCTCGAGCGTCGCCGAACTCATATGCGGCAACAGCACGACCTTGCCCTCGCCCGCGAGCTTGATGAGCTTGGGATTGACCGCAGGCTCGTTCTCGAAGACGTCGAGACCGGCACCGGCGATCTTGCCTTCACGCAGGCACTTGATCAGCGCTGTCTCATCGATGATGCCGCCGCGCGCGGTGTTGACGATATAGCTTTCCGGGCGCATCAGCGCCAGGCGACGGGCGGAAAGCAGATGATAGGTCGCCGGCGTCGACGGGCAATTGACCGAGACGATATCGACGCGGGCAAGCATCTGGTCGAGGCTGTCCCAGTAGGTCGCCTCCAGCATCTCCTCGGTCTCGGCCTTGACCCGATGCCGGTTGTGATAGTGGATCGACAGGCCGAAGGCCTTGGCGCGGCGCGCGACCGCGGTGCCGATGCGGCCCATGCCGACGATACCGATGCGCTTGCCGGCGATGCGCCGGCCAAGCATCCAGGTCGGAGACCAGCCGGCCCATTCGCCCTTGCGGTCGGTCAGGATCTGTGCACCTTCGGCAAGCCGACGCGGCACGGCGAGAATGAGCGCCATCGCCATGTCGGCGGTGTCCTCGGTCAACACGTTCGGCGTGTTGGTGACGGTGATACCCTTGCGTGCGGCCGCGTCGACGTCGATGTTGTCGACGCCGTTGGAAAAGCTCGCAATCAGCTTCAGCTGCGGCCCGGCCTGCTCGATCAACGCCGCGTCGATGCGATCGGTCACCGTTGGCACGAGTACGTCGGCGCGCTTCACCGCCGCCACAAGCTCCGGCTGGCTGCGCGGCGTGTCATCGATGTTCAGCTCGGCGTCGAACAGCTCTCGCATTCTGGTTTCGACGATATCCGGCAATTTCCGGGTGATGTAGACCTTGGGCTTCTTCTTGCTTGTCATTGCTGCGATGGGCCTCGTTGACGGGTCCTTAACCAAGTTGGGCGATACTTTCTCCCTGTAGCCGCAATTTCTACCAGACCCGGTCGGGAAGACAAACAAAACTCGCTGCGTCGTCCCCGCGATTTACGCCCCGGCCAAGAGCCTTGGGTGAATTGCGCCTGCAAGTTGCCACGGAAAATGAGCTTCGTCATGCGTCACGTCATTTCCAAACTCTCGTCAGCGTTGATCGCCGCCTGCATCGGCGCGGTCATCACGGCTTCGGGCGCCCATGCCCAGGCCGCAAAAGGGGCCAGCGGATTGCCGCTGCCGCGATTCGTCAGCCTGAAGGCCAAGAGCGTCAACCTGCGCATCGGCCCGAGCGTCGATTACGCGGTGGCGTTCCGTTACCTCAGGCCCGGCGTGCCGGTGGAGATCATCCAGGAATACGATAACTGGCGGCGCATCCGCGATGCGGACGGCACCGAAGGCTGGGTGAACCAGGCCCTTCTGTCGGGCGACCGCACCGCCGTCACCGCGCCATGGATGCGCGGCAAGGGCGAAGGCGTCTTCGTCAATCTGCGCCGCGAACCGCAGAGCACGGCGGCCATCGTTGCCCGCATGGAGCCCGGCGTCGTCATCCACGTCGGTGAATGCAACGGCGACTGGTGCCACATCGAAACCCAGGGTGTCGAAGGCTGGATCGTCCAGAGCGAGATCTGGGGCGCCTATCCCGGCGAAGCCTTTAAATAAAGGCTGCTGCATAGTTCCTTGAATCGGAATCGATTTAAGGACAAAATTATGCAGCAACTCAAAGTGTTACAGCGTCCTTAGCGCGTCATATTTGACGCGCGGCGCTGTAAGCCCACTCTAACATAGGAAGAAAAGGCAAGAGCGTTTCCGGTTTGAACGGAGTCGCAGAAACGCTCTATCTCTTTTTCTACGTATTCCTGACGGAAAGCCGCTTCGCACTTTTCCAGGAAATGCTCCCCCTCGCCTCAGGCGAGCTCGGCCTGCCTGGCGGCAGCGGCAAGCGAGACCATCGGCCTCGGGCCGATCTGGCCAATGACGATACCGGCTGCAAGGTTGCCAAGCTTGCTGCAATCTTCGAGCGACCGCCCGCTCGTATATCCGTGGAGAAAGCCGGCGGCGTAGAGATCGCCCGCCCCGGTGGTATCAACCACCTGCGCAAGCGGTGTCGCGCCGACGCGGACGCGTTCTGTGCCGCGTACGACGACGGAGCCTTCTTCGCTCAAGGTGACGGCTGCAAGCTTGCAGTCCTTCGACAGCTTTTCCAGCGCCAGATCGAAATTCTCGGTCTCGTAGAGTGCCAGCGCTTCCTGCTTGTTGGCAAAGACGATGTCGACGGTGCCGGAGCGCATCAGGTCGAGAAACTCGTCGCGGTAGCGGTGGACGCAGAAACTGTCCGACAGGGTCATTGCGGTTTCGCGGCCGTTTTCATGGGCGATCTTGGCGGCCTCGCGGATCGCATCCTTGGCGCGCGGCGGATCCCAGAGGTAGCCTTCGAAATAGGTGACCTTGGACTGGGCGACGACGTCGGCTTCCACATCCTCCGGGCCAAGCTCGACACAGGCGCCGAGATAGGTGTTCATCGAGCGCTCGCCGTCCTCGGTGACGAAGATCATCGAGCGCGCCGTCGGCGGCACGCTTTCGAGCGGCCTGGTCTGGAAATAGACGCCCTGGGCGCGAATGTCGTGCGCGAAGATCTCGCCGAGCTGGTCGTTGGTCGTCTTGCCGAAATAGGCCGCGCGTCCACCAAGGCTGGCGACGCCGGCCGCGGTATTGCCGGCACTGCCGCCGGAGGCTTCCACCGCAGGACCCATGCGCGAGTACAACAGCTCCGCACGGTCGGCGTCGATGAGGTTCATCGCGCCCTTGATGATGCCATTCTCACTCAGAAAGCCGTCATCGCAGCGCGCAATGATATCCACGATCGCATTGCCGATCGTCAGCACGTCGTATTTTGTCATGAACTCCGTCCAGTTTCCCTAAAGGCCGGTGTTCGTTAATAGCGGTTTTCCAGCCATTTGGAAGACAAAACACGCACGCCAGCGATCATTCCGTCGGCAAGGCGCTTGCATCGTAGGCGGCCGCAAACTCGGCGCTCGGCGGGATCGGCTTGATGACGTCGATCAGCACGCCATTGGGGTCAGCGGTGATAAAATGGCGCTGGCCGAAGTCTTCGTCGCAGATCGCCTTCAGGATCGGCAGCCCGGCCGCCTGGCAATCGGCATAGACCGCATCGGGATCCTCGACCTCGAAGTTGAGGAGCAGGCCACTGACCGGCGCCCGGCCCTCTTCCGGGATCGTTTCATGGCGATAATCGAGAACGGCCAGCGTCACCGTCTCGGATTCCGTCGACTGCAGATGCACGTACCAATCGCTGGTGAACAGCGCCTGGAAGCGAAAGTTGTCGATGTAGAATGCCGCGGTTGCTGCAACGTCTGATGTCATGATCACTGGATAGTAGCTCGTCGATTTCATGGCTTTCCCTCACGGTCGCATTATCATACAATCTGCATGTATTTTCCAATTAACATACAGGCTGAATGCATGCAATTGAAATCCCCTCGCCGGTCCAATCGTGAGCGTTCCGACACGACGCGTGCTGCGATCCTCGACGCCGCTCACGGCCTTTTTGTCGCGAGGGGATATGCGGAGACGTCGACGCCGGACATCGTGGCTGCCGCCGGCATGACGCGCGGCGCGCTCTATCATCACTTCGAAGACAAGAAGGCGCTGTTTCGCGCGGTTGCCGAGCGGGAGGCCAGCGCGGTGGCGGCGAGGATCGAAGCGGCGACGTTCGACGGCCTGACCCCGCGCGAGGCGCTCATAACAGGGGCACGCGTCTTCTTCGACGCCATGGCGGAGCCCGGCCGGATACGCATTCTGCTGCTCGACGGTCCGGCCGTGCTCGGCACGCGAACGATGGCCGCGATCGATGCGGCCAATGCCCAGAGAACGCTGGAAGAGGGCCTGGCGGAAGCGATGGCGCCGAAGGTCTATGATCAGGCCGCGTTGACGGCAACGGCGACGCTGCTGTCAGCGGCTTTCGATCGCGCCGCATTGGAGATTGCCGAAGGCGCGCCGACGGACCTCTACGTCGAAGCGATCGGCCACCTGATCGATCGATTGATCTGCGCCTGAGCCAAGCCCAGCCCGGTCGCGCGCGTCGCAGATGTTTGGGCCGCGCGCATCAGCCGGCAACAGGCAGGATCTGCTGCGGCAGTTCGACCAGAGGCGCCGGGATATCGCAGGTCTTTTCCGGTGCCTTGCAGATGTCGGCAATGACGCAGCGCTCACATTCCGGCTTGCGCGCCTTGCAGCAATAGCGGCCATGCAGGATCAGCCAGTGATGCGCGTGGTAGAGATACTGATCAGGAATGATGCGCGCGAGCTTCGCCTCGACCTCATCAGGGGTCTTGCCCGGCGCCAGACAGAGCCGGTTGGCGATGCGAAGGATATGGGTATCGACGGCGATCGTCGCCTGGCCGAAGGCCATCGACAGCACGACGTTGGCGGTCTTTCGCCCGACGCCCGGCAGCGTTACCAGCTCCTCGCGCGTGCGCGGGACCTCGCCGCCGAAATCGGTGATCAGCTTCTCACTGAGCGCGATGACGTTCTTGGCCTTGTTGCGGAAGAGGCCAATGGTCTTGATGTAGTCGCGCACCTTCTCCTCGCCGAGCGCCAACATCTTTTCCGGGGTGTCGGCGACGGCGAAAAGCGCCCGGGTCGCCCGGTTGACACCGGCGTCGGTCGCCTGCGCCGACAGGGCGACGGCAACCACCAGGGTGAAGGGATTGACGTGTTCCAGTTCCCCCTTCGGCTCCGGCCGCTGAATCGAGAAGCGCCGGAAGATCTCGGCGATGTCTTCGCGGCTGTAGACACCTGATGTTCGCGGGGTGCGGCGGCCTGCCGCCGACGTCGTTTTCGCGGGCTTGTTCGGCAATTTCGGCTTCACGTTTTTCATGATGCATCTATAGTCATTGGTCATGACGAATGGCAACGATCAGACGCTTGGCGGCGAAGAGCCGGTGTTCAGCGCCGAACTGACCCCCTATCGATCCCTGGGCCTTAGGGGATTCAAGGTCTTTTTCCTGATCGCCGGGCTGCTCAGCCTGGTCCATGCGGTCGTGTTCATGGTGATCGGTGCCTGGCCGATCGTATTCTTCTTCGGACTGGACTTCGCCCTGCTGTTCGGCGCTTTCTGGCTGAACTACCGCTCGGCGCGCTCGCGCGAAGAAGTGCGCGTTTCGCGAACCGACGTGTCGGTCCGCAAGTTCGCACCGTCGGGCCGGATGATCGAACATCGCTTCAATCCATTCTGGGCGCGCTTCAGCATCGCCAGGCATCAGGAGATCGGCATCGTCTCGATGAGCGTCAGCGACCGCGGCCAACGGACCGATGTCGGTTCCTTTCTCAATCGCGACGACCGCGAAACCTTCGCCACCGCGTTTTCCCTAGCGCTTGCGACGGTGCGCCGCCGCTGACACGGGGCCAATCAAGTTTCGGGTGGCAACGACACTGGCGG
The DNA here is from genome assembly GCF_001695865.1 of Ensifer sp. LC384. Classification (NCBI taxonomy): domain Bacteria; kingdom Pseudomonadati; phylum Pseudomonadota; class Alphaproteobacteria; order Hyphomicrobiales; family Rhizobiaceae; genus Ensifer; species Ensifer sp. LC384. The sequence continues at coordinate 95,697 of NZ_MBST01000014.1, forward strand.
CATGGTTACCTGTGTCATGACAGGAGATGACCGATGAACATAGCGACAACCCTGCCCACCGACATCACGCCGAAGGGCACCGATTACGACACGGTGAGAAGCGTGATCGAAATGCTCACCGAAGAGTATCGCGAGCAGCCTTCGCTCGAAGCGATCGCCCGGAGGCTGAAACAGTCGCCGACGCAATTGCAGAAGGTCTTTACCCGCTGGGCCGGCCTGTCTCCGAAGGCCTTCCTGCAGGCGGTGACGCTCGACCACGCCAAACGGCTCCTGCGCCAGGAAGACATGCCGCTGCTGGAAACCAGCATCGAGGTCGGGCTTTCCGGCCCGAGCCGGCTGCACGACCTCTTCGTCACCCATGAGGCGATGTCGCCGGGCGAATGGAAGGCGCGCGGTGCGGGCCTTACCATCCGCTACGGCTACCATCCCTCCCCCTTCGGCACGGCGCTGGTGATGATCACCGACCGGGGCCTGGCAGGTCTTGCGTTTGCCGATAGCGGCGGCGAGCAGGAGAGCTTCGAGGACATGGCGCATCGCTGGCCGAACGCCAGCTATGTCGAAGACAGCGCGGCAACGGCCCGCTACGCAGCCCGCATTTTCGATCCGGAGCGCTGGTGTGCGGCGGAGCCATTGCGCATCTTCCTGATCGGCACCGATTTTCAGATCCGTGTCTGGCAGGCGCTGTTGAAGATTCCGCTTGGCCGGGCCACGACCTATTCGACGATTGCCGGCAACATCGGCCAGCCAACCGCCTCGCGCGCGGTCGGGGCAGCGGTCGGCAGCAACCCGATCTCGTTCGTCGTTCCCTGCCACCGCGCGCTCGGCAAGAGCGGCGATCTCACCGGCTATCACTGGGGACTGACGCGCAAACGCGCGATCCTCGGATGGGAAGCCGGCAAGGCCTGAGAACGAAAAAAGGGGCGACAGGCGCCCCTTTTGCTTATTGATGCACGCTCAGCCTAGTGCGCGGCCGACATGTCGCCCAGCACTTCCTTGGAAGCGACCGTCGAATTGGCGTTGAGCTTGTAGACCATCGGCACGCCGGTCGCGAGGTTGAGCTTCAGGATCTGTTCCTTGGTCAAGCGGTCGAGAACCATGACCAGCGCGCGCAGCGAATTGCCGTGGGCGGCCACGAGGACCTTCTCGCCGGCAAGCACGCGCGGCAGGATGTCCGTCAGGTAGTAGGGCCATACGCGGGCGCCGGTGTCGCGCAGGCTTTCGCCGCCCGGCGGTGGAACGTCGTAGGAACGGCGCCAGACATGCACCTGCTCTTCGCCCCACTTCTCGCGGGCATCATCCTTGTTGAGCCCGGAGAGGTCGCCATAGTCGCGCTCGTTCAATGCCTGATCGCGGATGGTCTCCAGCGACGACTGGCCGACGGCATCGAGCACGAACTGGCAGGTGCGCTGGGCGCGGATCAGCGACGAGGTGAAGGCGATGTCGAACTTGATGCCGTAGTCGGCGAGCGCCTTGCCACCAGCCTTGGCCTCTTCGACGCCAAGCTCGGTCAGGTCAGGATCACGCCAGCCGGTGAACAGGTTCTTCAGGTTCCAGTCGCTCTGGCCATGCCGGACAAGGACGAGGGTGCCGCTCATATGATTTCCCCTTGAGACGATAGAGATGGTGTCAGTTGAGCCCGAGAACATCGAGCATGGAGTAGAAACCGGGTTTCCGGTCGCGCGCCCAGAGCGCTGCGGTGACGGCACCGCGCGCGAAGATGGAGCGGTCGGCGGCACTGTGGGAAAGGGTTACCTGCTCCCCTTCGCCGGCGAAAATGACCGAATGTTCGCCGATCACCGAGCCGCCGCGCAGCGTCGCGAAACCGATCGTGCCTTGCGGCCGGGCGCCGGTGTGGCCGTCGCGCACGCGCACCGAATTTTCCGACAGAGCGATGCTTCGGCCCTTCGCCGCAGCTTCGCCGAGGAGCAGTGCCGTGCCGGAAGGGGCGTCCACCTTGTGCTTATGGTGCATTTCGAGGATTTCGATGTCCCATGCGGCAGGGCCGAGGGCACGCGCCGCCTTCTCTGTCAGGACGCCGAGAAGATTGACGCCGAGGCTCATATTGCCCGACTTGACGACGCGGGCGTGGCGTGCGGCCGCGCGGATTTTCGCGTCGTCGTCTGCCGAGCAACCGGTCGTGCCGATGACATGCACGATGCGCGCCTGGGCCGCAAGGCCGGCAAATTCGACGGAGCCGGCTGGCGAGGTGAAATCGAGCACGCCTTCGGCTTCGACAAAGGCTTCGAGCGGCTTGTCGGCGACAACGATGCCGATCGGTCCGAGCCCGGCCAGTTCGCCCGCATCACGGCCGATGAAGGGGGAGCCTGGACGTTCGATCGCCGCATGCAGGCGGACGCCGTCCATGCCATGAACCATGCGGATCAGCGTCTGACCCATGCGACCGGCCGCGCCGACGACCACAAGCTTCATGTCCGTTGTGCTCATCGGCGATTTTCCTTCCTGCTCATGTTCAGATTTCGGCGTCGACCGGCGCCTCGGGGGCCTTGCCCTGGAGATTGTGCAGGCGAGCGTAGAGACCGTCCTGCAAGCGCGCAAGGCCCTCATGCGTGCCTTCCTCGACGACGAGACCATCCTTCATGACGATGATCTTGTCGGCGTTGACGACCGTGGACAGACGGTGGGCGATGACGATCACGGTGCGACCGGTCATCGCCTGATCCAGCGCCTTCTGCACCGCGGCTTCCGATTCGGTGTCGAGTGCCGAGGTCGCCTCATCGAGCAGCAGGATCGGTGCATTGCGCACGAGCGCGCGGGCGATCGACAGGCGCTGCCTCTGGCCGCCGGACATCGTTACCCCGTTCTCGCCGACCGCGGTGTCATAACCCTGCGGCTGGGCGAGAATGAAGTCATGCGCATAGGCCAGGCGGGCGGCCTCCTCGATTTCCGCATCCGTCGCATCCGGGCGGCCGTAGCGGATATTGTCGCGGATCGAGCCTTCGAAAAGATAGGGCTGCTGCGAGACATAGGCGATGCCATTGCGCAGCGACTGCTTGGTGACATCGGCTATGTCCTGCCCGTCGATCAGGATCTGGCCCGAGGTCGGATCGTAGAACCGGGGAACGAGGCTGATGACGGTCGACTTTCCGGCGCCGGACGGGCCGACGAGCGCCGTCGTCTTGCCGCCTTCAGCGACAAAGCTGACGCCCTTCAGGATCTCGTCGCCATTGGCGTAGCGGAAACGAACGTCGCGCAGTTCCACGGTCGCAGTGTCAAAGGTGAGTTGCTTCGCATCAGGTTTGTCGCGCTGATGCGGAACGGTATCGAGAATCTCGTAGACCATGCGGGCGTTGACCGCAGCGCGTTCCAGAGACACTTGCAGGCGCGCCAGACGTCGCGCCGGGTCATAGGCCATCAACAGGGCGACAACGAAAGCGAAGAAGGCACCTGGCGGAACATCGTTGTAGATCGCGCGGAAGGCGGAATAGGCGAGTACGCAGGAGATGGCGAGGCCGGCAAAGGTCTCGGTCATCGGTGCCGTGCGTTCGCTCAAGCGCGCGATCCGGTTGGCACGGTTTTCCGCCCGGTTGACGATCGTCTCGACCTTGCCGCGCAATTCACTTTCCATCGTGAACGCCTTGACGATGGAGATGCCCTGGATCGTCTCCTGCATGGCGCCAAGAACGCGGCTGTTGACCTCGATGGCCTCGCGCGTTGCCGAGCGCAGCCGCTTGGAGACATAGCGCAGGCCGAGCAACAGCGGCGGCGCGGTAACAAACACAATGATCGACAGCAGCCAGTCCTTGACGAACATCACGCCGATCAGACCGATCAGGGTCAACAGATCGCGGGCAATCGAGGTGACGGTTAGATTGAGGACGTCACGGATGCCACTGACGTTCTGGCTGATCTGGGCTGCAAGCTGTGCCGACCGTGTCTCGCTGAAGTAGCCGACGCTGAGCGCCATCAGATGTGCGTAAAGCCGCTTCTGATAGCGTGCGACGATATTGTTGCCGATCTTCGACAGGGCGACGGCCTGGCCGTAGGTGGCAAAACCGCGCAAGACGAAGGCGCCAAAGATCGAGCCGCAGACCAAAAGCACGATGCTCGCGTTCTTGTTGGCAAATGCCTCATTGATCACGGTCTCCATGATCGAGGCAGTAAAGCCGGTCGTCGCGGCGACGACGGCCAGACAGGCAATGGCAAAGAGATAGCCACGGATATGGTCACGGCCGTTTTCTGCGATGACCCGCTTCAAGATTCCGGTGATGGTGTCGGAATCGACAGCATGCTGTTTTTTATCGTTGGCGCTCAAAAAGCCTGTCTTCCCTGAGCCTGCATGGTAGGTCGAACGCCGACACTACCTTTCCCGGGCTCTATAGTGGTTTGGTGCGGCTTTGGCGAGTCTTTGCGCGCGCCGCCGCCATCAGCTTCTCCAGCGACGTCCCTCCGTAGCAACACCGAAGTCTCTCGGTGTGCGCGCGAAAGCCGCCAAACCGGACAGTGCCGCCATCGGATGGATGACCGCGAAGGTCGGGATGGTCTTCATCAGCGCGGAATGCGGCGCCTTGTCTTCAAAGGCGGCGCGGAACTCCGGTTTTTGCAACGCCGGCAGGATCTTCTGCGAAATGCCGCCAGCCAGGAACACGCCGCCACGCGCCATGAAGATCAGCGCCATGTCGCCGGCAACCCGGCCGAGATAGGTCGAGAACAGCGATATCGTTTCCACCGCAGCGGGATTGTTGCCGGCAAGCGCACCTGTGGTGACCTCGGCCGGATCATTCAGGACCGACTCTTCGCCACTGGCGGCGCAGACGGCGCGATAAAGGTTCATGATGCCGCGGCCGCAGAGGATCTGCTCGCCGGCCATGCGCCCCTCGATCGGCTCCAGGAACGGCCAGATCTGGTAGTCGCGCTCGGTGCGTGGACCGATATCCACGTGACCGCCTTCGCCGGGCACCGGAAACCAGGTGTGCTGCGCAAAGACCAGGCCGCCGACGCCCAGGCCCGTGCCCGGGCCGAGAACGACGCGGGAGGTCAGCGGGCGAACGCTGCCGCCACCGATCTGGACCAGATCTTCGGCCGCGGGGGCGGCGACGGCCAGCGCCTGTGCCTCGAAATCGTTGATGATGAGGACGTCTTCCAGCCCAAGGCTGGAAAGCATGTCCTTCGGGCGAATCACCCAGCCGGCGTTGGTCAGCGGAATCTCGTCGCCCCTGATCGGGCCGGCGACGGCGAGGATTGCCGAGCGCGGCTGAACGGACGTCTTGTCGAGGATGCTCTTCTGCATCGCTTCCTCGATCGTCTCGAAATCGCCTGTCTTGATCGGCGGCAACTGCTTCGGCTCGGCAAAGGCATCGAGCAGCAGGGCGAAGCGGGCATTGGTGCCGCCGATATCGCCGATCAGGATCGGAAAGGAAAAGCTGTTGTCACTCGCACCGGGCATCACACTGTCCATCCTGATCGTCGCCGTGAGGTTTCGAATTCTCTACAGCGCCGCGCGTCAAATATGACGCGCAAAGGACGCTGTAGCACTTAAACTTGCTGCATAATTCCTTGAGATCGGATCCGACTTAAGGAATTAGTCAGTAGCAGTTGTGGTTGAAGTCGATCAACTGCTCGGCCGTGGCGCGATTGAGCGCCATCGGAATATCGTAGACGATCGCAAGCCGCATCAAGGCCTTGACGTCGACATCATGCGGCATCGCCGTCAGCGGATCGACGAAGAAGATCAGAAGCTGGATGTCGCCGGTGGCGATCATCGCGCCGATCTGCTGGTCGCCGCCAAGCGGGCCGCTTTTCAGCCGCGTGATGTCGAGACCGGGGCAGACATCGAGAACGCGGCCGCCGGTCGTACCGGTGGCCACGATCTTCCACTGCGAAAAGACCGCCTCGTTGGCCTTGGCAAAGGCGGCGAGATCGTCCTTCTTCTGATCGTGAGCGATCAGGGCAACGCATTTCCGATCCGCCATGCCGTATCCCCGCCATCAAATTTAAATCGATTTGATGGCCGTATACATGAGCCTATCGAGATTGAAAAGGCGCAAGCCGTGACAGTTACTGCAGGGTCGGGCGCGCCGAGGGAACGGGAATGTCGGCGGGCGGCAGATCGGTCGCCGCATCGCCGATCACCTGTTCGATGCCCTGCTCGGCCGGCGCCGGTGAGGCGGCGCGATAGGCCATGCCGTAGGTCGCCTCCTGTTCGGAGGCGGGCGCCGGTCCGTTGAGCACCAGCGTGCAGGCCTTCGGCAGATCGGCCATCGTCGTCAACCGGGGCTTCACCGGCTTTTCGCCAGGCTTCTTCTTCGGCTTTGCCCAGGGCTCATCGGTAAACCACCAGGCCAGCGATTTGTCGCAGCCGTCGCCGGCGGGAACCGCAGCTTGATCCTTGCAGGTCGTCGACCCGGCCGGGCACTTGATGCGAATGTGGAAATGGTAGTCGTGACCATAGATCGGCCGGACCTTGCCAAGCGCCGAACGGTCGCCGTTCCAGGTGTCGCAGAGCTTCTTCTTGATCGCCGGATTGACGAAGACCCGCTCGACCTCAGGGTAGCTGGCGGCGAGCATGATCAGCCGGGCATGCGCCGGCGTCCAGATCGACGGATCGACGGTCAGAAACTTGTTCTTCTGCAGCATCGACGTCGCGGAGATGTCTTCGCGCTCCCGGCCCGTCAGGGTCCTTTGCGGCATCGGGGTCAGCCAGATATCGGCATCGAGACCGATCTGGTGCGAGGCGTGGCCGGAGAGCATCGGCCCGCCGCGCGGCTGCGAGATATCGCCGAGGAGCAGGCCGGGCCAGCCGATCTTTTCCGCAGCGTCATGGGAGAACTGTTCGATCAGCGCGATCATCTGGGGATGGCCCCAGCGCCGGTTGCGCGACAATCGCATTGCCTGCCAGGTGGGGCCATCCGTCGGGATGGCCACGCCGCCGGCAAGGCAGCCCTTCGCATAAAAACCGTAGGACGAAGGCGCCATCTGCGCCGGCAGCGCCTTGGCGCCGAAGAGCGCCTTTGCCGGCGTGTCGTCGGCCCTGGCAACATCGGCGATCAAGAAGCTCGTTCCGAGCAAAAGCGCCAGAAGCGCCGAGCCACAGCGTCGTATTGCAGCAACCATGTCCAATTCCGTTCCGTTCATTCCCCGACGGCGAACCGCACCGGCAATGGGTGCGAGATGCCCGATATCCCCCGATCCTAAGGCGCTGCCTTTGCCTCAGCCTTGCGGATCACCGGGATGTGACGCAAAAATTTCGCCTGATTTGCGGCAGTGCCTGTCATTTGGCCCGATTTCGCCTATTCTCTCGCAAAAGAACATTGAAATATAAGGGGTACTGATTGGATGCTGGATGTTGGCAGGACTGCAAGAGCACGGCTGGCGGCCTCACTTCTGGCGGCGACGCTTTTTCTCCCACCTGCAGTCTACGCCCAGGAACAGCTGGTCTTCCGCAACGGCCTCTCGCTCGTCGGCGAGCCCAAATACCCACCCGGCTTTAAGCGCTACGACTATGTCAACCCGGATGCGCCGAAAGGCGGAGAACTGAAACTCTCGCAGACCGGAACCTTCAACACCTTCAACCCGATCCTCGACAAGGGCGACGCAGCCGCCGGGCTGCCGCTTGTCTTCGATACCCTGATGAAATCGGCCGACGACGAGATTTCAACCGCCTACGGCCTGCTTGCCGAAGGCGTGTCATACCCAGACGATATTTCGTCCGCCACTTTCCGCCTGAGGCAGGAAGCAAAATGGGCGGACGGAAAACCGGTAACGCCGGAAGACGTCATCTTCAGCTTCGACAAGGTCAAGGAGCTCAATCCGCTCTATGCCAACTATTACAAGCACGCAACTTCGGCGGAAAAAACTGGCGAGCGCGACGTCACCTTCCACTTCGACCAGAAAAACAATCGGGAACTGCCGCACATCCTCGGCCAGTTCCTCGTTCTGCCGAAACATTGGTGGGAGGGGCAAGGTCCGGACGGAAAGTCTCGCGATATCACGCGAACGACGCTGGAACCGGTGATGGGGTCGGGTGCCTATCGCATCGCCTCGTTCTCGGCCGGAGCAACGCTGCGATACGAGCTGCGTGACGACTATTGGGGCAAGACGCTGAACGTCAATGTCGGGCAGAACAATTTTGGCGCGATCAGCTACACGCTCTTCGGCGACCGCGATGTCGAGTTCGAATCCTTCCGGTCGGGCAACACCGACTACTGGACCGAGAACCAGGCGAGCCGCTGGGCGACAGGCTATGATTTTCCGGCGGTGAAGGACGGTCGCATCAAGCGCGAGAGCCTGCCCAACCCCTACCGGGCGACCGGCATCATGCAGGCAATGGTTCCGAACACGCGGCGCGCGCCGTTCAACGACGAGCGCGTGCGCGAGGCCCTGAACTACGCCTTCGACTTCGAGGAAATGAACCGGACGGTCTTCTACAACCAGTATACCCGCATCGACAGCTATTTCTGGAACACCGAGCTGGCTTCCTCGGGCCTGCCCCAGGGCGATGAGCTGGCGATCCTGGAGGGGATCAAGGACAAGGTCCCGGCTGAAGTCTTCACGACACCCTATGCCAACCCGGTCGGCGGCTCACCGCAGACGTCACGCGACAACCTGCGCAAGGCGATCGCTCTGATGAAGGAGGCCGGCTACGAGCTGAAAGGCAACCGGATGGTCGAAGCCAAATCCGGAAAGCCCTTCTCCTTCGAAATCCTGTTGAGCAGCGCCACCCTCGAGCGCGTGGCCCTGCCCTACGCGCAAAACCTCAAGAAGATCGGCATCGAGGCGCGCATCCGAACGGTCGATGCCTCGCAATATACCAACCGCACGCGCGCCTTCGACTATGACATGACCTGGATCGTCTGGGGGCAGACACTCAGCCCCGGCAATGAGCAGCTGGATTTATGGGGTTCCAAGGCGGCCAAGGAGCAGGGCTCGCGAAACTATGCCGGCATTGCCGATCCTGGCATCGACGCCCTGATCGAAAAGGTGATCTTCGCGAAGGATCGGCAAACACTGGTGGCCTCGACCAAGGCGCTCGACCGCGTGCTGCTGGCGCACCACTACGTCGTGCCGCTCTACTACAAGAACAATGCGACGATTGCCTACTGGGACAAGTTCGAGCGACCGGCAGAGCTACCGAAATACGCGATCGGCTTTCCCGACATCTGGTGGTCGAAGGCAGCCACGGCCAAATGAAGCCCTTGCACTCCGATGCTGTCTCGATTCCAAATGCAGAAAACCGAATCACTGAAAACGAATAGAGGCCCGGCTTGGGCCTGAAAGCCGCAAGGAGACGTGAGGATTGAGACAGCATAGGGCGCACGCCGACGCTTCGCGGGTCCGGGCCACCGGCAACACGTCGATCGAGAGGCTGGCCTGATGGGTGCCTATATCCTGCGACGACTGCTGCTGATGATCCCGACGATCATCGGAATCATGGCGATTTCCTTCACCGTCATTCAGTTCGCGCCGGGCGGACCGGTCGAACAGGTGATTTCGGACCTGACGAACGCCGGCGGCTCCGACCGCCTGAGCGGCAGCGGCGGCGACCTCATGCAGGCCGGTGGCGAACAAGGCAGCCAGTACCGCGGTGCCCAGGGGCTCGATCCGGAATTCATCGCCAAGCTCGAAAAGCAGTTCGGTTTCGACAAGCCGCCGCTCGAGCGCTTCGGCACGATGATGTGGAACTATATCCGCTTCGACTTCGGCGAAAGCTTCTTCCGCAACACCTCGGTCATCGACCTCATCAAGGAGAAGATGCCGGTCTCGATCTCGCTCGGCCTCTGGATCCTGCTGTTTTCCTACGCCATCTCGATCCCGCTCGGCATCAAGAAGGCGGTATCGGACGGCTCGGCCTTCGACGTGTGGACATCAGGCATCATCATCATCGGCTATGCCGTTCCGAGTTTCCTCTTCGGCATCCTGCTGATCGTCGTCTTTGCCGGCGGATCGTTCCTCGACTGGTTTCCGCTGCGCGGCATCGTCTCGGACAATTTCTGGCAATTGCCCTGGTGGCAGAAGATCCTCGACTATTTCTGGCACATGACGCTGCCGCTGATCACGCTTTTGCTTTCGGCCTTTGCGACGACGACGCTGCTCACCAAGAATTCGTTCATCGACGAGATCAAGAAGCAATATGTGACGACGGCGCGTGCCAAGGGCCTGACGGACCGCCAGGTGCTCTACGGCCACGTCTTCCGCAATGCGATGTTGATCATCATTGCCGGTTTCCCGAGCGCCTTCATCTCGGCCTTCTTCACCGGTTCGCTGTTGATCGAATACATCTTCTCGCTCGATGGCCTTGGGCGGCTCGGTTATGATTCCGTCGTCAAGCGCGACTATCCGATCGTCTTTGCGACGCTGTTCATCTTCTCGCTGATGGGACTGCTCGTCAGCCTGCTTTCCGACCTGATCTACACCTGGGTCGATCCACGCATCGATTTCGAGCGGAGGGACGTGTGATGAGCACCGTCACCACCGCACCCACCCCGGTTACCGCCCCGCCGCGCGGCTGGCTGTCGCCGGTCAACAAGCGGCGCTGGCAGAATTTTAGGGCGAACCGGCGCGGTTACTGGTCGCTCTGGCTTTTCCTCCTGCTGTTCGCGCTGAGCCTCTTTGCCGAATTCATCGCCAATGACAGGCCGATCGTCGCCTCTTACAAAGGCGAGATCCTGTTCCCGGTCGTGGTGAACTATCCCGAAGAGAAGTTCGGCGGCTTCCTTGCCGAGACCGACTACCGCTCCGATTTCATCCGCGACGAGATCGAGGCAAACGGCTGGATGATCTGGCCGCCGATCCGTTACTCCTACCAGACGGTCAACTCGAACATTCCGCATTCGGCACCGACAAAGCCCTTCTGGCTGATGAGCAAGGATGAGCGCTGCTCGGCCTATCCGGAAGGCACCGCCGACCGCAACTGCATCGCCGGCAACCTCAACTGGCTCGGCACCGACGACCAGGCGCGGGACGTAACGGCGCGCATGATCTACGGTTTCCGCATCTCGGTGCTCTTCGGGCTGGTGCTCACCATCGCCTCGGCGATCATCGGCGTGACGGCCGGCGCGGTGCAGGGCTATTTCGGCGGCTGGACCGACCTTTTGATGCAGCGCTTCATCGAGATCTGGTCGTCGATGCCGGTGCTCTACATTCTGCTCATCATCGCCGCGATCCTGCCACCCGGCTTCTTCATCCTGCTCGGCATCATGCTCTTGTTTTCCTGGGTCGGCTTCGTCGGCGTCGTGCGCGCCGAGTTTCTGCGGGCACGCAACTTCGAATATGTGAACGCCGCGCGTGCCCTTGGCGTCGGCAACGGCACGATCATGTACCGTCACCTGCTGCCGAACGCGATGGTGGCGACCCTCACATTCCTGCCGTTCATCCTGTCCGGCTCTATCACCACCCTGACCTCGCTCGACTTCCTCGGCTTCGGCATGCCGCCCGGGTCGCCTTCCCTTGGTGAAATGATCGCGCAGGGCAAATCCAACCTGCAGGCGCCCTGGCTCGGGCTGACGGCCTTTTGCGTCATGTCGCTGATGCTGTCGCTGCTGATCTTCGTCGGCGAGGCGACCCGCGATGCCTTCGACCCGAGAAAGACATTCCGGTGAGCGCGACGATGACCGATCCCATTCTTTCCGTCCGCGATCTGTCGGTCGCCTTCCATCAGGGCGGCAACACCTCGCTTGCGGTCGACGGCATTTCCTTCGACATCAAGCGAGGCGAAACGGTTGCGCTTGTCGGCGAGTCCGGCTCCGGCAAGTCCGTGTCCGCCAACTCCATCCTGAAGCTGCTGCCCTACCCCTCGGCTAGCCACCCGGGCGGCGAGATCCGCTTCAACGGCAAGGACCTCCTGAAGGCCAGCGATGCGGAGCTGCGGCATGTGCGCGGCAACGACATCACGATGATCTTCCAGGAGCCAATGACGTCGCTCAACCCGCTGCACCCGATCGAGCGGCAGATCGGCGAGATCCTCGAGCTGCACCAAGGGCTCGAAGGTACTGCTGCGCGCGCGAGAATACTCGAGCTCTTGAACCAGGTCGGCATCCGCGAGCCGGAGAAGCGGCTCGGCGCCTATCCGCACGAGCTTTCCGGCGGCCAGCGCCAGCGCGTGATGATCGCCATGGCGCTCGCCAACCGACCGGAGCTGTTGATTGCCGATGAGCCGACGACGGCGCTCGACGTCACCGTGCAAGCCCAGATCCTCGAACTCTTGAAAACGCTGAAAGATCAGCACGGCATGTCGATGCTGTTCATCACCCATGACCTCGGCATCGTGCGCAAGATCGCCGATCGCGTCTGTGTGATGACCAAGGGCAAGATCGTCGAGACCGGGCCAACCGCCGAGATCTTTGCCAATCCACAGCATGCCTATACCCGCCATCTGCTCGCGTCCGAACCAAGGGGCAACCCGCCGCCCTCAGACGCCTCCAAGCCGATCGTCATGGAAGCGGCTGATGTGAAGGTGTGGTTTCCGATCAAGGCCGGCTTCCTGCGCAGGGTCGTCGACCATGTGAAGGCGGTCGACGGTATCGATCTCAAGCTGCGCGCCGGCCAGACGCTCGGCGTCGTCGGCGAATCAGGCTCCGGCAAGACGACGCTGGGCCTGGCGCTGACGCGGCTGATCTCCTCCAAGGGCAGGATCGCCTTCGTCGGCAAGGACATCGCCGCCTACAGCTTCCGTGAGATGCGGCCGCTGCGAAACCGGATGCAGGTGGTGTTCCAGGATCCTTACGGTTCGCTGAGCCCGCGCATGTCGGTTGCCGACATCATCGCCGAAGGGCTGAAGATCCACGAGCGCGCGCTGTCGGACGACGAGCGCGATCAACGCGTTGCCGCAGCGCTTGAGGAGGTGGGGCTCGACCCCGCCACCCGTTGGCGCTACCCGCACGAGTTCTCCGGCGGCCAGCGCCAGCGCATCGCGATAGCGCGCGCAATGGTGCTGAAGCCGAAATTCGTGATGCTCGACGAGCCGACCTCGGCGCTCGACATGAGCGTCCAGGCGCAGGTGGTCGACCTCTTGCGCGACCTGCAGCAAAAGCACGACCTTGCCTATCTCTTCATCAGCCACGATCTCAAGGTCGTGCGGGCGCTGGCCAACGAGATGATCGTAATGCGCATGGGCAAGGTCGTCGAGCAGGGTCCGGCGGAGCGCATCTTCAATGCGCCGCTGGAAGACTATACCAAGGCCCTGATGGCGGCCGCGTTCAATCTCGAAGCCGTCAACCTGTCCGCCATCCGCCAGTAGAGTTCTCGCAATGCCCTCGAAAAGCCCCGTCATCGTCGATCTGAAGTTCATTCCGGAAGAAGTGGAAGCGGCACTGAAAGGCGCCTTCCCGGATCGCGAGGTGATCAACCGCGCCGATACCATCCATCACAATCGCGATCTCTCAGGGATCGATTATGCGGTGGTGTGGAAATCGGCACCGGACCTCTTCGAGAGGGCACCGGATCTCAAGGTGGTTTTCTCCGGCGGCGCCGGCGTCGACCACGTTCTGACATTGCCGGGTCTGCCCGACGTGCCGCTTGTTCGTTTCGTCGATCGCAGCCTGACGACACGCATGAGCGAATGGGTGGTGATGCAATGCCTCATGCATCTGCGCCAGCACCGAGCCTACGAAGTGCTTGCGGCAAAGCGGGAGTGGCGGGATCTTTCCCAGCCCGAAGCGGCGGACTTTACCGTCGGCATCATGGGCATGGGTGTGCTGGGTCAGGATGCAGCACGCAAGCTTTCGGTCTTGGGCTTCAACGTCGTCGGCTGGTCGCGCAGCAAGAAGGCGGTCGACGGCATCGAGACCTATGCCGGCGACGAACTGGACACCTTCCTGGCACGCACGGATTTCCTGGTCGGCCTTTTGCCGCTGACGCCGGATACCAAAGGCATCTTCAATGCCGGGCTTTTTGCCAAATTGAGCCGCAACGGCCCGTTTGCCGCGCCCATCTTCATCAACGGCGGCCGCGGCGGCAGCCAGGTCGAGGCCGATATCCTCAGCGCACTCGATTCCGGCTTGCTTGGCGCAGCTTCGCTCGATGTTTTCGAGCAGGAGCCGCTTTTACCGGAAAGCCGCTTCTGGCAAATGCCGAATGTCTATGTGACGCCGCATGTCGCCGCGTCGTCGGACGTCAAGGCCCTGTTCAGCCACGTCGAGCAGCAGATCGCCCGCCTCGAAGGCGGCCTGCCGCTGCAGCACGTGGTGGACAAATTAGCCGGCTACTGATCCATCAAGGTCTGCGATAGCCCGTCGGCTGGTCGTAGAGCCAACCAATGCGCTTTATGGAAGCTTCCAGGCCCTCGCGCGCCACGGTCATCGTGTGGCCATTAGCGTGGATCAACGCCTCGTCGTCTTCCATCAAGGCGACGTGCCCCTTCCAGAAAACGAGATCGCCGCGTTTAAGCTCTTCACGTGCGATCGGCATTCCCAAACCAGAAGCCTGCATGTCGGAATCGCGCGGCGCGAGCTTGCCGACCATCATCATCGACAGCTGCACAAGGCCGGAACAATCAATGCCGAAACCGGAACGTCCACCCCAGAGATAGGGGGTTTCGACAAACCGGGCGGCCACCGAGACATAATCGCCCGGTACGACGCTGCCGACCTCGATGCAATGATTGGCGATCACCGCCTGGCCGCCGTCGAGCAGGAAATAACGGGTGCCGCGGGTCTCGCGCTCGTCGACGACCGCCAGACGGCTGCCCATCGACAACGGATAGACCGTCGGAAAACGCAGATCATGACCGGAATAGACGAAGGTGCGCGGTACTGACACGATATGCGTCGGGCTCTTGACCACCGGCGCAAGGCAATATTCCGGGAGGTAGCCGACATAACCGTCGAGATCGGCCTTCACCCAGCACCAGCTCTCATTGGTATCGAGCACGCGAACGGTTTCGCCGAGCAGCAGTTCGGTATCGGTACCGCAGGCGAGGTCGGGCTTTGCCCTGAGCGGCGCCACCGGCACCGAGACGCGTGCAACGCTTCCCTCGACATAGCGTTCGGCCTCCACGACGCCGCGAAGGCGGCTCTCAGCGAGGTCGGCCCTATAGGCATTCAGGCGGCGATCGGGAAGTGTCGACATGTCAACTCACTTAGGCTGTTTACGGCCCTGATCAATGATCAGATCGCCGAATTTTTCAAGATAAAGCGCACCGTCGACCGTTCTTTTGATGACGACGTTGCGTCGATCCCGATCATCGCGGGCGCGGTCGACGAGGCCGAGGGCTCCCATGGTATCGAGCGCGCGCGTGATCACCGGCTTGGTGACGCCGAGCGTGGCGGCAAGGCCACGAACGGTGTGGGGTGGCGGCACGAGATAGATCTGCAAGAGGATCGCCATCTGGCGCAGCGTCAGGTCGCGACCGTCGACCCGCACCTGTTCCAGCGATACCGTGTGCCAGAGCCCAAGGGCCTGAGAGGGCGTAAGCTCGACCGGCAATGACAACTCCTGCGCAACCGCATGAATTCTCGGATCGTTCTCCGGTTCGAGGATTCAAGCAAACAGCCAAAGGGCTACAGCGACCAATGCGCCTCCAAGGGAAGCCCGGCGCTGTGGATCGTTTGCCACCATAGCTGCGCACCGTTACGCAAGCGTTTCTTTTTTTGGCGACCGGCGCTGTAGTCAGCGCCGGCCGTGTTCGTGCGAGCGTTACTTGGCGATCTGCCCAATGTGCTGATAGAGCGCACGAATGGCTTGGGCCTCGCCGCCGACCGGCGAATGCGGCCGCTCGGACTGCGCCCATCCGAAGATATCGAAATGCACCCAGCTCTTGGTGTTGGTGACGAAGCGCTTGAGGAAGAGTGCGGCGGTGATCGAGCCTGCCATGCCGCCCGAAGGCGCGTTCGTCAGATCGGCGATGCGCGCGGAGACATCCTTGTCGTAGCCCATGTGCAGAGGCATGCGCCACATCGGATCGTCGACGCTGAGGCTCGCCTCGAAGAGATCGTGCGCCAGCTCGGCGTCGTCGGTGAAGAACGGCGGCAGGTCGGGGCCGAGCGCGACGCGGGCTGCACCAGTCAGCGTTGCCATGTCCACGAGCAGGTCGTTCTTTTCCTCGTCGGCATAGGCGAGCGCATCGGCGAGGATGAGCCGGCCTTCGGCGTCGGTGTTGTCGATCTGTACCGTCAGGCCCTTGCGGCTGCGATAGATGTCGCCGGGCCGAAAGGCGTTGGCCGAGATCGAGTTCTCGACGACCGGGATGATGACCCGCAGATCGACCTTGAGCTTCGCATCCATGATCATCAGCGCGAGGCCCATGACGTTGGCGGCACCGCCCATGTCCTTTTTCATCAGGAGCATGGAGGAAGCCGGCTTGATGTCGAGGCCGCCGGTGTCGAAGCAGACGCCCTTGCCGACCAGCGTTACCTTCTTGTGGCCCTTCTTGCCCCAGCGCAGTTCGAGAAGGCGGGGGGCTTCGGCACTCGCGCGGCCGACGGTGTGCACAAGCGGGAAGTTCTGTGTCAGCAAGGCTTCGCCCGATATCACCGAGACATCCGCCTTGTAGTGCGTCGCGAGCGCGCGGAATGCCGCCTCGAGCGCCTCTGGGCCCATGTCGTTGGTCGGCGTGTTGATCAGGTCGCGGGCAAGAAACACGCCGGCAAGCTGCCGCTTGATGTCGGCAGCATCGGCATCGGTCGGGATCAGCAAGGTCGGCGGCTCGCCCTTTGCCGATTTGTAGCGCTCGAAGCGGTATGAGCCGAGACCATAACCGAGCGCCAGCCGGTTGGCGGTCAACGGCGCCGTTTCGATATGCCACTTGCCCGCAGGCAGGGCGCGCGCCAGCTTGCCGGTCAGGAACGGCGCTTCGGACGGGTTGCCGCCCAGGCCGAAGAGTGCGCCGCCCAGATGCCCATCGGCGGAAGGGATCAGAAGAACAGCGCCCGATTCAGCCTTGAAACCGGCCTTGCGCGCCCAATCAAGCGCGATCGGATCGATGGCTCCCGTTTCGATATGCGCCGGCGTGACCGCGAAGATCGGCAGCGTCTTGCCTGCGCTGGTGTTGAACGGCGACGGCCGTTCGATGAATTGATAGGGGGCCATGGAAGTCCTCGGCTGACAGTGATGGATTCGCGCAATTAACGCTCTGTTAGGGTTAACAGATTATTGCTGGAGTGAAAGTTGCGCCGATGTTGTTTGGAGTTCTGGTGCGCGAATGCATGCTGGGGACACCGCCGATGGCCAAACGCACGATCTCATCCCTAAAAGCCAGCCGTCTGCTGCAAGGCGCCGCAATCGCGATAGTCGCCCTGTCCATGGCCGGCTGCGCCAATCAGCCGAAGAAGGAGCTGACGACGGGTTCTATTTCCCGCACGTCGAAGCCCGTTCAATCGATGACTGCATCGGAACTCTCGCAGGCGGCCGAAGGTATCGGCCAGGCCTATGAGAAAAACCCACGGGATCGCGAGGCCGGGCTGAACTACGCCAACCTCCTGCGCATGACCGGGCGCAACGAACAGGCGCTGGCCGTCATGCAGCAGGTCGCGATCAACCATCCGCAGGACCGCGAGGTCCTCGGCGCCTACGGCAAGGCGCAAGCCGCCGCGGGCCAGCTGGAACAGGCATTGAACACGATCAGCCGCGCCCAGACGCCGGACCGGCCGGACTGGAAACTGAAATCAGCCGAAGGCGCTATCCTCGACCAGCTCGGCCGCGCGCAGGAAGCGCGCCTGCGATACCGAGAAGCGCTTGAGCTTAGGCCCAACGAGCCCTCCGTACTCTCCAACCTCGGCATGTCCTACCTTCTGACCAAGGACCTGCACACCGCGGAAACCTACTTGAAATCGGCGACAGGCCAGCCCGGCGCCGACAGCAGCGTGCGGCAGAACCTCGCGCTTGCGGTCGGGCTGCAGGGGCGCTTTCAAGAGGCCGAAGCGATTGCCCGCCAGGAGCTTTCCGGCGAACAGGCGGAAGCCAACGTGAAGTATCTGCGCTCGATGCTGTCCCAGCAAGGCGCGTGGAAGCAGCTGGCAAAGGCTGACGAGGCCAACACCAACTGAGACGACTTGGCGGAACCGCATGGCACGCAGGCCTTCGACGGAACGATCTTGCCTCGCTGGCGTCCTGATCTCAAATCGACTCTGATTGCAGGGTTCTATAGCACCGCACGCCAACAGAACGCGCAAGGAACTTTGCGCGTCCAATAAGGCCCGCGGCGCCGTCTTTCGGATCAGATTGGCGGATCAGAAGCGGTCAGCGACCTGGATGCCGGCCGGACCGAGGATGACGGCAATGAGAACCGGCAGGAAAAACAAGATCATCGGCACGGTGAGCTTGGGCGGCAGGGCGGCCGCCTTCTTCTCCGCGGCATTCATGCGCTGGTCCCGGCTTTCCTGCGCCAGCACGCGCAATGCCTGCGCAATCGGCGTTCCGTAACGGTCGGCCTGAATCAGTGCCTGAACCACCGACTTCACATCATCGATGCCTGTGCGATGGCCAAGGTTTTCCAGCGCGGTACGCCGGTCGGGCAGAAACGAGAGTTCGGCCGTCGTCAGCACCAGTTCTTCGGCCAGAGCAGGCGACTGGGCGGCGATTTCATCGGCGACGCGCCGCATGCCGAGCTCCATCGACACGCCGGATTCGACGCAAATCAGCAGAAGATCGAGCGCATCCGGCCAGGCCCGACGAATGGAATGCTGTCGCTTGGCGATGGCATTGGCGACAAAGACGTTCGGTGCGTAGAAGCCGACATATGCAAAGCCGACGGCAAATGTGAACCGCATCATGAAGGGCTTCTCGGCGAAATTGCCGAGCACGAAGATATAGACGACCGCGACGACGAGAAACAGGAAGGGAAGGCAGAACCGCGCAAAGAGGAACGTGTTGAGCGCGTTCTGTGAACGATAGCCCGCCATCTTGAGGCGGCTGACCGTGTTGTCATCGACGAGGGCCTTGCGCAGGTTCAGCCGCTCGACGATCTGGCGAACGGACGTGTTGTTCTGAGCGCGCAGGCTGGCTTTGCCGCTCGACACCTCGGCCGCAAGACGCGCGCGCTCCCGCGCACGGATCTGCTCGCGCTCGGTCGCCACGGATTTCATCCGCTTGCCGAGGTCTCCACGCTCGAAGAACGGTACGACAAGCGAATAGAAGGTCGCCAGCACGGCAAACGAGACGAGAACGGCGAAGATGATATTCGGATCCGTCAGCGTCTTGATCAATCCTTCGCCCATACTCGTCCCTCAGATATCGAAATTGATCATGTTGCGCATCACCAGGATGCCGATGCTCATCCACACCAGGCCGGCCCCGATTATCAGGTGGCCACGCTGGTCGGTGAACAGGATCATCATGTAGTCGGGTGAGGTAACGTAAACGAGGAACGACACGATGAAGGGCAAGGCGCCAATGATGCACGCCGAAGCCTTCGCCTCCATCGAAAGGGCGCTGACCTTTGCCTTCATCTTTTTCCGTTCACGCAGGACTTTCGACAGGTTGCCGAGCGCTTCGGACAGATTGCCCCCCGCCTGCGCCTGAATGCCGATAACAATTGCGAAAAAGTTCACCTCTGCCAACGGAATGCTGTTGATCATGCGGGCGCATGCCTCGGTGACGCTGAGGCCGACCTGCTGGGAATCGACGACGCGGCGAAATTCCGTTTTCACAGGCTCCTGGCCATCACCGGCAATGAGGCGCAGAGCGTCGTTCAGGGGCAGGCCCGATTTGATCGAGCGAACCATGACGTCGAGCGCATTCGGAAACTCCTCAAGGAATTTCTTGCAGCGGCGCTTGATCAGGAACCCGATGAACCAACGTGGCAGACCAGCGGCGGCAATCACGCCGACACCGGCGGAAATAGCCAGACCGAGGCCAGCCAGGAGCGCGACGATGAAGGCGATGAAGCCGAAAGCCGCACTGAAAAGGTAAAACTGCGTCAAGGAAATGGAGAGGTTCGCCTGTGCCAGGCGGGCCTTCATCGAAAGCGTCGTCCTGGCCGACTTCTCCTGCTGTTTTTTCTCGAGTTCCTTCAACGAGTCCTGAACGGACTTGCGTCGCTTCGACATCTCGCTGACACGATCGCGAGCCGCCTTGACCTTGACGCGATCTGTTTCGGCTGCGCCGACCTTGCGAATTCGACCTTCCGCCTTCTTCTCAGCTTCGATCCGGGAGTAGAGAACAGCATAGGCAAGCCCTGCCGCTGAGACTGCGACGAGGAATGCCAGCGCCAGGACGGGAATGCTGATGCCGAACATCGTGGCTCCTAGCCCTTGTCCATAGCGTCGAGCGTCGCCGCCAGGCGTTTGTCTTCGTTGAAGTAACGGGCGCGGTCCCAAAAGTGTGGACGACCGATGCCGGTCGATACGTGGCGGCCGACGATGCGGCCGTTGGCATCTTCCCCTTCGATCTCGTAGCGCATCAGGTCCTGGGTGATGATGACATCGCCTTCCATGCCGACGACTTCCGTGATGTGGGTGATGCGGCGCGAGCCATCACGCAGGCGCGCTGCCTGGATGATGACGTCAATGGATCCGGAAATGATCTCGCGGACTGTCTTGGCCGGCAGCGTATAGCCGCCCATGGCAATCATCGACTCCATACGCGCCAGGCATTCGCGCGGCGTGTTGGCGTGGATCGTACCCATGGAACCGTCGTGGCCGGTGTTCATCGCCTGCAGCAAGTCGAACACCTCGGGTCCACGCACTTCGCCGACGATGATGCGTTCGGGCCGCATGCGCAGGCAGTTCTTGATGAGATCCCGCATGGTAATCTCACCCTCGCCTTCGATATTCGGCGGCCGGGTTTCGAGGCGAACCACGTGCGGCTGCTGCAGCTGCAGTTCGGCGGTGTCTTCACAGGTAATCACCCGTTCGTCGAGATCGATGAAGCCGGTCAAGCAGTTCAGAAGCGTCGTCTTGCCCGAACCGGTACCGCCGGAGATGACGATGTTGCAGCGGACGCGGCCGATGATTTGCAGAAGGACGGCACCCTCGGGCGTGATCGCGCCGAATTTCACCAACTGATCGAGCTTCAGCTTGTCCTTCTTGAATTTGCGGATTGTCAGCGCAGTACCGTCGATGGCGAGCGGCGGCGCGATAACGTTGACGCGTGAGCCATCAGGAAGACGCGCGTCGCAGATCGGGCTGGATTCGTCGACGCGGCGGCCCACTTGTCCCACGATCCGCTGGCAGATCGACAGAAGCTGGGCGTTATCGCGGAATCGAACTTCGGACTCGATGGTTTTTCCGGCGACTTCGATGAAGGTCTGACCGGCACCATTGACCATGATATCGGCGATGTCGTCGCGCGCGAGCAACGGCTCCAGCGGTCCATATCCCAGAACGTCGTTGCAGATATCATCGAGCAGCTCCTCCTGCTCGGAGATCGACATCGCGAAGTTCTTGATCGTGATGATGTCATTCACGATATCGCGAATTTCTTCGCGTGCGCTCTCCGTATCGAGCTTCGCCAGCTGCGAAAGATCGATCGTATCGATCAGGGCCGAGAAGACCTGCGATTTCGTGTCGTAGTAGTCCTCGGTGCGGGTGGGCCGCTTCCTTTGCGCCGGAGCTTGCGCTTGCGGGCGCGAAGCGGGCGCCTGAGAGTCGGCAAGCACCGGCACGGCGGTGCGCTCGATCACCGCCGATTGGGTGGCAGGGACGATCGGCGGCATCGCGGCACCTGTGGTGCCGACCTTACCGAAGCCTTCGTTTCCGCGTTTGCCGAACATGTTCCTGATCCGTCCGTTCTATGCGTCGTCTATTTCTTGCCGAGCGCTGCCAACACCTTGCCGAGGCCGCCGCGTCGCGCCTTCTTCATCGACGCGCGGCCGGTCAACAGATGCGCGAACTGGGAGAAGGTTTCGGCAGCCGCCGACTTCTTGTCGATCTCCGCAATCATGCGACCGCTGTTCGATGCATTGCCGAAGAGAACGGCGTCGAACTGAATGATGGCCGCGGCTTCGATTTCCAGCGATTCGCAGAATTCATTCACCGCAATCTCCGGACGCTTCGGCATGCCGACCTGGTTGAGAACGAGATGGGGCTGTTTGTCGTTCGGCCGAAGCTTCTTCAGAGCATCGAGCAGGTTCTTCGTGTTGCGAAGACTTGCGAGATCCGGCACCGCGGTGATCACGATCTCATCGGCTTCGCCCAGCACCGAGCGCGTCCACTCCGTCCACATATGCGGGATGTCGAGCACCGAAACGGGTGCGTTGCGCTGCAGGATTTCGAGGATCGGATGAAAGGCGCCGCCTTCGAAATCATAGGCGCGATCCAGCATCGACGGCGCCGCAAGCAGCGAAAGATGCTCGGAGCACTTGGTCAAAAGGCGATCGAGGAAAACCTCGTCGAGCCGCTCGGGTGCAAAGACCGCCTCCGAAATACCCTGCGGAGGGTCCTGATCGAAATCGATGTTGGCGGTGCCGTAAGGCAGGTCGAGATCGGCAAGAATGGTTTCGGTTGAAAAAAGATTGGAAATGTCCCAGGCGCAATTGTGCGCGATGGTCGAAGAACCGCTGCCGCCCTTGGCGCCGATAAAGGCCAGGCTGCGTCCCAACGGCTCGGCATCGGGGTCGACGAAAATCGATGCAACCGCCGACAGAATGTCCGGCATCGCCACCGGCGCGACCATATATTCGGAAATGCCGTTGCGGATAAGATCGCGATAAAGGGCGATATCGTTGTACTTGCCGACGAGAACGACCTTGGTGCTTGGGTCGCAGACCGCCGCCAATGGCGCAAGCTCCGTCAGCAGCGATCGGGGCTCTGTCGACGTTTCCAGAATGATCAGGTTAGGCGTCGACACGGTCGCAAACATGTTTGCCGCTGCGTCGATGCCGCCACTGTTGATGCGCAGGCTGACCTTCGCCATGCGGCGATCCTGCCCGCAACGCTCCATCAGTCGCTGCATCGCCTCGCTTTCGCAAAACGCATGGATCGAGATGCGCGGCAGCGGACGGACCTGCTCCAGGTCGCCCGGCTGCACCGTATCGAAGGCGGGATCGCCTGCCTCGGCACCCGTTTCGATCCTGTACTCAATGGTGCTCATCTGCTGATCCCAACGATATCAATTGAAGACGGTGACGGGTCCGTCACTCTTTTCGGTTCCGCGCCAGTCCTGGATGACCTGACCGCGCTGCACCGCATCGATCGGCGACATCTGGCGCGGGCCGAGCAGATCGGTCGGATTGGAGATCTGTGCCGCCAGATTGGATTGCGACGCGCAGCCGAAATTGTAGTAGTTGCGGTTCTGGATCGTGTTGAGCGCAACGTCTTCCGGCCACTCGCCGCACGGCCCGGTCTGGGCGGTAATCGCCACATAGCTCAAGCGAACCGGAGCGGCGTCGCCCATGGGACCGGCCTCGTAGCCGGCTTCGATCAACCGCTTCGCGGGGACGCCGGCGGCAACGAGAACGCTGCGGATCTCCTTGCGCATGGCCTGCGCAGCATGGCTGTTTGCCGAGCCGCGCGGCAGCATGATCTGGACGACGCCGGTGGACGAATTGCGATAATCGGCAGCAAACCCGCTGATGACGTCGCGCGTGCCCTGCGTCAGCCGGCGGTCGCCGGAGGCGATGGGGATATCGATCGTGCGCTCGCCCTCGGCGAGCACGATCGGATGCCGGGTGCGGTAGTCATCGGGGATCGAGCCCGTGGCAAGATTGTCCTTCGTGCCGCAGCCGGCCAGCAGCCCCGCGGCAACGACGAGGATTGCAGCGTGCCGCAAAGGACGAACGGGAACTCCGGATCTGTTGAGGGACATGGCACTCGGCCTTTCAGAATTCTCGTGGAAGCTGCTTCGTGTTTGCATGACCCCCGCCTATTTGTAGATGAAGCCGACATTGCCATGGTACCGGCCGGCCGGCGCGGATGCTTCCGGGCGCCCGTAGATCCGGTTCACCCGACCAAGGAAGAAGCTGTCGAGATCATTGGCTGCATTGAAATTGTCGTCCGGCCTGGAGATCGCGCTCCTGGCAACCGGGCGCACGAGATAGGGCGTGGCGATGATAACGAGTTCGGTCTCGTTGCGGACGAAGTCCTTGCTGCGGAAGAGCGTTCCGAGGATCGGGATCTTCGACGCGCCCGGCACGCCGGCCATCGCCTGGCGGATATTGTCCTGCACGAGCCCGGCGATGACGATCGAACCGCCCGAAGGGAGCTCGACGCTGGTCGATGCCTCACGTTTGCGGATGCCGAGGAAGGTGTTGCCAGGGATGTTGTTGGTGCCGTTACCGGTGACGACAGCGCCTTCATAGGTCGGCTCCGACACGTCGGTGCGGATCTGCAGACTGATCCTGCCCGGCCCGAGCACGACGGGCTTGAAGTTCAAGCGAATGCCGTATTCGACGTCGTTGATTTCACGCTTTACGGTGGCGTTACCCTCGTCGTCCTTGTCGATTTGCTGCATGCCGGTAAGCCGGAACTCACCGCCGACGTAAAACTTGGCCTCTTGGCCCGAGATGGCGGTCAAGCTCGGCTCGGCGAGCGTGCGCATCACACCGGCCTGCTCCATCGCGTTGATGTAGCTCGCTATCGTCGTTCCACCGATGGACCCTTTGATGATCGCATTGGCGCCGAGGCCGATGGCATCTCCGAGGTTGGCGGGGTTGCGGAATCCGATGCCGCTTTCGCCATCGCCGACGCTGCCGTTGAAGCCAAGTTGCTTCAATACCTGGCGGCTGACCTCGGCGACCGTGACTTTGAGTGTGACCTGGTCATCGCCATCGATCGTCAGCAGATTGACGATCTGCGACACCTGGCGGTCTTCCGCGAAAATGTCGGCGTCGCCATTGTTGCCTTGTGCGGTGATGTTTCGCGTCGTTGCTTCGCCGCCTTGCAGGAAGGCCTTGGCAAGATCCACGGCCTTCGTGGAATCGAGCGGGGTCCGGACGGTGCCGGTCAGAACGATATTGTCCGAGATGATCTCAACATTGATCTCGGCATCGGGGATGAAGCGGCGCAGATTCGACTGAAGGTTTGCAATATCGCGTTCAACCTCGATATCGAGGCTGACGATTTCCTCACCGTTGGGTCCAAATACGAAGATGTTGGTCTGCCCGACGGATTTTCCGAAGAGATAGATTCGCCGCGACGTCCGCGTCACGGCATCGGCCAGCGACGGATCTGCGACGAGAATGTCGTGCGCGTCGGCGGGCAGATCAACGACCACGGCCTTGTTAAGACCCAGGCTGACTTTCTTTTTCGCTCCCGGCCCGCTTTCGACAATCCTGACGACCGATGAAGACGCCGCAAACGCCAGCATCGGCGTCTGTGACGGCATCCCTGAAAAAGCCAGGCAAAACGAGATTCCCGCAGCCACGGAGGTCCGAATTTTGCTTCCGTTCCGCTTCACCTTGCGCTCCGCTCGATCGATCATTGTTGCTGGCCCTGCCCAACGGTTCCATCGCTTTTAACGATGGAGCCCGATTTGATGACCTGAATGCTTGGCTGACCATCGCCGCTGAGAAGGTAGTCCGCAGCGTTCGTATCGGGCTCCTGTGCGTCCGCGACACTTCGAAGTACCAGGGAGATCCGTTCGGCCATCTGCTGCGCGACGGTCATGACCTTTGATTGATCCGGCGTCAGTTCCAACGTCGCGGTCGTGCCGACGACCGATTTCGAACCATCGTCCTTCTCCTCGACCTGCTGGTCGATCGCCAGTACGCGAACGTTGCTGAGCACCGTTTCGGTCAGATAGACATCGCCGTCGGATTTGCGGACCATAATGACGTCGACGCGATCATTCGGCAGGATGAAACCACCGGCACCGGTCGCGACCGTTATTTCCGTCGCGACAGCGCGTTTGCCAGCTGGAAGCAGGGAGGACATGATCCGGCTCGAGGAGTCGGCGATCTTTTCGGAGCGCAACGGCTCGCCGTTGAAGATCGGCAGACGTACGACGGCGCCGCCCAGATCCTCGATCGCCGACGGCCGGTTCTCTTCGGTGATAAGGCCCTCGACAATGCCATCCTTGGGCCATGCCACCCAATGCACAGCATCGGCTCCCAACCTGGATCCGACAGGCAAACTCTTGCTTGCGACAAGAACGTTGGTCGTCGGAGCTCGTTCAATGACCGGCTCGGCGATTTGTCGGGCAGGAGCGCGGGTCAGCTTCATCGCCAACAGCCCGGCCAATACCGCCGAAACGACGGCTACCGCCAGAATGATGATGCGAACAGGTTTCATGATCGTTCGTGAGCCCCACGGAAATTCTGGAGCCAGATTGATCAGGAATTGGTGTAATTATGGTTAACAACCCACTTATCGCCATGGTTAACGCATTGTCACCAGACGGCGCGCTGCATCGCTGGCCTTCAGATACCGATTTGCGCCAACGCAACCCGATACAAGGGTGAGGCCGGGAAGGCCAACAAGGCGCCGGCAGCGATCGCGATCGCATAGGGTATTTTCTTGGCGGTAAGCAGAAGACCTGGCATCGGAATGCCGGCGGCAAGCAACACGTGCTGCCAGGACCGCAACATCACGACGACAACCGTCAAGACTCCGCCCATAACCGAGACGTACAAAAGGAACGCCAGCAGAGAGCCGTTGAGCCCGAACCAGAGAGCGCAGGCGGTCAGCAGTTTTGCATCCCCGCCGCCCATGACGCCTGCAGCGAAAAGACATAAGCAAAACAGAAAGACAAGCAGACCGGCAGCCACATCGAAACCGATGTCAACGAAACCGGATCCGGCCACGACATTCGCCCCGATCGCGCCGATAGCGAGCAGCAGTGACAGGCGATTCGGTATCGTCATCGTCATCAGGTCCGAGGTGGCGGCCCACATCAGACACAACGGAAAGACCGCAAGGAAAGCCAACAAGAGCATGAAATCCACATTCACCCCCGCGAGCAAGACTGAAAGATTGTCTGACAAGGTAACAAAAAGCCGCCAACAAGGGCGGCTTTCTGTATTTCGTTCCACATAGGCGAGTGACTTGCGCTATTAGCCGCCAGCAGGAGGAGGAGCAGCCGGCTGCGTGCCCTCAACCTGTTCCGCCAGGAAGTCGAACTGGCCATCGAGAACATTGCCCAACCGTGTAGCGCCGGTGATCAGCGCGACAGAAATGAGGGCTGCAATGAGGCCGTATTCGATTGCGGTTGCGCCAGACTCGTCCTTCCTCAGACGGGCAAAAATCTTCTTCATGATGATTCTCCTACTTCGCGTTTGTTGTTCAGCACGTCCGCCAACTGTTGCCGTTGATCGGATGAGCCCAACCTATGCCCGCCGGATTGCCACCGACTTAAGGAAGGCGGTTACCAAAAGATTAACGTCGCATCGCTGATTTTTGGGTAAACGGTTCGCAAACAGAACGACCGGGCAGGAGGCGACTTAATGCTTCATTCACCAAGACGCGCGAAGATGAGGATAAGCCATCATAAGGACTTCCCATGCGTTCGCCTCTTCGGGCCTCCCGAGCCCCTATCCTCGTGTCCGCCATTGCCGGCGTCCTTGCATTCGTTTCAGCGCAAGCGGCCGACGCACAGGATGACATGATGCGCGTCTACATGGATCATGCTCGGGTGCTGAAGCTTGATCGTCCGGTCAGCAAAGTGATCATCGGCAATGCGGATGTCGCCGATGCCACCGTTGCCGATGCAAAGACGATCGTCGTTACGGGTCGCAATTTCGGCACGACGAACCTTGTGATCCTGGACCAGGATGGCAATGCGATCGTCGACGAGCGCATTCTCGTCTCTATCGACGAGGGCAACACCGTACGCGTCTATAAGCAGACGTCGCGCACCGTGCTGTCATGCACGCCAAACTGCGAACGCCATGCCGAGCGCAAAACGACCGGCACCGGCAACTAGAATCTGACTGAAAACGCCGGCGATCATTAAAATGCCAATGATCATCAAGAACGAAATATCAAGAGTTACCCCTTATTTCTGGCCCATCAAACGTAACATGATGGGACGACGAGATGTTGGCCGAACGGGAAGTTCAAGGGTCTAAGCAGTCTTCGAGATCGAACAGCGGTCCGCTGCGACGTCTGTTTGCGAATAGAAGTGGCGCGGCGTCGATCGAGTTCGCGATTCTGGCAATCCCGTTCATGGTCGTCGTTTTCGCCTGCTTCGAGACGTTCTTTGCCTTTACGGGCGAGCGGCTCCTCGCCCACGCCACGGAAGTGATGGCGCGCAAGGTCCGCACCGGCGAAATCACCTTCGCAAGAGGCAAGCCTACGGACATGACGGAGCAACAGTTCCGCCAGGCGTTCTGCACCGAAATCTCCATAATGCTGACCTGCTCGGCGGGCGAAGGGGCCGAGCCGAGCAGGCTGCTGATCGATGTCAAGAGCACGACAGATCTAGCCCAGCTTCCGGTCGATATACCGCGGATGGCCACCTCGAACGACATCAATGCCGGCAACTTCGCCTTTGCGCCGGGGGGGCCGGGCACATACAACGTGCTGCGTGCGTATTATCGCTGGAGCGTGATTACGGACCTCGTGCGACCTTTCGTGACCAATCTTCGCCCTGCTGGTTCGAGCATGCCACGAGACTATCTCATGGTAGCGACCGCGACTTTCCGCAACGAAAACGAATGAGGGCGTCCGTGATATCTCTCGCGAAAAAAACAACCTCCTTGTTGACGCGCGCTCACAGAGCGATTGCGTTGCTCGCAAAGGACCGCAGCGGCTTCGGCGCAATCGAATTCGCAATCGTGACCCCATTGCTGGTCGTCGCCTATATCGGCGCGTTCGAAGTCACTCTCGGCTTCACCGTGAAGAGCAAGGTTGAGCGGGCGGCAAGCTCGGTCGCGGATCTGGTCGCGCAACAGTCCGAGGTTAACAAGACTTACCTCGGCAACATGTCGAATGTCGCCAATAGCATTCTGGCGCCCTATCAGAATTCCGGATACACCCTGAAAATAACCGGAATCAAAGTCGACAGCGCCAACCAAGGCACGGTAATCTGGTCACGCGACCAGAATGGCGGGGTACCCTACCCCGCGAATTCACCGGTAACCGTCCCCGGACAGTTTGCCGCCACCGAGGCCTTCGTCGTCCGCACGGAACTCGTCGTTCCACACGAGCTTCTGCTCTTTGCTGAAGGCCTGGGTTCGCGCGCACTTAACACGATCGACCTCTCCAAAACCGCCTTTTACCGTTCGCGCCAGGCCGAAATCATAAAGTGCCCCGACTGCTGACCGCAGCCTACAGCGCCGCGCGTCTTTTCAGACGCGCAAAGGTCGCTGTAGCACTTTGAATCGCTGCATGTTTTTTCCTTAAATCGGCGACGATTTAAGGAAACATGCAGAGGCGAACCCAATTGCAATGCGGCTTCGCCGGCGTTATTCCTTCGGGATTGCGCTGGCGGCATCTGCGTCCGCGCTCGTAGCAGCACCGGATCGCAGGCTCTGCCCGCGCTCCGGCTTACCGGATCTTTCATGGCGCGCGCTTTTCTCTTTGTCCTCGATTCCTTCGGCATAGGCGGAGCGCCGGACGCCGAAACCTACGGCGACCTTGGCGCCGACACGCTTGGCCACATCGCCGAATTCTGCGCCACCGGCGCGGCAGATCGCGCAGGCTTGCGCGAAGGTCCGCTACACCTTCCCAACATGTCGGCGCTCGGGCTCGTGCACGCGGCGAAATTGGCCGCGGGTCGCGTGCCGGTGGGCATGCCGGTTCCAGGCCGGGTCTATGGCGCCTATGGCGCGGCCAGCGAAGTCTCGCGCGGCAAGGATACGCCGTCCGGGCATTGGGAGATCGCCGGGACGCCCGTCATGTTCGACTGGGGCTATTTCTCGGCCGAGGGCGACGCCTTTCCCGCCGAACTGGTCGAGGCGATCTGCCGCGAGGGCAATATCCCCGGCATTCTCGGCAACTGCCATGCCTCAGGCACTGATATCATCGCGCGTCTCGGTGAGGAGCATATGCGGACGGGAAAGCCGATCTGCTATACCTCCTCGGACAGCGTCTTTCAGATCGCCGCGCACGAGCACACCTTCGGACTGGAGCGCCTGCTGGAGTTCTGCCAGATCGTTCGCCGGCTGCTCGACGACTACAATATCGGCCGCGTGATCGCCCGTCCCTTCATCGGGCAGAGCTCGCAAACCTTTGTCCGTACCGGCAACCGCCGCGACTACTCGGTCCTGCCGCCTGAACCGACGGTTCTCGACCGGTTGGCGGAAGCGGGGCGCACGGTGCATGCGATTGGCAAGATCGGCGATATCTTCGCCCATCAGGGCGTGACGAAACTGACGAAGGCGGACGGCAACATGGCGCTCTTCGACGCGAGCCTGGCCGCGATCGACGAGGCGGAGGATGGCGATCTCGTCTTCACCAACTTCGTCGATTTCGACATGCTTTTCGGCCACCGCCGCGATGTCGCCGGCTATGCCGCGGCGCTTGAAGCCTTCGACGCACGGCTGCCCGATCTCGACCGGCGACTGAAGCCCGGCGATATCGTCATCCTGACGGCAGACCACGGCTGCGACCCGACCTGGCGCGGAACCGATCACACGCGTGAGCGCGTGCCGGTGCTGATGTTCGGCCCGGCCGTTCGCAGCCGTTCGCTGGGGGTTGCCAACACCTTTGCGCATATCGGCGAAACGGTCGCCAGACATCTCGGGATTGCACCGGGCCTACACGGGAGAAGCCTCATTTGACCGCACATCTGAAGAAGGCGGAACTGCATTGCCACATCGAGGGTGCAACACCACCGGAGTTGGCGCTGCTGCAGGCGGAAAAGTATGGGCTCGACACCAGCGAGATCATCGCCGACCGCGCCTATGTCTGGGCGGATTTTACCAGTTTCGTGAAATGCTACGACAGCGTCGCCTCACTGTTTCGCACGCAGGAGGACTATGCGCTTCTTGCCGAAACCTATCTGACGGAACTGGCCGAGGCTGGAACGATCTACAGCGAGATCATCGTTTCGCCGGATCACGGCAACACTATCGGGCTTGGTGCCGATGCTTATCTCGAAAGCCTTGCGGCCGGCATGGAGGCCGCCAAGGGAAAGACCGGGATCGAGTCGCGCATGCTGATAACAGGCATCCGCCACCTCGGACCGGAATCGGTCGTCAAGACAGCCGAATTCGCCGCCAGGAGAGAGCATACGCTGGTCACCGGCTTCAATCTGGCGGGTGAGGAGCGCATGCACCGCGTCGCCGATTTTGCCCGGGCGTTCGATATCGCCCGCGACGCCGGCCTGGGCTTGACCATTCACGCAGGCGAGCTTTCGGGTGCGTTCAGCGTGCGCGATGCGCTCGACCATATCAGGCCGTCTCGCATCAGCCACGGCGTGCGTGCGATCGAAGATGCAGACTTGGTCAAAAGGCTCGCCGATGACGGCGTCGTCCTAGAGGTTTGCCTCGGATCCAACATTTCCCTGCAGGTCTTCCCGGATTTCGCCGCGCATCCCTTGCCGGCCTTGCATGAAGCCGGAGTGCGGGTAACGCTCAACTCTGACGACCCGCCCTTCTTCCACACCTCCCTTGCCCAGGAATATGATATCGCATCGGCGGTGATGGGGTTCAGCGACGACGATATCAACGGCATGACCAGGACGGCGATCGAAGCCGCATTCGTCGACGACGCGACGCGTCAGCGGTTGCTTGCCCGTCTCTGACCGCAACCCGCTTCCACCCAGCGCGGTCGAGCGCGCTGGGGATGAACACAACGAGCCGCCCAACGCCCTTGCGGTCGCGGAGCATTCCATGGAAAAAGGGCGGATACATAAACTTCCGGGAAGGTGGCCATGGACGGCGTTACAGTGATCGATCATCCGCTTGTGCAGCACAAGCTGACCATCATGCGCAAGAAGGAAACCTCGACCGCAGGTTTTCGGCGGCTGCTTCGGGAAATCTCGACGCTGCTCTGTTACGAGGTGACGCGCGATCTGGAACTGACGATGGAGCGCATCGAGACGCCGATGCAGGAGATCGACGCGCCGGTGCTGGAAGGCAAGAAGCTTGTCTTCGCTTCGATCCTGCGCGCCGGCAACGGCCTGCTTGAAGGCATGCTCGAACTGGTGCCATCGGCGCGCGTTTCCCATATCGGTGTCTATCGCGACCACAAAACGCTGCAGGCGGTGGAGTACTTTTTCAAGGCGCCAGAGAGCCTGTCCGAACGGCTCATCATCGTAGTCGATCCGATGCTTGCCACCGGCAACTCGTCCATTGCGGCGATCGACAAGCTGAAGGAGCGTGGCGCGAAGAACATTCGTTTTCTCTGCCTTCTGGCGGCACCCGAGGGCATCCGCAACTTCCAGGCGGTCCATCCAGACGTGCCGATCTTTACCGCTTCGATCGACAGCCATCTGAACGAACTGGGCTACATCGTGCCGGGGCTCGGCGATGCCGGCGACCGCATGTACGGAACCAAGTGATTTTCCGTTTCTTAACCAGAGCGCAAAATTGACTGGAAACCGCCGGAAAACCGGCGGTTTTTTTGTACCGCATTATCCATCCCCTGCTCTACTGGGCTTTGTCGGCACGCATTTTTGCGGCCCCAAGCACGGAAGATCAGGCCATGTTCGTACGTATGCTGACATTTGCCGGCGGTATCGCGGTTGCGGCCCTGGTCGTTCCTGACCTCGCGAGTTCCTATCTGTCGCGGCCTGAAACTGCCGCCGCCAGCAAAACGGGAGCAAACAGCGCCGTTCCGACAACGACGGCAAAATACGCTTCGGCAAAAGGGATGGTACTCGAAGCCGACCGCTCGGGCCATTTCTTCGGAACCTTCCGCATCAATGGCCGGATCGAACGTGGTCTGGTCGATACCGGTGCCAGCACCATCGCGATCAATGTCTCGACCGCACGCAGGCTCGGCCTGTCGGCCGGAGCGCTCACTTTCAATGCACGGGTTCGAACAGCCAATGGCGATGTCGATGCAGCCCCGGCCAAACTGACGAGGGTCGAAATCGGCGGCATATCGCTGCACGATGTCGACGCCCTGGTGCTACCCGACAAGGCGCTTTCCGGCATGCTCGTCGGCATGAGCTTCCTCAGCCGTCTATCGTCCTACCGCGTCGAAGACGGTGCGCTGCACCTGGTCAGATGACCCTTGAAAGGATCGGCGAGCGCACCTCCGGCTCGACGTCGGCGATCGTGTAGAGCGCCTGGATCGCTTGGCGCGCCCGTTCGGCCGCATTCTCTTGCGCGGCATGAACGAAAGCGATCGGCTCGCCTTTGACAATCCGCGTTCCCAACGGTTTCAGTTCGGCGAACCCAACGCGGTGGTCGATCGTGTCATTCGGGTGCGTCCGCCCGCCGCCCAAGGCGATCACCGCCATGCCGAGCTCACGGGTCTGGCAGGCGTGCAAATAGCCATCCCTGTCGGATTCCACCGGCAGGATAACCGGGGCAGGCACGAGGTAGTGTCCGGGACGATCGACGAAATCGCCGGGGCCGCCGAGCGCGTGGACCATCCTGGCGAAACGCTCGAGTGCCGCACCGTTTTCGAGCGCCGTGCGAGCCAGTGCCTCGCCGGCGACCGGATCAACTGCCACGCCGGCGGCGGCGAGCATTTCCGCGGCGAAGGCCATCACCACGGTTTCAAGGCGGGTGCCGCTCTTCTCGCCCTTGAGAAAGGCAACGCAGTTCCAGATCTCAAGCGCATTTCCAGCCGCATCGGCCAGGGGTTCATTCATATCCGTCAGCAATGCCGACGTGCGCACACCGGCACCATTGGCGACGTCGACCAGCGAGCGGGCGAGGACCTCGGCTTCGCCGGCATCGCTCATGAACGAGCCGTTGCCGAGCTTGACGTCGAGCACCAGCGACTGCAGCCCGGCGGCAAGCTTCTTGGAGAGGATCGACGCGGTAATCAGCGGAACCGAGTCGACGGTCGCGGTCACATCACGGATGGCGTAGAGCCGTTTGTCGGCGGGCGCCAGGTTGGCGGTCTGGCCGATGATGGCGCCGCCGACCTCGTCGACCGTCTTTCGGAACTGTGAGGCCGACGGCTGGATATCATAGCCGGGTATCGATTCGAGCTTGTCGAGCGTGCCGCCCGTGTGTCCGAGTCCGCGTCCGGAGATCATCGGCACGGCCAAGCCGCACGCAGCAACGATCGGAGCGAGCATCAGCGAGACGTTGTCGCCGACGCCACCGGTCGAATGCTTGTCGGCAATGGGGCGGCCGATGCTGCTCCAATCGAGCGTATCACCGGAATCGCGCATGGCCAGCGTCAGGGCCACCGTCTCGTCGCGGCTCATGCCCGAAAACCAGATGGCCATGGCGAAGGCGGCAACCTGGCCCTCCGAGATCGAACCGTCGGAAAGACCGCGGACGAAGCTCGCGATGTCTGCCGCTTCGAGGCGCTCGCCGTTTCTCTTGCGGCGGATAATCTCCTGGGGAAGCATGGTCACTTAACCGCCGCGTCCGTGGAAATCATGTCCTTGAGGATGGCCGCCAGGCGCTTGCCGCCGACAGGCGCCATGTCCTTGGTTTCGTGATGGCTGAGTTCGACTCCCGTCATGCCCGCGCCGAAATTGGTGATGACCGAAGCCGCGGCAACCCTAAGGCCAAGGAAGCGCGCGAGAATGACTTCCGGCACGGTCGACATGCCGACGGCATCAGCCCCGAGCACACGCGCCATGCGAATTTCCGCCGGCGTTTCGAAGCTCGGTCCGGAGAACCACATGTAAACGCCATCCTGCAGGGGAATTCCCAGCCGGGAAGCCGCGCCCTGCATGCGCGCGGCAAGCTCGGCGTCATAGGCGCTGGTCATGCCGACGAAGCGATCATCGCTTTCGACGCCTATCAGCGGATTGAACCCGGAAAAATTGATGTGATCCGAGATCCGCATGACCGATCCCGGCGGCAGATCGTCACGCAGCGAGCCTGCGGAATTGGTGAGCACGAGGTCTTCGACGCCGAGTTCCTTCAACGTCTGCAAGGGCACGCGCATCGCGTTGGCATCACCGCTCTCGTAATAGTGCACCCGGCCCGACAGCATGACGACCGGGACCTCGCCGAGCATGCCGGCGACAAGTTCGCCGGCATGGCCGGAAACGCTGCTGACGGGGAAACCCGGGATGTCAGCATAGGAGATGCGTGTCGTGCTACTCACCGCTTCGACGAGTGTCCCAAGTCCTGAACCAAGGACGATGCCATAGCGCGGCGACAGACCGCCCAGTCTGCCCCTCAGGAATTCCGCGGCACTGCTCATCCGAGTATCTCGGTCTCGAAGCTGTGCGGCAGCAGATCCGACAGAGCGAGCGTCTTCTTCACGCCCGTCTCGTCGCAGAGAAAGATGCGCGTGCTGGCGCCGGAAAACTCCGCCAGCCGTTGCCGGCACCCGCCGCAAGGAGGGCAGAGCGCCAGCTTCTCGGCGACAACGGCAACTTCCATGATCTTGCGCTGACCTGCCATGACCATATGGCTGATCGCCGTGGTTTCGGCGCACCAACCCTCCGGGAAGGACAGGTTTTCGATGTTCGCCCCGGTGTAGATCTTGCCATCCTCCGCGCGGATGGCGGCACCCACCGGAAACTTCGAATAGGGTGCGTGCGCCTTGGCCATCGCCTCGCGTGCGGCTTCGAAGAGCTCGTTTTCCATGGTCTTACCGCTCCTTCACATAGGGGACGCCGCCGGCTTTCGGCGGGATGGCCTTGCCGATGAAGCCGGCAAGCAAGATGACGGTGAGAATATAAGGCAATGCCTGCATCAGCTGCACGGGCACCTGGCCGATCAACGGCAGGGGATTGCCCTGCAGACGGATCGCGAACGCATCGAGGAAGCCGAAGAGCAGGCAGGCAAGCATGATGTTGAACGGCCGCCATTTGGCAAAGATCAGTGCGGCGAGCGCGATGTAGCCCTTGCCCGCCGTCATGCCCTTGACGAAGCCGGCGGTCATCGCCAGCGACAGATAGGCGCCGGCAAAGCCACACAGGATGCCGCAGCAGATGACGGCGCGATACCGCATCCAGATCACCGAAATGCCTGCCGTGTCGACGGCGCCCGGGTTCTCCCCGACCGCACGCAGCCGCAGGCCGAAGCGGGTTCGATAGAGGATCCACCAGCTGAGCGGCACCATGGCAAAGGCGATATAGGTCAGGATGAAATGCCCGGAGAGCAGATCGGCATAGATTGGCCCGATGAAGGGAACATCGCGAATGGCGTCCGCGAAGGGGAAATTGATCGTCTGGAACCGTGCGCCTTCGGCCAGTGCCGGCGTACGCCCGCCCTGACGGAACCAGGCCTCGCCGAGGATGACCGTGGAACCCGCAACGATGAAGTTGATGGCAACGCCGGAGACGATCTGGTTGCCGCGCTGAGTGATGGAAGCGTAGCCGTGGACCAGCGACAGGGCAATCGAGATCAGGATGGCGGCGAGCAATCCGAGCCAAACGGACTGGGTGATTGCCGCGACCGCGCCGGCCGCAAAGGCCGCGCCGAGCATTTTTCCTTCAAGGCCGATATCGAAGATGCCGGCACGCTCGGTGAAAAGCCCAGCAAGGGCTGCGAAAATCAGCGGGACGGAGACGCGGATGGTGGACTCGAGGAGCACTACGATAACGTGGAAGAAATCCATGGCTCAGGCTCCCTTGGTCTGGGCAACGACCGCGGCGCGCCGGCTGGAGGTGGAAAACAACCGGGTGATCGCCGGCCGGAACATGTTTTCAAGGGCGCCCGCAAACAGAATGACAAGGCCCTGGATGATGACGATCATGTCGCGCGAGATCGACGGCATTTCGAACGAGATTTCCGCGCCGCCCTGGTAGAGCACGCCGAAGAGAACGGCGGCCGGGATGATGCCTGCCGGATGCGAGCGGCCCATGAGGGCGACGGCGATGCCGACGAAACCTGCACCCTGGACGAAATCGAGCTGCATTCGGCCCTGCTCGCCCATGATCGGGTTGAGCGCCATCATGCCGGCAAGCGCGCCTGAGATCATCATGGTGATGACGGTGATGCGGCTCTCGCTCATGCCGGCGTAACGGGCGGCCGACGGGCTGTGACCCATGGTGCGCATCTCATAGCCGAGCTTGGTGCGCCAGATCAGGAGCCAGACGCCGAGGGCCGCAACAAGCGCCAGCAGGAACGAAACGTTGAAAGGCGCCGTTCCGATATCGAGCCCGAAGATCGCCAGCAGCCAATCGAGTTTCGGCAGCTGACCGCCCTCGGCGAAGGTGCGCGTCTGCGGCGACATCGAGCCGAGCGGCTTCAGCACCCGGGTCAGGAGATAGACCATCAGGCTCGACGCGATGAAGTTGAACATGATGGTGGTGATGACGATGTGGCTGCCGCGCTTGGCCTGCAGCCAGCCGGGTAGGAACGCCCAGGCCGCGCCGAAGGCGGCCGAACCGATGATCGCCAGCGGGAAGACCACGAACCACGGCATCGTCTGGTCAAGCCAGAGACACGCGAGCGCGACCCCGATGCCACCGACATAGGCCTGGCCCTCGCCGCCGATGTTGAAAAGCCCGGCATGGAACGCGACTGCGACCGCAAGCCCGGTGAAGATGAAGGTGGTGGCATAGTAGAGCGTGAAGCCGATGTATTCGCCGCGACCGAAGGCACCGTTGATCAGGTGATAGGCCGCCTCGAACGGGTTTTCGCCGACGAGCAGAACCACGAGGCCGGCAACGAGAAACGCGACGGCGAGATTGATCAGCGGGACGAGGCCGTATTCGACCCAAGCCGGAAGCTTTGCATAGGGATTGCTCATTCTGCGGCCTCCTTGCGGCCTTCGACGCCGGCCATCAACAGGCCCAGCTCGCCCTCGGTCGCGTCGGGATCGCGCTCGCCGACGACACGGCCGGCAAACATGACGAGGATACGGTCCGACAGGGCGCGGATTTCATCGAGTTCGACGGAAACAAGCAGGACAGCCTTGCCCTGATCGCGCATCTCGATAATCCGTTTGTGGATGAATTCGATGGCGCCAACATCGACGCCGCGGGTTGGCTGGCCGATAATCAGCACATCCGGTCCACGCTCCATCTCACGGGCGAGAACGATCTTCTGCTGATTGCCACCGGAGAAATTCGCGGTCTTCAACCGGGCATTCGGCGGGCGGATGTCGTATTCGGCAATCCGCTGCTCGGCATCCCTACGGATGGCATCGACATTCAGGAACACACCGTTGAGGTAACGCTTGTCATGATGATAGCCGAGGATGGCATTTTCACATTCCTCGAACTTCAGCACGAGCCCGACGTGATGCCGGTCTTCCGGCACGTGAGCGAGGCCGCGATCGCGCAACGCCTTGGGGTCGACATGGCCGGTGACGTCGATCGCCTTGCCGTTGAGCGAGACGTTGCCCGAGACCGCGCGGCGGATGCCGGAGATCGCCTCCAGCAGCTCCGACTGGCCATTGCCGGCGACGCCGGCAATGCCGACGATCTCGCCGGCGCGCAGGTTGAACGAAACATTGTCGACCATGGTGACGCCGCGGCTGTCCTTGACAGTCAGACCGTCGACCGAAAGCCTGACGTCCCCGGGCTTCGCCTCGCCTTTTTCGACGCGCAGCAGCACACGGCGACCAACCATCAGTTCGGCGAGTTCCTCGACAGAGGTTTCTGCCGTCGTGCGCGTCGCCACCATCTCGCCGCGCCGCATCACCGAAACCTCGTCGGTGATCGCCATGATTTCCCGCAGCTTATGGGTGATGAGAATGATGGTCTTGCCCTGGCTCTTCAATTGCTCGAGAACGCGGAAGAGATGATCGGCCTCGGCCGGCGTCAACACGCCGGTGGGCTCGTCGAGAATCAGGATATCGGCACGGCGATAGAGCGCCTTGAGGATCTCGACGCGCTGCTGCAGACCGACCGGTAGTTCCTCGATCACGGCGTCGGGATTGACCTCGAGCGCGTATTCGCGCTCCAGCCGCTTCAGCTCGACGCGTGCCTTGGCAATGCCCTTGTTGAGGATCTGGTTTTCCTCCGCGCCGAGCATGACATTTTCGAGAACGGTGAAGTTCTCGACCAGCATGAAGTGCTGGTGCACCATCCCGATGCCGGCGGCGATCGCTGCATTGGGATCCCGGATCGAGATGTGCTTGCCATCCACGTGGATTTCGCCGCTGTCGGCCTGGTAGAAGCCGTAGAGGATCGACATCAGGGTCGATTTTCCCGCACCGTTTTCACCGATGACGCCGTGGATCGTACCCTTGCGGACTTTCAGATTGATGTTCTTGTTGGCGTGAACAGGACCGAAGCTCTTGTCGATCCCACGCAGTTCGATGGCAATACTGTCCATATTGGCCTTGCGATCCCCAAACTGGCCCGCTTCGGTCTTCTTCCCAGAAACCGTGCCGGCGATTTTTTTACCATTTGGTATAAGTTTATCATCGATTTCCCGGCGCGGAAGCCCTCAATCGAGATCTCCTTATACTCTCACCGGATCGCTGATGAGAGTCCAGCGTGAATATACACAGGCAGATCGGCCGTGATCGCAACAAAAAACCGGCGGCATTCGATGCCGCCGGTTCCGTTTTATGCG
This sequence comes from Ensifer sp. LC384, assembly GCF_001695865.1. Classification (NCBI taxonomy): domain Bacteria; kingdom Pseudomonadati; phylum Pseudomonadota; class Alphaproteobacteria; order Hyphomicrobiales; family Rhizobiaceae; genus Ensifer; species Ensifer sp. LC384. The sequence goes on from NZ_MBST01000014.1 coordinate 134,971, forward strand.
TTTGCTTCAGGCCGTTTTGACCGGCCGCAACAGGCGTAGCGCGTTCATGGTCACGAGCACCGTGGCGCCAGTATCGGCAAGAATGGCCGGCCACAGCCCTGTTATCCCGGCAATGGTGGTGACGAGGAAAACCGCCTTCAAGCCAAGCGCAATAGTGATATTCTGGAAAATGTTTCGCATGGTAGAGCGGGAAAGGCGGACCATTGCTGCGACATCAGCGACCCTACCATGCAGCACAGCCGCGTCGGCTGTCTCCAGGGCCACGTCCGTGCCGCCGCCCATGGCGATGCCGACATCGGCCGCAGCCAGCGCCGGCGCATCGTTGATGCCGTCGCCGATCTTCGCGACATTGAAGCCCGATTTCTTCAATTCGCCGACGATGCGCTGCTTGTCCTGTGGCAGCAGTTCGGCGCGCACTTCCATGCCGAACTGACGGCCGATCGCTTCCGCCGTGCGGCGGTTGTCACCGGTCAACATGACGACATGAATGCCGGCGCCGGTCAGCGCCTTGACGCCAGCCGCAGCATCCGGGCGCGGCTCATCGCGCATGGCAATGGCGCCGATGACCTCATTGTCAGAAAGCAGCACCGAAACCGTCTTGCCCTCGTCGTTCAGCGCTGCGATGCGCGCCTTCTGTTCCGGCGACATCGGCACGCGGTCATTGGCCGCCTGCGGCGAGCCGAGGAACAGGGCGGCGGTGCCGACAATCCCCTCAAGACCCTTGCCGCCAATGGCCTTTACCGTCGCGATGCCCGGGACCTGCAGCTTCAACTCATCGGCGCGTTGCAGGATCGCCCGCGCAAGCGGGTGGCTCGATCCCTGCTCGAGGGCTGCGGCCAGACCGAGCACCACGTTCTCGGAGCGTCCAAAGCCGACGATATCGGTGACCCGCGGCTTGCCTTCGGTCAGCGTGCCGGTTTTGTCGAATGCTGCAGCGGTGATCTTGCCGACATTTTCAAGCACGGCGCCGCCCTTCAAGAGCAGGCCGCGGCGCGCGCCGGCAGAAAGGCTGGCGGCGATCGCCGCCGGTGTCGAGATCACCAGCGCGCAGGGGCAACCGATCAGCAGGATCGCCAGTCCCTTGTAGATCCATTCGCTCCAGGCGCCGCCGCCCAGAAGCGGCGGCAGGATCACCACCAGGGCGGCCACGACGACGACGCCCGGCGTATAGTAGCGTGAGAAGCGATCGATGAAGCGTTCGGTCGGCGCCTTGCTCTCCTGCGCCTCCTCGACGAGCCGCACGATGCGGGCAATGGTGTTGTCGGAGGCAGCGGCCGTTACGCGTACGCGCAAGGTTCCGTCGCCATTGACCGTTCCGGCGACGAGTTGATCGTCGACTGCCTTGTGCACCGGGGTGCTTTCGCCAGTCACAGGCGCCTCGTCGACGGCGCTTTCGCCGGAGAGGATGATGCCATCGGCGGGAACGCGGTCACCGGGACGAACAAGAATGACCGCGCCAACCGCCAGGCTTTCGGCCGGGACCTCATCGACCCGGCCGTCGCGCTCGAGATAGGCCGACTTGGGCACGAGCGCCGTCAGCGACTGGATGCTCGCCCGCGCCTTGCCGGCGGCAACGCCTTCGAGCAACTCACCGACAAGGAACAGCAGCACGACCATCGCCGCTTCTTCCGTCGCACCGATGAAGACGGCACCCACTGCTGCGATCGTCATCAGCATTTCGATCGAAAACGGCGTGCCGGAGGTTGCCGCGGCGAAAGCCCGCCGGGCGATCGGCAAGAGGCCGACCAGCATGGCGAGCGTGAAGATCCAGGGCTCTGTGGCCGGAACCAGGTGGCCAAGGTCGTAGGCGGCGGCAAGCGCCAGGCCGCAGGCGATCGTCAACCGGCCCTTGCCGGATCGCCACCAGGGGCCGTTCGTCGGGCCATGATCGTGTGCATGCGAACTCGGCTGCTGCGACAAGGCCGACCCAGCCGCGTTGTGGCTGTGCTGATGTTCATGAGCGTGGCCGTGCTCATGCGTATGCTCGTCGTGATCGTGATCGTGATCGTGGGAATGGTCATGATCGTGATGGCCCGAGCAAGTGTGGACGGTAGCAATTGCGGACTTCTGGTGGGCGGTGATCGGGTGCAGCCGGTAACCGAGCTTTCCGACCTTGCTGACGATGTTCACCGCGAGCTCGCCGTCGTCGGCGTGCCTGACCGACATCGTACCCGCAGCAACGGAAACCGAGACATCTTCCACGCCCGGCATGCGCCTAACGGCGGTGTCGATCTTCGAGGCGCAGGATGCACAATCCATGCCCTCGACCCGATAGCGGTTTTCGCGAATATTGCCTGCCATGACCTCCTCCTTGCATATCTTGACGCAAGGCTACGACCTCTAGCGACTAGAGCTGCAAGGCCAAATTGCACGATCCGACGACGTTTTTTCGTCTTCGTCGATGGTGCGCGGTTCTCGCCGTTGTTCGTCGCCCGGACGCGGGAGATGTCTGCGTGCTGGGGCCAGGCATTGCGCGCAATGGCTCGGACCGATGGTCTGCTGACGTTTGTGTTGGGCTGCAGAACGTCAAAAAGCCCGCGGACATTGCTGTCCTGCGGGCTTTGTTTGATCTGGTTGCGGGGGCAGGATTTGAACCTGCGGCCTTCAGGTTATGAGCCTGACGAGCTA